>CALELW010000095.1 GCA_937902905.1 uncultured Clostridium sp. | reverse complement strand
ACTTTTTTTATTTCACATAGGTTAGCTAGTGGAAAGTTTTGTGATCGAATACTTGTATTTTCAAAACACACGATTCAAGAAGATGGTTGCCATGATTATTTAATGAATTTGCAAGGCTTATATGCAGAAATGTATAATAGACAGGCAGAATTTTATAAAAGGGATTATAATGGCTCAGTTGCCAAGATAAAAAACTGAGAATTTTATAATAAACTGCTCAGCTAATCAAATCAGTACCTTTCTTTCTATTTGAGAAAATTATTTGCAGAAAATGTTCCATGTTGGCCTTTTCAGGCTTCCGACAATTCATTAAGAAAAGATTTGCATCGAGTGGGTTTTGAGTGCGTCAGCAGGTGGCACTGGTAGTTTCAGTGCCCCTGCTGTTACGCAACTCAACCAGGCGGGAGCCGTCCCACGAGATGCAAACTTTTCTTAATGAATTACGGAAACCTCAAAACCACCATATAGAATAGCCCCTGCAAATAGAAGAAGTTCATTGTAAAATACATATAAATCTAGTAAAATATAATTTATTGACAGTTTAGTTTATCGGGAAATTGGTAAACTATATAGAAAACAAGGAGGAGAAAACGCATTGGATGAAAAGGAAATTTTGAATATTCTCAGTAAAGGTGAGAATCATACGACTGAGTTTAAAAAATCTCAAACCAGTATCACGAAAGATGTATATGAAAGTGTTTGTGCGTTTTCCAATAGGGATGGGGGAAACATATTTCTTGGGGTGAAAGATAATGGTGAGATATTGGGAATAGAACCAAACTGTGTAGAACAGATAAAAAAGGATTTCGTGACAGCCATCAATAATTCAAATAAGATGTATCCGCCTTTGTTCTTGTCTCCGAAAGAGTATAAGATTGAGGATAAAATAATTCTGCATATATATGTTCCGGTTGGAACGCAGGTAAGTAGGTGCTCTGGAAGAATATATGATAGAAATAATGAATCGGATATAGATATTACAAATAATGAAGAACTTGTATATAAATTATATGCACGAAAACAGGACACATATTTTGTCAACAGAGTGTTTCCAGAGTGGGGGTTAGATGTCCTTCGGACTGATCTAATTGACAAAGCACGTAAGATGACTCGTGTCAGAAGTGATAATCATCCATGGCAGTCTATGGATGATGAGGAATTGTTGAGAAGTGCCGGATTGATTTTGATGGATCGCGAGAGTAGGAAAGAAGGCATTACATTAGCTGCAATTTTGTTGTTTGGAAAAGATACTACAATTATGTCTGCACTTCCGCAGCATAAAACAGACATGATATTTCGTGTCGAAAATCTGGATCGGTACGATGATAGAGATGTCATTGTGACGAATCTTTTAGATACGTATGAGCGAATGAGTGCATTTGCCAAAAAGCATTTAAGTAATCCATTTGTTTTAGATGGAATGCAATCGGTGAGTGCAAGGGATGCAATATTGAGGGAGATAATTTCTAACAGTTTAGCACACCGAGATTATTCAAGCGGCTATGTAGCCAAAATGATTATTGAAAAGGATTGCATATTAGCCGAGAACAGTAATAGGACACATGGTTATGGAAATTTGGATCTGAATACGTTTCAACCATTTCCGAAAAATCCTGCCATTTCAAAGGTGTTTAGAGAAATCGGACTTGCAGATGAACTTGGATCAGGAATGCGAAACACTTACAAATATACGAAAATGTATTCAGGAGGAGTTCCACAATTTGTGGAGGGTGACATATTTCGAACAGTTATCCCATTAAATGATGCGGCAACATTAAAATCGGGGCCAAAGGTTAGTGACCAAGATAGTGACCAAGATAGTGACCAAGTCAGTGACCAAGATAATAGTATAGCACTCGAACGGGAAATATTGAAATTTTGCAGGAAACCAAAAAGCAAAAAAGAGATATTGGCTTATCTTGGATATAAAAATCGGACGTATATGACCAGAAAAATTTTAAAGCCTATGATAGAAAGTGGGAAATTGACATATACAATACCGGATAAACCAACGAGTCGTTTGCAGAAATATAGAACAGTAGAGTAAAAGACCGTAGTTTCGCATGAGGGACCACTTTCGTTAGAGAACACACGTAACGGTGCGCAAGGACAGAATACGTCCTTAGCGCACCGACGGTGTTCAAGTCCCTCATGGCGAAATCTACGGTCTTTTTTGCTCTGCTCCGCCCAGCACCATCTCTCCGTTTGAGAAAATTATTTGCAGGAAATATTCCATGTTGGTCTTTGAGACTTCCGGTAATTCACCTAAAAAAATTTGTGACGATTGCGCTGCAAACGCGCGGGTATCTGGCATGCGTGGTTGGCATGCCGGTTTGCTAAGCGGGAGCGGCGCAAGAGAAACAATTTTTTTAGGTAAATTACGGAAACCTCAAAAACCACCATATAGAATATCCCCCGCAAATTATTTTACTTGCAAAAACATTGCTAAAATAGTACAATATTGAGAGAAAATGAAAGCAATGGAGGAAGACGATGGAAAAGACAATGGACAAAATCGTTGCACTGGCTAAGAGCCGTGGATTTATCTATCCGGGTTCTGAAATTTACGGTGGTTTAGCGAATACATGGGATTATGGAAATCTTGGTGTAGAATTAAAAAATAATGTAAAAAAAGCATGGTGGCAGAAGTTTATTCAGGAGAATAAATACAATGTTGGCGTGGACTGTGCGATTCTTATGAATCCGCAGACATGGGTGGCATCCGGACACCTTGGCGGCTTTTCCGACCCTCTGATGGATTGTAAAGAGTGTCATGAGCGTTTCCGTGCAGACCAGTTGATTGAAGACTTTGCCGGAGACAATGACATTGAACTGGATGGTTCTGTGGATGGCTGGTCCAATGAACAGATGGAGCAGTTTATCGAAGAACATAAAATTGCATGCCCAAGTTGTGGAAAACACAATTTTACGGAAATTCGTCAGTTTAACCTGATGTTTAAAACATTCCAGGGTGTAACCGAAGATGCAAAAAATACCGTATATCTCCGTCCGGAGACGGCACAGGGTATTTTCGTAAACTTTAAAAATGTACAGCGTACATCACGCAAAAAAATTCCGTTTGGTATCGGACAGATTGGTAAGTCATTCCGTAACGAGATTACGCCGGGTAACTTTACATTCCGTACCCGTGAGTTTGAACAGATGGAACTTGAATTTTTCTGTGAGCCGGGAACGGATTTGGAGTGGTTTAACTACTGGCGTCAGTTCTGTATCGATTGGCTGCAGAGCCTTGGCATCAAAGAAGATGAGATGCGTGCACGCGACCATTCACCGGAAGAACTTTGTTTCTACAGCAAGGGAACGACAGACCTTGAGTTCTTGTTCCCATTTGGCTGGGGCGAACTTTGGGGAATTGCAGACCGTACAGATTACGATTTGACACAGCATCAGAATACTTCCGGCGAGCCGATGGAATATTTTGATGATGAAAAACGTGAGAAATACATTCCTTATGTAATCGAGCCTTCACTGGGAGCAGACCGTGTAACACTTGCCTTCCTTTGCAGTGCTTATGATGAAGAAAATATTGGAACGGAAGAAAAACCGGATGTTCGTACGGTTCTTCATTTTCATCCGGCACTGGCACCGGTTAAAATTGGTGTGTTGCCATTGTCAAAGAAATTGAATGAGAATGCTGAAAAAGTATTTGAAGAGCTCAGCAAGACTTACAACTGTGAATATGACGACCGTGGTAATATCGGTAAACGCTACCGCCGTCAGGATGAAATCGGTACACCATATTGTGTTACTTATGATTTTGATTCAGAAGAAGATGGTATGGTTACGGTACGTGACCGTGATACTATGGAACAGGAAAGAGTTAAAATTGCAGATTTGAAAGAGTATTTTGCGGATAAATTTACATTTTAGGAGACTTTATGCAGAAACGCGAAGTTACTAAAAAGCAACTGGCTGTCATCATCTTGTTAAGCATCGGGATGCTGGCAGCCGCTGCTTTATTGAATCAGTTTTTCCCGGCCGGGTCAAAGCAGACAAAAGAAACATTAAAACAGACAGCGGTTACGCCAAAGGCGACCGCTTTGCCATCGTTGTCTCCGACACAAAAACCGACACCCACGCCTGACCCGACTAAAAAAGTAGCAACTTTCTTTCAGGGACCAAAGGCTTATGAGGGACGCAGAGAGTGGTCTGGTAAATGGGGCAAAGAGTTTTATGATGGTGGCTCCTTTGGTGCTTTTGGCTGCGGTCTGTGCTGCATGGCAAATATTTATACGACATTTTCTGAGTATGAAAGTTCGCCGGTTGACATGTACCAGTATGCAAAAAAAGTGAGTGGCTATGGCGGTGGCGGTGCCATCGACTGGGGCTATATGAAGACTACGTTAAAAGAACTTGGTTTTACGTCAGATGTTTTTCGTAAGCCTGGGAAATACGAAGCGTTTCAGAAGTTAGTGAAAGAATCACTGGCATGTATTGTTGTGGTGAGCAGTAATGACAGCAATTGTTACTGGAAAGATACACCGGGACATTATGTGACATTGTTTTTATATGATGAGAAAAGCGATAAAATTTTTCTCGGAGATTCCGGAGATTTGACGCATAACAGACAGTGGGTACCTTTGAAAAAAGTGTATCGTTCTTTGAAAAAATCAAACCCATGGCAGATTTTGCAGGTGACATCGTTTGATAAGTCGAAGGACAATTGGAAACATAAAGGATTTGGAGGAAATGCGATACTTCCGAAAGAATGGAAATAAATACGCAGGCAGGTGATACGCAGTGAATATTGCAATTTGTGATGATGACAAAGGCGTATGCTCTCAGCTTGAGGGGTGGATTGAACAGTATAATAACGAAAATGCAACGCGTCTCTATGTTGATGTGTATCATAGTGCGGAGACATTGCAGCAGCAGTTACAGACCGGTCAGTGGTATGACATGCTGTTTCTTGATATTGAACTGCCACAGAAGAATGGAATTGAACTGGGGCAGATGATTCGCAGTGCATGGAAAATGGATTTGATTTATTTGGTTTTTATCTCCGGAAAATCAAATTATTGTATGGATTTATTTGATGTGCATCCATTGAATTTTCATTTAAAACCATTGAAACATGAGGATGTTGTAAAAGATATTGACCTCGTGCGTGAGCGTGTTAATGCGGGAACGCTTGCTTTTCGGTACCGTGAAGATGGCGTTTATAAAAGTGTATGTTTGAAAGATGTTGTGTATTTTGTAGGAGCAGGAAAAGGTGTTGAAGTTCATTGTAAGGACGGGAGAGTGGCTTTTGCGGGAAGTTCACTACAGCAGCTTTGTGATATTTACGAAAAACATGGATTCAGCCGTTGTCATAAGAGTTACCTGATTAACTTGAATTATGTTACGGAGTATTCTATGTCAAAGGTGAAGATGTCGGATGGCAAAGAGATTATAATAGGAAAAAGCCGTAGAAAACAATTTAAAGATGAATTTATTAATCATGAACTGATGGAGGACTGAGATGCTTTTTACTACTTTTTTTATTATTGCCAGTATATTTCAATCGTATGAGCTGTGGTTATTATACCGCTGTCTTTTTGGAAAAAGTAGGCGTGGAGGCTGGATGGAACTTGCAGCCTTTTTGTTGTTTTTTGTAGTTACAAGTTCGCTTTATCTTTTTGTTAATATTCCGTTGCTGACGGGATTGATTTCTTATGGTGTACTTGTACTGATTGCTTTTTTTGCGTACGAGAGTGGATGGAAGAAGGGGCTTTTGTATTCCGTCTTTGCTTTTGTCAGCATGACTTTAGCAGAATGTATCGTGGGACTTGCAACCGGATTTTTGGATTTAAATGTATTTCAGTCGAGAGAATATTACAACGTCTGGGGCGTGGTGGCACTGCCGGTCGTGCAGTATCTTGTCGTACTTATGATACGAAACTTCCGCAATCTGCGGAAAGGAAGAGAGATTCCGATTCTTTACTGGACGGTAACGATTGTGCTCCCGGTGTTTTCGCTTTACCTTGATTTGATGATTTGCCAGCAGAATTTTTACTGGTTAAATATGCTTGGCTGTACGGTTATTTTGTTTGTCATGAATGTTTTGGTATTTTATCTGTGTGACGTTCAGATTGAAAATATGCGTGTGCGTTTTGAAAAGGAAAAACTGGAGCAGTTAAATGTGTATCAGAACCGCCAGCTTAAACTGATGCATCAGATGGATGAAGGACTTAGAATTCAGCGGCATGATTTTCAGAAACATATTTCCATGCTTGCATTTATGAACAGTCAGGGGGAAAAGGAAAAACTGACAGAGTACTTAAATGAAATGCAGGAAGGGGAACTTTTCCAGACGAAGTTTGAGCGAACTGACAATTTTGTCATAGACAGTATTCTCAGTTATAAATTGCAGGAGACAGACCGTCTTGGGATTGAAACTAAAATGGATGTTAAAGTTCCAAAAGATTTGAATGTTTCTGCCTATGTGCTTACAGGAATTCTGACAAATCTTCTTGACAATGCAATGGAAGCATGCGAAAAAGTACAAGATAAAAAGATTAAGATTACAATAAAATATGCAAAGAAAATGCTCATTATCCGAATCTCTAATACCTATGATGGGAAAGAGAAATTTAATTCCGTAACGGGAATTAAAACGTCGAAAAAAGATAAAGAGCTTCATGGTTATGGAATTAAAAGTATTCGTCACATGGTCGAGAGTGTTGACGGAGATTTTGAGATACATACAAAAGAGGAGTGGTTTGTTGCTGATGTGGTGATTCCACTGGTGTAAAGATTGATAAGTTGTGGGAGGAGAATGAATGTGTTTGTTGGCTTTTCTTTGCTTCCGTAATTCAGTAGAAAAACTTTGCGTCTCGTGGTTCTCCGTTCCACTCCGGTCCACGCAGGTCAGAGGTTCCCCGAACCTCTTGTGCCGCTCTCGCTAGTTGAGTACGTAGCAGTAGGGGCACTGAAACTACCAGAGGTCTCCGCTCCGCTTCAGTCGTTGCATAACAGAAGTCCACTGGACTTCTTGCAACACATACTGACGTACTCAAAACCCACGAGTCACAAAGTTTTTCTGCTGAATTACTGGAATTTCAAAAAAAGCTAACAAAAAATGTCCGTTCACTCCCAATTTTTGTCCGTTCACGAATTTTAGAATCTGTTATCTTTAGAATGTGTTATCATTATAAGCGGTACTATAACTATGGATTGGATTTATTATATCTAATCTCTCAACATAATTAAGAAATGGAGATGTAAGAAAGATGGGAAGAATTAATTGGAAAAGGATTGCGTGTATTGTGGGTGTTGCATTTATGCTGAGTTTCTCTTATTCAATAGCGTTTTCGAGAAGTTTTGTTTATGATTTTGCGCATTATTTACCAAGTAGAGTGTATAATGGAAAAGCGCAAAAGATAAAAATATCATTTAATGTTTCGCATTGGGGAAGTAAGAGTTTTGTTGTAAAACAAGTAAGCAATGACATATTTTTTTCGAAAACCTATGCTACAAAAACAATAAACAAAAAAGCTGGTAACAAACAGACAATTACATTTTCGAATCATGGAAGTTGTCAATATCAATTTTGGAAAAAGGAAGACGGAAAACGTATTCAGGGAACTGGAAAAATAAATTGGTAATGGTATTGTAAATATGAAAGGGGGAGTGGTACATGATTACATATTTATTACCAGCCATTTTGTTTGTACAGTTTGTTATATTTGCCGGTGTGCTTTTGTTTTGTATGCATGAATGGGATATAAGGACGAAGAGTGGAATTTATTTATTCATATCATATGTGATGGCTTTGTTTACTCTGGCAGGGATATTTGTTGTAGTGTATTTTCCGTTTCCGATACAGCAAGAGGAAATTGCATTGAATATTGAATATGAATTAGGGCAAACAAATAATTTTGTGCCTTTGCGTAGTATCTTTGGATATATAAAGGAATTTTTCTCAGGATATCAAAGTGTATTTTTGTTTCAATGTATAGGAAATATATTGTTATTTGTTCCGTATGGTTTTTTTACTACGATTTTAAGCTGGAAACAGAAACATAAAAAGAAAACGGTTTTTATCATATGTTTTCTTACCAGCTTATCAATTGAAATTTTGCAAGGCGTATTTAACTCTGCCTTAGGTTATTGTTATCGAAGTGTCGATGTGGACGATTTATTATTAAATCTTTTAGGAGGGATGGTAGGATGTATGGCAGCAGAGATTGTTTATAAAAAGTGGTTTGGTGGTAAAAGAACAAAAATTGTGATGGGCGTTTTGATGTTTATGTTACTTGCCGTGGCATCGCCACTGACGGCAAAAGTAAGCAAAGCGGATACGCCGGCTGCAACTGAAAAACCGGTTGTAAGGGAAGATACGGTGGAGGATTGGCACAATACCGGTGCTTTTGTAAAAAGCGGTAAATACTCTTATCGTGTGATTGATGCAGCAAAAAAGGAAATTGAATTGAGAAAGATTGCGTCAGATGATACGGAAATTATTGTTCCGCAAACCATTGATGGGTACAAAGTGGTCAGTCTTGGTTATTCCGGAAAAATTCTGACGAATGAAGTAAATTTAAGTGTGAACCGTCAGTATTTTACGGTACTGACAAATGCAGATAAAGTGACAAAAATAACGATACCAAAAACAGTAACGAACATCGGAGTAATGGCGTTTTATCAGTGTAAAAATCTGAAAAAACTTTATTTGCCGAAAGATGTTTTGTTTGTTAGAGAGTATGCATTTTTTGGCTGCAGCAGTTTGACAGAATTACATTTAAATGATGGCGTTGCCATGTATAATGAAGCATTTGCGGATTGTACTTCATTAAGGAAAGTCTACTCTAAAGGATTTTATTCGTTGTCTTATGAAAGCCGTCTTTTTTCGAAGCCGATTGAAGAGTGGCATTTGGCTCAGGGAGAGGACAAAGGAATTGGCTATTATTCGTTTTGGACAAATGATTTTTGTAAGGGAAGCAGTAAGAAATTTTCCATAAAAAAACTTTACGTTGATGCTAAAGTGAAAAAGGTTCGTTTGGGAATCATGCAGGGGGATGAAAAAAATTCTTTCTTTGTGAAAAAGATTTACATTAAGGGAAAGAAAACCAAATTAACTGCTGACAAAAGCATGAAGACAATTGTTTGCACGGTAAAAGGAGCAAAGGCAATTCGTGGAGCAAAAAAGGCGCATATGACATATTCGTACAAAATATCCCGGAAAGTAGGTATACGGAAAAAGGCGAAGAAAAAGAAGACCTACTGTGTGACGATGACATATCGAAGCAAAAAGGGAAAATGGATTAAACATGTGAAAAACATTCCAACTAAATAAAAATATGGTATATAAAAAACTGCGTCTCGTGTTTACAAGACGCAGCTTTTTTGTGTAGATAAATTATTTATCAGAAATCTCACTATGAATCTGCTGCAAGGATTTTACTTCACCATTGCCATGTTTCTGAACATACAAGATTCCTTTAATACTTGCTTTGGCAGCAGCGATAGTTGTCATATAAGGGATTTTTGCCTTAATTGCTGCTTTACGCAGGTAACTGTCATCGTGTACGCTGTCTTTGCCAACCGGTGAGTTGATGATTAAATCAATATCGCCGTTTGTAATCAAATCCAGTACATTTGGACGACCCTCGTACAATTTCAATACCTTCTCTGCCTCGATACCGGCATCAGTAATAATTTCATGTGTCTTACCGGTTGCCAGAATCTTAAAGCCTGCCTCAGCAAATAATTTAGCAACTTCAACTACTTCCGGTTTGTCTTTGCGGTTTACGGAAATTAATACGGTTCCCTTCAAAGGAAGTTTTGTCTGTGTTGCTTCCTGTGCTTTGTAGAACGCCTCGCCATAGTAGGTGGAAAGCCCAAGTACCTCGCCGGTAGAGCGCATTTCCGGTCCGAGCAGAGGGTCAACCTCTGGGAACATGTTGAATGGGAATACGGCTTCTTTGACACCGAAATATGGAATGTTCTGTTCCTTCAAAGAGGATACCGGTGATGGGCGGCCGGTAAGTTCCGAAGTAATAATGTCGGTAGCTAAAGGAACCATGCGGATGTTACATACTTTGGAAACAAGCGGTACCGTACGGGAAGCTCTTGGATTTGCTTCCAGAACGTAAACCGTTCCATTTTCGATGGCATACTGCATATTCATGAGACCTTTAACATGCATCTCTTCTGCGATTTTTTTCGTGTATTCTTTGATTGTCGCAACATTTTCCTCGGAAATATGAACCGATGGAATAATGCAGGCAGAGTCTCCGGAGTGTACACCGGCAAGCTCGATATGCTCCATAACAGCAGGAACGAAAGCATGTGTTCCATCACTGATGGCATCTGCTTCACATTCCAATGCGTGATTTAAGAAACGGTCAATCAAAATCGGACGGTCCGGTGTAACACCTACGGCTGCTTTCATGTAGTCGGTAAGACTTTCGTCATCATATACGACTTCCATGCCGCGTCCGCCAAGTACATAGGAAGGACGAACCATAACCGGATAACCGATTTTTTTCGCAATTTCCAGTGCCTCATCAACGGTTGTTGCCATGCCTGCTTCCGGCATTGGGATTCCTAATTTGTCCATCATTGCACGGAACAAATCGCGGTCTTCCGCCAAGTCGATAACGGATGGAGAAGTGCCGAGAATTTTGACTCCGTTTTTCTCCAGTTCAGCTGCCAAATTAAGTGGTGTCTGTCCACCAAACTGAGCAATTACGCCGAGTGGTTTTTCTTTTTTGTAAATGCTTAAAACATCTTCCAATGTTAAAGGCTCAAAGTACAATTTGTCGGATGTATCGTAGTCGGTGGAAACCGTCTCCGGATTACAGTTTACGATAATCGTCTCAAAACCGAGTTTTTTCAAAGCAAGTGCTGCGTGAACACAGCAGTAGTCAAATTCGATACCTTGACCGATTCGGTTTGGACCACCACCGAGAATCATGATTTTATTCTTTTCATCGCTGACCGGATTTTTGTCATTGGCATTGTAAGTTGAATAATAATAAGCGCTGTCTTTGGTTCCGCTTACGTGAACACCTTCCCAGGCTTCTTCAATGCCAAGTTCAATTCTCTTATTGCGGATGTCATCTTCCGGAATAGCAAGAATCTGGCTTAAGTATTTATCCGAGAAGCCATTTTTCTTAGCGGAAATAAGCTGTTCATCGGATGGAAGAGAACCTTTGGATTTTGCGATGGCTTCTTCTTCCTCAACAAGTTCTTTCATCTGTTCAACAAAGTAGTGTTTTACTTTTGTGATATCAAAGATTTCGTCTACGGTAGCGCCTTTTCTAAGTGCCTCATACATAATGAAATGGCGGTCACTCGAAGGAGTGGCTAACATACGAAGCAGTTCTTCTTTTGATTTTTCATTATAATCTTTGGCAAAACCTAAACCATAGCGGCCGGTCTCTAAGCTTCGGATTGCTTTCTGGAAAGCCTCTTTATAAGTTTTTCCAATGCTCATTACTTCGCCGACGGCACGCATCTGAGTTCCTAATTTATCTTCTACACCTTTGAATTTTTCAAAAGCCCAGCGCGCAAATTTAATTACGATATAGTCGCCGTCCGGTTTGTATTTATCTAAGGTTCCGTATTTTCCACATTCAATGTCTTTCAAAGTAAGACCGGCAGCGAGCATAGCGGAAACTAAAGCAATTGGGAAACCGGTAGCTTTGGATGCCAGTGCAGAAGAACGGGAAGTTCTTGGGTTGATTTCGATAACAACGATTCGATCTGAAACCGGGTCATGGGCAAACTGTACATTGGTACCGCCGATAACTTTGACGGAATCAACAATTCGGTATGCCTGTTCCTGAAGACGTTTCTGTACATCTTCGGAAATGGTAAGCATCGGTGCGGAACAGAAAGAATCACCGGTATGTGTTCCCATTGGGTCAATGTTTTCAATGAAGCAGACGGTAATCATATTGCCATCGGCGTCACGTACAATTTCAAGCTCTAATTCTTCCCAGCCGAGAATGGATTCCTCGACAAGAACCTGTCCAACCAGACTTGCCTGAAGTCCACGGGCACAAACGGTTTTTAATTCTTCCTTATTATAAACAAGACCGCCGCCGGCACCGCCCATTGTGTAGGCAGGGCGCAAAACAACCGGATATCCTAATTCATCCGCAATGGCTAATGCTTCATCTACGCTGTAAGATACCTGGCTTCTTGCCATTTCAACACCGATGGCATCCATGGATTTCTTGAATTCAATGCGGTCTTCTCCGCGTTCAATGGCATCGACCTGCACACCAATTACCTGTACACCGTATTTGTCAAGAATTCCCTCACTTGCCAATTCGGCACAAAGGTTTAAGCCGGACTGACCGCCGAGGTTTGGTAAAACGGCATCCGGACGCTCTTTGGCAATGATTTGCTCCAAACGGTTTACATTTAGTGGCTCGATGTAAGTTACGTCTGCAATTTCCGGGTCTGTCATAATGGTTGCCGGGTTGGAATTGACCAAAACGATTTCGTAACCGAGTTTCCTGAGTGCCTTGCAGGCCTGTGTTCCGGAGTAGTCAAATTCGCAGGCTTGTCCGATGATAATCGGACCGGAACCGATGATTAATACTTTGTTAATGTCTTCTCTTTTAGGCATAGTTGTCTCCTTTATATATAGTTTTTTGTTCTCTATCCATTTTATTTATTTGGTGATATATCCAATTCCCAAACAATTTGGTCCGATATGTGTTCCTACGACCGGTCCGATGCAGGTGGTCAAAAATTCGTTTTTAATACCTGCCTCGCGAAGTTGTTCTTCAAATGCTTTTGCTCGCTCCGGCGCATTTGAATGTCCGATTACGAGTTTATAATTTTCATCTGCCGGCTGTTCTTTTAATTTGTTAATCAGCCATGCATTTGCGGATTTCTTTCCTTTTACTTTATCAATTGGCTTTGCACCATCGGCAATAATCTGCAAAACCGGATGTACTTTCATCAGGCCGCCAAGAAGTGCCGCACTTTTACTGATTCGACCGCCGCGCTTTAAGTATTCCAGTGAATCTACGACGATATAGGTTACGGTTTTCTTTAAAAGTGACTGAATGGTGTCGGCAATTTCTTTTGCGGATTTTCCCTCGTCACGCAAAGTGACAGCGGTTTCAACTAAAAGTCCCTGTCCCATGGCTCCCGTTTCGCAGTCAATCAAATGCAGGCGGTCAGAATTGATATTCTCTGCTGCAATGGATGCGGACTGGAATGTTGCACTCATGTATTTGGAAAAAAGGACTGCCACGACTTCATCGCCGGCATCGATGTATTTTTTGAAAATTTCCTCGAATTCAAATGGATTGACAGCGGCAGTAGAAGGATTGTTACTGTCATTGATAAGTTTGTCATAGAAAGCTTCGTTCGTGAGATCAACACCACATTTAAAATCGTCTTCCCCAAAACGAACGGTAAGCGGCATGATATCGATGTTTAATTCTTTTGCATAGTCCATGGTTAAATCACACAGACTGTCCGTAATTATGCGTATCATAGGAACCTCCATTATTTTATTATAAAAGTATTTGCAGGGCATTTTATATAAAAAAATTATCTTCTTATATATAATACCGCAGTTATAAAAATTATAGTGTGATTGCAATGGTTTGTCAATTAAATTACCCAAAAATCGGATAAGACGAAAAAAGTGCTTTTCTCTCGGCGTTCTTTATGTTACAATGGAGTCAGCGACCGCAGAACTGTTGCGTTATTTCTATGCAAATGTTTCTGTGTCAAAATACATTATTATATTATTTAGGAGGAAATAAGTATCATGGCAAACAAATGGGTTTATACCTTCAAAGAAGGTAACATGACCATGCGTAATCTGCTTGGTGGTAAAGGTGCTAACCTTGCTGAGATGACTGAAATCGGTCTTCCGGTACCACAGGGTTTCACTATCAGTACAGAAGCATGTACGCAGTATTATGAAGATGGCCGTAAAATCAATGATGAGATTATGGCTCAGACAATGGAAGGTGTTAAATGGATGGAGGAAGTGAACGGTAAAAAGTTCGGTGACCTCAAAAATCCACTTCTCGTTTCCGTACGTTCCGGTGCTCGTGCATCCATGCCTGGTATGATGGATACCATCCTTAACCTTGGTTTGAATGACGAAGTAGTAGCTGCAATGATCGAAGGAAACCCGGATCCTAAATTCGAGCGTTTCGTATACGATTCTTACAGACGTTTCATCCAGATGTTCTCGGATGTCGTTATGGAAGTTGGTAAGAAATATTTCGAGCAGCTCATTGATAAAATGAAAGCTGAAAAAGGCGTTGAGTATGACGTAGATTTGACAGCAGAAGATCTTAAGACTTTGGCTGAGCAGTTCAAAGCTGAGTACAAAAAACAGCTTGGTGAAGATTTCCCATCGGATCCGGTTGAGCAGTTGAAACTTGCTATCGAGGCTGTATTCCGTTCTTGGGACAACCCTCGTGCAAACGTATACCGTCGTGACAACGATATCCCTTATTCATGGGGAACAGCAGTTAACGTAATGCCTATGGTATTCGGTAACTTGAATGATGAGTCTGGTACAGGTGTTGCCTTCACTCGTGATCCTGCTACAGGCGAGAATAAATTGATGGGTGAGTTCCTTAAGAACGCACAGGGCGAGGACGTAGTTGCCGGTGTTCGTACACCAATGCCAATCGCTCAGATGGAGCAGGAATTCCCAGAAGCATATGCTGAATTTATCAAAGTATGTGATATCCTTGAGAATCACTACCATGATATGCAGGATATGGAGTTTACTGTAGAGAACAAAAAACTTTACATGCTTCAGTGCCGTAACGGTAAGAGAACCGCTCCGGCTGCTTTGAAGATTGCTTGTGACCTTGTTGATGAAGGACATAAGACAGAAGAAGAAGCAGTAGCAATGATCGATCCTCGTAACTTGGATACACTTCTTCACCCACAGTTTGATGCAGCAGAATTGAAAGCTGCTACTCCAATCGGTAAAGCACTTGGTGCTTCTCCGGGAGCTGCTTGTGGTAAAATCGTATTTACAGCAGAAGATGCTGTAGAGTGGAATGAGAGAGGCGAGAAAGTCGTACTTGTACGTCTTGAGACTTCTCCGGAAGATATCACTGGTATGAAAGCATCTCAGGGTATCTTGACTGTTCGTGGTGGTATGACAAGCCACGCTGCCGTAGTTGCACGTGGTATGGGTACATGCTGTGTATCCGGTTGTGGCGATATCAACATGGATGAGGAAAATAAGAAATTCACATTGGCTGGCAAAGAGTACCATGAAGGAGATTATATCTCAATTGATGGTTCTACCGGTAACATCTACGATGGCGTTATCAAAACTGTTGATGCTACAATCGCAGGTGAGTTCGGCCGTGTTATGGAATGGGCTGACAAGTTCCGTACAATGAAAGTTCGTACAAATGCAGATACACCGGCAGATGCTAAGAAAGCTCGTGAGCTTGGTGCAGAAGGTATCGGACTTTGCCGTACAGAGCATATGTTCTTCGAGGAAGACAGAATTGCTGCTTTCCGTGAGATGATCTGCTCCGATACAGTAGAAGAGCGTGAAGCTGCTCTTGAGAAGATTCTTCCATATCAGCAGGGAGACTTCAAAGCATTGTATGAAGCGCTGGAAGGAAATCCGGTTACAATCCGTTTCTTGGATCCACCTCTTCATGAGTTCGTTCCTACAGAGGAAGCTGATATTAAGAAATTGGCTGATGCACAGGGTAAATCCGTTGAGGATATCAAAGCAATCATCGCTTCCCTGCATGAGTTTAACCCAATGATGGGACATCGTGGATGTCGTCTTGCTGTAACTTATCCGGAAATCGCTAAGATGCAGACAAAGGCAGTTATCCGCGCTGCAATCGAAGTTCAGAAAGAGCATCCGGACTGGAATGTTAAACCTGAAATCATGATTCCATTGGTTGGTGAAGTAAAAGAGTTGAAATATGTTAAGAACTTCGTTGTTGAGACAGCAGATGCTGAAATCGCAGCAGCAGGTGTTAACCTTGAGTATGAGGTTGGTACTATGATCGAGATCCCTCGTGCAGCATTGACTGCTGATGAAATCGCTAAAGAGGCTGACTTCTTCTGCTTCGGAACAAACGATTTGACTCAGATGACATTCGGATTCTCCCGTGATGACGCTGGTAAGTTCTTGGATGCATACTATGATGCAAAAATCTTCGAGAACGATCCATTTGCTAAACTTGACCAGGAAGGCGTTGGCAAGTTGATGGAAACAGCTCTGAAACTTGGAAAACCTGTAAACAGCAAACTTCACTGCGGTATTTGTGGTGAGCACGGTGGTGACCCATCTTCTGTTGAGTTCTGCAACAAGATTGGTCTTGACTATGTATCCTGCTCTCCATTCCGTGTACCGATTGCACGTTTGGCAGCAGCTCAGGCAGCGATTGCGCAGAAGAGTAAATAATAAACAGTATGTTCATTGTTGCGATATTACGGTTACTCGTGAAGATGTGAAAGCCTTTATGGCTCAGCGTGATGAGTACACAAAAGCCAACAAATTTAAGAACATTACTGTAAAAGTATTTATCTAATACAAAAATATCAGCAAGGGAAAGTATAAACATATGCTTTCCCTTGTTTTGCGATAAGAGAAAGCAAAATTTGGGAATAAGTCCTTTTGAAGTAATTAGGATTTGTTCCCATTTTTTATTTATATAAAAGAAAATCAGGAGGTGATAAAGATGGGTTATTTAAATATATCAGACACAAGAAAGGAAATACGACATCTGGTAAAAAGGTTTCAGAGAGACAAACAATATAAGGTTCTTCAGGTGTCTGAAATCAAGTCGAATAAGAATAATCCGAAGTACTGTCACGCATGTATTCAGTATCAAAGAACAGGAAAAAAACAAGTATAGCTTATTAAAAAATACGGAGGGTCAGAATTATGTGTAAAGTAATCGCCATATGCAATCA
>CALELW010000094.1 GCA_937902905.1 uncultured Clostridium sp. | reverse complement strand
GCCGCGCGAACGACCTACACCCTTAGCAGGGGCGCCTCTTCAGCCACTTGAGTACTTCTCCAGCTGAATATCAATGCAATATTCAATTCACCGCACTTTTTCAGTGCAAGCAATATTTTATCAAAAAATATAATGTTTGTCAATGACTTCTTTTATATTTTTCAGGTGCTGTTTCATATAGGTTATTTCCGTCACAGTCAATTACAGTAATAACCGGTAAATTTTCTACATATAATTTGCGGATTGCCTCTGTTCCTAAGTCATCGTAGGCAATTACTTCGCTTTTTTTTATGCACTTTGACAGAAGTGCTCCGGCACCTCCTACAGCAGTAAAATATACGGCTGTATTTTTTTTCATGGAATCAATGACCGCTTCACTTCTTTTTCCTTTTCCAATCATCCCGGTTAATCCTTCGTCAAGAAGAGTCGGCGCATATTTATCCATACGGCTGCTGGTTGTCGGACCGGCAGAACCAATCACCTGGCCTTCTCTATTTGGAGTAGGTCCTAAATAATAGACAATCTGGTCTTTCATTATAAAAGGAAGTTCCATTCCCTGTTCTTTTTGTTCCACCATCCGTTTATGGGCAGCATCACGTGCTGTATATACCGTTCCCGTTATATACACGTAATCTCCTGCATGAAGTTCTTTTACCTTCTCCTTTGTCAGTGGTGTCTCAATATATTTATCCATGAAAACCTTCTCCTTTTTATAACACTCTTGTAATATGGCGATTTACATGACAGCAAATGTTTACGGCAACCGGAAGTCCGGCGATATGTGTCGGATAGGTTTCGACATTTAATCCGATTGCTGTAACACGGCCTCCTAATCCACCCGGTCCAATTCCAAGATTATTGATGGCATCTAAAACCTCAATTTCAAAATCCTTTACATATGGAATTTCCGAATGGCTTCCTAATTCACGTGTCAGGGCTTTCTTTGCCAAAAGAGCACACTTTTCAAAAGTGCCGCCGATTCCTACACCAATTACCATTGGCGGGCAGGCATTTGGACCGGCGTCTTTTACCGCCTGGATAACTGCCTGTTTGACACCTTCGATTCCGTCTGCCGGTTTTAACATAAAGACACGACTCATATTCTCGCTGCCAAATCCTTTTGGGGCAACTGTAATTTCCAATTTGTCTCCCGGAACAATTTGATAATGAATGACACCCGGTGTATTATCCTTTGTATTTTCTCTGAGAATCGGATCGGATACAACCGATTTACGCAGATATCCTTCTGCATATCCCTGACGGATTCCTTCATTTACTGCATCTTCCAGAAAATCTCCCTCAATATGAACTTCCTGTCCGATGCGTAAAAATACAACTGTCATACCGGTATCCTGACAAATCGGAATCTGGCTTTCTTTCGCAATTTCCAAATTTTTCTCCAATTGCTCCAAAATCTGTTTTCCGATTGTCGATTCTTCTTTCTCTTTTCCGGCTAACAAAGCATCTCTCACATCCGGTGACAAATCTACATTTACCTGCATACACATTTCTTTGATGCATTTTGTTATTTCATCTGTATGAATCGTCCTCATTTTTATTCCTCACTCTCTGATGACTCTTCTTCTGTTTCGTCCTCATCCGTCTCTTCCTCATGCACTCTGGCAATGCTGGCAATACGGATATCTTTGGAACTGTCTAAATTCATCAGTTTAACACCGGAAGTAACTCGTCCAAGCTGTGAAATATCATCTACGCCTATTCGGATAATAATTCCTTCCGTTGTAATTAACAGAATTTCCGTTCCCGGTTCAACTGCTTTACAGCCAATTACATTTCCGGTTTTTTCTGTGATTTTATAACATTTTACCCCTTTACCGCCTCTAAACTGCGGAGCAAATTCGTCGATACTTGTACGTTTACCCATACCAAATTCAGAAACCATCAAAAGATTTGGTCCCTGTATATCCATCTGCATAGCAACTACTTCGTCGCCATCATCAATCTTCATGCCTCGCACACCAATTGACGTACGGCCTGTTGTACGCACATCTTTTTCATTGAAACGGATACATTGTCCCTTCTTTGTTACAAGGAAAATGTCACGGTTGTTATCCGTTACTTTTACTTCAATTAATTCATTTCCATCGCGCAGAGTAATTGCCTGCAAACCGGTTTTACGGATATTTGCATACTCTAAAATCGGTGTTTTCTTGACTGTACCATCTTTTGTTGCCATGAAGAGATATTTATCCTCTTCAAATTCTTTGATGGAAATTACAGCCGAAATTTTTTCATCCGGAAGTAACTGCAAAAGATTAATAATTGCGGTACCTCTCGATGTCCGGCTTGCCTCCGGAATTTCATAGGCTTTCATACGGTACACTTTACCTAAATTGGTAAAGAACATCAGATAATGATGCGTTGTCGCCATAAACAGATTTTCAATATAATCTTCTTCTATGGTCTGCATTCCCTTGATGCCCTTGCCGCCACGGTGCTGGTTTTTGAAATTATCAATCGTCATTCTCTTGATATAACCAAGGTGTGACATAGCGATTACCGTATTTTCAACCGGAATTAAATCTTCCATGGAAATATCGAATTCATCAAATCCAATCGAAGTTCTTCTCTCGTCGCCGTACTTATCACGAATCAAAAGAATTTCTTTTTTGATTACGCCAAGTAACAGATTTTTATCTGCAAGAATGGCCTTATATTCAGCAATTTTTTTCTGAAGTTCGGCATACTCACTCTCTAATTTTTCGCGCTCCAAACCGGTCAGTGCACGAAGACGCATATCAATAATTGCCTGCGCTTGCACATCATCCAGTCCAAATCTCTCGATTAAGCGCTCTTTTGCTAAAGCAGCACTTTCCGAACCACGGATAATTTTGATTACCTCATCAATGTTATCAAGAGCAATCAATAATCCTTTTAAAATATGAGCTCTTTCTTCTGCCTTGTTCAAATCATATTTTGTTCTTCTTGTTACGACTTCTTCCTGATGTTTCAAATAATACTGAAGCATCTGCAAAAGATTCATGACAACCGGCTCGTTATTTACAAGTGCTAACATATTAACACCAAAGGTATCCTGCATCTGTGTGTGTTTATAAAGTTGATTCAAAATTACATTTGCATTTACATCTTTTCGTAACTCAATACAAATACGCATTCCCTCACGGCTTGACTCATCGCGGAGCTCTGTAATTCCATCAATTCGTTTATCTTTATGAAGTTCTGCAATCTTCTCAATCAGTCTTGCTTTATTTACCATGTAAGGAAGTTCCGTTACGATAATCCGGTTCTTGCCATTTGCCATAGGCTCAATGTCAGTAACCGCACGCACGCGGATTTTTCCATGACCGGTACGGTACGCTTCTTCAATTCCACGGCGTCCGAGAATTGTGGCACCTGTTGGAAAATCCGGTCCTTTGATAATTTCCATAATTTCATCTAAATCAGTTTCTCTTCCTTCATTTACCTGATTATCAATGATTTTTACGACACCATTAATAACCTCCGTCAGATTGTGAGGAGGGATGTTTGTCGCCATACCTACAGCAATACCGGAAGTTCCATTTACTAATAAGTTTGGAAAACGGGATGGTAATACAACCGGCTCTTTTTCGGTCTCATCAAAGTTCGGCATGAAATCAACCGTATCTTTGTTGATATCGGAAAGCATTTCCATCGAAATTTTACTTAATCTTGCCTCGGTGTAACGCATAGCGGCAGCACCGTCACCATCGACGGAACCAAAGTTTCCGTGACCGTCGACGAGCGGATAGCGAGTCGACCACTCCTGCGCCATATTAACCAAAGCACCATAAATGGAGCTGTCACCATGTGGATGATATTTACCCATGGTA
>CALELW010000093.1 GCA_937902905.1 uncultured Clostridium sp. | reverse complement strand
GTCCAGTCTTTTAAACCGTTTATGCCCGCAGGCGGCTTCTGTGACCGGTTCTGTAAGTGAGAAAATCGGCAGAGGCCGGCATACCACAAGACATTCTGAAATTTATTCTCTGGGGAATCAGACGTTTTTGTTTGATACTCCGGGATTTAGTTCCTTAAAACCGCCGGAGGTGGAAAAAGAGGAACTGCGAAGGTATTTTACCGAGTTTCTGCCCTATGAGGGGCAGTGCAAATATTGGGGTTGTACTCACATTCATGAACCTGGCTGTATGGTAAAAGAGGCCAGGGAACGAGGTGAAATCGGTGAGACTCGTTATGAGAACTACGTGCAGATATTTAATGAGCTTGCTGAATGCGAACGACGAGGGAATTGGAGGAATAAGAAATGACATACAAATTGTCACCATCAATTCTGGCGGCGGACATTACTTGTTTAGGTCAGGAAGTGAAGACCGCGCAAAGCGCCGGAGCAGACTATATTCATATTGATGTAATGGACGGGGTGTTTGTACCAAACTTGTCATTTGGTACAACAATAGTAAGAGGGCTTCGTGAGTGTACGGACCTGTTTTTTGATGTGCATTTAATGATTGTAAATCCGATTAAACATGTGGAGCGGTTTGCAGGAATTGGTGCGGATGGAATCACGGTTCACGCAGAAGCCTGTGATGACTTGGAAGCAACAATTGACGAGATACTTCGATGTGGTGCCAAAGCGGCAGTAGCACTTAGCCCGGATACGGATATTGATGTAGTTCTTCCGTTTTTGGACAAGCTATCCATGGTTTTGGTTATGACAGTATATCCGGGGTATGGCGGACAAAAGATTGTCACAAGAACATTTTCAAAGATTGCAAAGCTTCGCTCAATTATTGATGAGAGAAATCTTTCCGTTGATATCGAAGTTGATGGCGGCGTCAATCTTCAGAATGTTGAGGAGATTAAACAGGCGGGGGCTAATGTATTTGTTGCCGGTACGAAAATATTTAAAGGCAACGTTGAGGAGAATATTAAGAACTTTAAAGAAATGTTGAAGTAAATACAAAATAAGGAACACACAGGCTGTAAACGTGTCAATGCGAATTGACGGTGTTTACAGCCTTTATTATTATTCTTATCGATAAATGTTATCATCAATCTGCTTGCAATAATAGCAAAATATGTCATAATGGTTAGTGGTGACTAACCAAGAAAGAGATTGTTGCATGAAAGGAGTAATTATGTCAAATCAGGAGAGTAAGTTTTTGGAGATTGTGGACTTAAAGAAAGGCTTCGAAAGCGGAGAGACCAGACAGGAGGTACTTCGTGGAATGAATTTTTCTGTAGCCAAAGGGGAGTTCTGTGTATTGTTAGGACCGTCCGGTTCAGGAAAGTCTACTTTGTTAAATATTATTGGGGGAATTGATTCTGCCGATTCAGGCTATATTGCAATTCATGGTGATAAATTAGAGGACTTAGGGGAAAAAGAATTAACCCAGTACCGTAGAAAACATTTGGGATATGTATTTCAGATGTATAATTTGATTGCGAATCTGAATGTAAAAGAGAATATTGAAGTAGGAGCTTATTTGTCTGATGATTCTTTGGATATTGATGACCTTTTACATACACTTGGACTGTATGAGCACCGCTATAAACTGCCAAATCAGCTTTCCGGTGGTCAGCAGCAGAGAGTTTCAATTGGACGTGCGATTGTAAAAAATCCGGACATCTTGCTTTGTGATGAGCCAACCGGTGCGCTTGATTACAACACGTCAAAAGAAATTTTGAAATTGATAGAAGATGTAAACAAAAAATATGGAAATACGGTTATTATGGTAACACATAATGAAGCAATTCGTCATATGGCAGACCATGTGATTAAGCTGCGTGATGGAAGCGTAAGACATAATGATATCAATGAGCAGAAAATTTCGGCAATGGATTTGGAATGGTAGGAGGATGAATGGAATGAAGAAAAACAAGACGAAAAATCCATTAATTAAACGTGTGCCGAGAGAATTAAAAGGGGATTGGAGCAAATATCTCTTAGTTAGTCTGTTTATGATTTTTGTAATTGGCTGTATCGCCGGTATGTATGTGGCAAATGAGAGTATGCTGACAGCGGCAACCGAGAATACGAAAAAGTCGATTTGCGAAGATGGACATTTTGAACTTTCTCAAAAAGCAAAAAAGGGGACTTTTGATTCGCTTTCTGCCACGATATATGAGGATTTTTATTACAATTTAAATGAAGATAAAGATGGAGATGGAAAGAAAGAGGGAACCATCCGCGTTTTTCAAAAAAATGATGAGGTCAATCTGGCAAGTGTTTTAGACGGAAAACTTCCGGAAAATAAAAATGAAATTGCGATTGACCGTATGCATGCGGACAATGCAGGAATTAAAGTTGGCGATACGATTCGCGCCGGTGGCGAGAAATATGAAGTTTCAGGTCTGATTGCGTATGTCAATTATGCAACGCTGCATGAAAAAAGCACAGATTTGATGTTTGATGCCATAACATTTGATGTGGCAATGGTAACAAAAGAGGGATGGGAACGGTTAAATGGTACCTGCCATTATAACTACGCATGGCGTTATGATAAAAGACCGGCAGATGATGTAGATGAGAAAGAAATGTCGGACGATTTTCTGGATGATTTATATAAAGAGGTGATTACTTCCGGCAATCAGGTGGAGGATTATACACCGGCATATGCAAATCCGGCAATTACCTTTGCAACAGACGATATGGGTTCGGATTTAGCAATGGGCGGCGTGATTTTGGATGTGCTCATTGTGATTATTGCCTTTATTTTTGCCGTGACAATTAGTAATACAATTAAGAAAGAGTCAATGACGGTTGGTACGCTTCGTGCATCCGGTTACACAAAAGGAGAGCTTGTGAGACACTACCTGGCGGCTCCTGTCATTGTGACATTTGTGTCTGCAATTATCGGTAATATTTTAGGTTACACGGTGTTTAAAGAATTAGTTGTCTATATGTATTACAGTAACTACAGTCTGCCAACATATGTGACTTTGTGGAATCCGGATGCATTTATAAAGACAACGATTATTCCGGTTGTCCTTATGTTTGTTATTAACTTATTGGTTCTTATGCGGATGCTGCGTCATACACCATTGCAGTTTTTACGCTGTGATTTGAAAAAGAACAAACGAAAGAAAGCAATGCGTCTGCCAAGATGGAACTTTTTGAGCCGTTTCCGTCTGCGTATTATTTTTCAGAACATACCGAACTATTTAATTTTGTTTGTGGGGATTGCCTTTATTTCTATTATGTTAGCAATGGCAATCGGAATGCCGTCTACCTTACAGTATTACAAAGATAATACAAAGGATATGATGATTGCTGATTATCAGTATGTACTGAAAAGTTATAAAGATGAAACGGGCAAAGAAATTACAACGAAAAATTCCGATGCAGAAAAATTCAGTATGGATTCTTTGCTGTATAAGACGGATGCCTTGGATGAAGAAGTGTCGATATACGGCGTAGAAGATACGAGTAAGTATATTTCTCTGCCGGATGCAAAGAATTTAAAAGAGAAAGAAGTTTACATTTCAAAGCCGTTTAGTGATAAGTATGATGTAGCTGTTGGTGATACGGTCACGCTCAGTGCAAAATACGAGAAAAAGAAATATTCGTTCAAAGTAAAAGGCTTTTTTGAACACTCACAGAGTATTGCGGTCTTTATGCCGATTGAGCAGTATCGGACGGTATTTGACAAAGACGATGATGCATTTGACGGATTTTTCACAAATACAAAAATAAAAGATGTGAAAAAGGATTATATTGCAACAGTAATTACGGAGAGAGAGATTACGAAGATGAGTAATCAGCTTGACCATACGATGGGCTCTTATATGCTGTACTTCCAGTTCTTATGTGTGGTTTTGTCGGCTGTGCTGATTTACCTGTTGACAAAAATCATCATTGAGAAAAATGAGGTTGCGATATCCATGACGAAAATTCTCGGTTATACAGACGCAGAAATTGCAAAATTATATCTTCTTGCAACAACGATTGTTGTGGTCATCTGTGCAGCACTGAGTGTTTTGGTTGGTACGCTTGTGATGCGGAGCGTGTGGACTGTTATGCTGCAAAGCATGAGCGGATGGTTTACCTTTATTATGGGACCTTTGGATTATATTAAGATGTTTGCATTTATTTTTGTTGGCTATTTGGTTGTCATGCTCTTTGACTTTAGAAGAATCCGTAAGATTCCTCTTGATGAAGCGTTAAAGAGAGTAGAGTAAGAAGAATAGTTTCCTTATTGATAAAAATTATCAATAAGGAAAAACAGGGTGGACATTTCTTGAAAGAGGACTATAATATTTTTCAAGAAATGGATAAAACGGAGGTGTCGTTAAGATGAAATTGTTGAAAAAAATTAACGGAAAACATACGGGATTATTTGCAGCAGGTCTGCTTCTTGGTACAGCAGGAGTGAAAGTTCTTTCCAGTAAGGATGCAAAGAATGTATATACAAAATGTACCGCAGCGGTTCTCCGTGCAAAAGAATCTGTTATGAAGACAGTTACGACAGTTCAGGAAAATGCTGGTGATATTTATGCAGAAGCACAGCAGATTAATGAAGATCGTAAAGCACAGGAAACTTCATATGCAGATGAAAGTCAGACAGAAGAATAAGATACTTATTAAAAAACACCTGTCGGTTTGTACAGGTGTTTTTTGTATATCTAAGAGGTGATAGATATGAAATTTAAAGTTTTGCATAATATGCGTGGCAGAATGCGTATTCATGTAATGACAAATGAAATGACGGATTTGCAGGCGGATAAACTTGAGTATGATTTGGCAGCACAGGATATGATTCTGACTGCTAAAGTTTATGAGAGAACAGGTGATGTAGTAATTACTTATACAGGAGAAAGACAAATCCTTCTCTCTTATCTGCAAACCTATTATTATAGCCGGAAGGTAGAAGAAGATGAGGCACTTGCCCGTTCCGGCCGTGCGATGAACCGGAAATATTGGGACAAGTTAGTAAACCGCGTTGTGCTTCGTATGGGAAGCAAACTTTTTGTTCCAGCTCCGATACGAACCGGACTTGTTTTGGTAAAATCGCTTTCTTACATTAAGAAGGCTTTGTCCTGTGTAGGCAGGAGAAAGATTGAAGTTCCTCTGCTTGATGGTATTGCGATTACAACATCAATTGTAAGAGGCGATTACGGAACGGCAGGTTCTGTTATGTTCCTTCTTGATTTAGGTGAAATCATGGAGGAGTGGACACACAAAAAATCAGTGGATGATTTGGCAAAGAAAATGTCATTAAATGTAAGTAAAGTGTGGCTTAATGTGGATGGCAAAGAGGTTCTTACGGATGTTTCGAAGATAGAGACAGGCGATTGTGTGACCGTGCATATGGGAAATGTTATTCCTCTTGATGGTGTAATCAAAGAAGGAGAGGGCATGGTGAATCAGGCCTCTCTTACCGGCGAGGCAATTCCGGTTGCGAAAAAGCCGGGAGGTTATGTTTATGCCGGAACGGTGCTTGAAGAGGGAGAGCTTCTGATTGAGGTTAAAGAGAATTCCGGCACAACAAAATATGAAAAAATTGTTGCCATGATAGAGGAAACGGAAAAACTAAAGTCAACGGTAGAAAGCCGGGCAGAGCATCTGGCAGACAGCCTGGTTCCGTATACATTGGCAGGAACCGGACTTGTTTATCTTTTGACGAGAAATGTTACCAAAGCACTTTCTGTACTGATGGTAGATTTTTCCTGTGCGCTGAAATTATCTATGCCGATATCTGTTTTATCGGCGATGCGCGAAGCTCAGTCACATGGTATTACCGTCAAAGGTGGAAAGTTCTTAGAGGCAATGGCAGAGGCAGATACGATTGTGTTTGATAAGACAGGAACGATTACAAAAGCACAGCCGGTTGTATCCGATGTGATTTCCTTCTGTGATGAAGAACCGGACGAACTTTTAAGAATTGCCGCATGCTTAGAGGAACATTTTCCTCATTCGATGGCAAAAGCTGTTGTACGCGCGGCGATGGACAAAGGACTTGTTCACGAAGAAAATCATTCCAAAGTGGAATATATCGTAGCACATGGTATTTCTTCACGGATTCAGGACAAGAAAGTAATCATCGGAAGTTATCATTTTGTATTTGAAGATGAACAATGTGTGATTCCACAGGGAAAAGAAGAATTGTTTGAATCTCTTTCGGGTGAATGTTCACATTTATATCTGGCGATTGATGGTGTTTTAGTTGCTGTTATTGCAATTAC
Source organism: uncultured Clostridium sp. (assembly GCA_937902905.1). Lineage (GTDB taxonomy): Bacteria > Bacillota > Clostridia > Lachnospirales > Lachnospiraceae > Eubacterium_F. The sequence continues at coordinate 7,284 of CALELW010000093.1, read as the reverse complement.
GGATCCGATTCGAGAGGAGGCACCGCAGGTTGTTTCCATGCTTCGTAAGTGCGGGCTTTCTAAAATTGTTATGATGACAGGAGACAGCGAGCGGACTGCGAAAGTGGTTGCAGCTAAAGTTGGCGTTGATGAATATTATTCGGAAGTGCTTCCGGAAGATAAAGCGTCATATGTGGAAAAAGAACATCAGGCAGGACGTAAAGTTATCATGATTGGAGACGGTGTAAATGATTCGCCAGCACTTTCTGCAGCAGATGTCGGAATTGCAATTTGTGATGGTGCAGAGATGGCACGGGAGATTGCTGACATTACCATTGCAGGCGACAATCTGGAAGAATTAGTTACCTTAAAACGGTTAAGCAATGCGTTAGTAAAGCGGATTCATGGAAATTACCGACAGATTGTTGGTTTTAATACCGGATTGATTTTGTGCGGGATTGGTGGTGTTATGCAGCCGGCAACGTCAGCACTTTTGCATAATACATCAACTTTGGCAATCAGTGTTAAGAGCATGAAGGATTTGCTTAACGAAAAGGATGAAAAATAAGACATATAACCTTTGGGTTTATACGGCATGAACAAAAGGAGACTTCTTTGGAAGTCTTTTTTTGTTTATAATAAAATCAAAGTTAAAGAAGAACTTTAGTATCTTAATTTTAGAGACACGAAAGGAGACAGATTATGAGAGTGAAAAAAGTAATTTCTTTAATGATGGCGGTTGTGATGACACTGGGGCTTGTGACGGCGTGCGGGGCAGACAGTTCAAGTTCAACCGGTAATACGACCACAAATGAGACAAAGGAAAGCACAAAAACATCGGGCAGTAACAAGAAAGTATTAGTTGTTTATTATTCGGCAACTGGAAGTACAAAAGCGGTGGCTGAGACAATTGCAAATGCGACCGGTGGTACTTTGTTTGAGATTGAACCGAAGGAATCATATACTGATGATGACCTTGACTGGACAAATGATGACAGTCGTGTAAATAAAGAGCATGAGGATGAAAGCCTGCGGGATGTTGTATTGAAAACAACGAAGGCAGATAATTGGGATTCTTATGATACCGTGTATATCGGTTATCCGATTTGGTGGGGGATTGCCGCATGGCCGGTTAATAATTTTGTTAAGAACAATGATTTTGCAGGAAAAACAGTAATTCCGTTTTGTACTTCTGCTTCCTCAGGAATTGGTGAGAGTGGAAAGCTTTTAGCCGATATGGCAGGAAGTGGAAACTGGCAGGAAGGTGAGCGATTCTCGTCGGGAGCCTCAAAAGAGGAAGTAGAAGACTGGGTTGCCACAATCCAATAAAAAGTATTTGAAAAATAAAATAAAATTTAGGAGGAACAATCATGGAATTTTTAACATTGAACACAGGAGCAAAGATGCCGTTAGAGGGATTTGGAGTTTTTCAGATTCCGGATGCGAAAGAATGTGAAAAGGTTACTTATGAGGCAATTCAGACAGGCTGCCTATGATGCGGTTAAAGCATGTCTTAAGAGACTGAACATGGAGTATGCAGATTTGATTTTGCTGCACCAGCCGATGAATGATTATTTTGCTGCTTATCGCGGAATTACAAAGGTCTATAAAGAGGGTCTTACAAAAGCGATTGGAGTTGCGAATTTTTATCCGGCAATTCTTGCTAATTTGTGTGGAGCGGTGGAAGTAATTCCGGCAGTTAATCAGGTAGAACTGCATCCGTATTTTGTTCAGCAGGATGCGGTCGAAAATATGAAATCATATGGCGTCATTCCACAGGCATGGGGTCCGCTTGCAGAAGGAAAGCATGGCATTTTCACAGATTCGGAATTGACGGCAATTGGTGAGAAATATGGAAAGACTGCTGCGCAGGTGACACTGAAATGGAATGCGCAGAGAGGAGTGTCTATTATTCCAAAATCCGTTCATGTAGAGCGAATGGAACAGAATTTAGATATTTGGGATTTTACGTTGACAGAGGAAGAAATGCAGATAATCGCTTCTAAAGATTTAGGACATAGTGAGATTGTTGATCATTCCGATCCTGCATTTGTAAAATTTATTTATAATTATCACTAGGATGTAATGATGCCGGCTATGACAAGATTCATAAAAAAATATTGACAAATAAACGAACGTTTACTATAATAAAAATATAAACGGTCGTTTATTTTTGCGCTATGGAGGTTATTAGTATGAGTAATAGAAAAGAAGAAATATTAATTGCAGCATTGCATCTGTTCGCCAGGGATGGCTACGAGGCGGTATCCGTCAGCCAAATAGCAGGGGCGCTTGGTATGACAAAAGGGTCATTATATCGTTATTTTAAAAGTAAAAGAGATATTTTTGATTGTATTGTGAAACATATGGAGCAGCAAGACAATAATCAGGCATCCGATTATGATATGCCGGAAGAGGATAAAGAAAGAATGCCTGAAAAGTACGAGAGCGTGACACTGGATGATTTTGTAAAATACAGTAAGTCTATGTTTGAATACTGGACAGAAGATGATTTTGCATCATTGTTTCGGAAGGTGCTGACAATAGAGCAGTTTCGTAGTGAAGAGATGCAGCAATTATATCAGCAGTATCTTGCAGCTGGGCCTGTTTCTTATGTGAAAGATTTATTTGATAGCATGGGAATTATGGCGGCTGAAGATAAAGCGGTCAGATTCTATGCAATTATGTATTTATATTACAGTATTTATGATGGCACAGATGATAAAGTAAAAGTAAAAGAAAAATTTGTATCGGCAATAAACAGCATGATACAGGAATTTTAAGGAGAATCAGAACATGAAAAATAATATAGTAATTCGGTTAGAGGAAAAAAGTGAATATCGTAAAGTGGAAAATCTGGTAAGAGATAGTTTTTGGAATGTATATCGTCCGGGGTGTCTGGAGCATTATGTATTAAACCAGTTAAGAAATGATTCCGCATTTGTACCAGAACTTGATTTTGTTATGTATCTGGAAGAAGAACTTATTGGACAGAATGTATTTGTGAAAACCGCAATCACAACAGATGATGGAAGAAGCATTCCAATCATGACCATGGGACCAATCTGTATCAAGAATGAGTATAAAAGAAAAGGATATGGGAAAATACTGCTTGATTATTCATTAGAGAAGGCGGCAGAACTAGGATGTGGAGCATTATGTTTTGAAGGAAATATTGATTTCTATGGCAAGAGTGGTTTTAAACAAGCAAGTGAGTATGGTATTCGTTACCATGGCTTGCCGGAAGGGGAAGATGCATCATTCTTCTTATGCAAGGAACTGAAATCAAGATATCTTGATGGAATCACGGGAGAGTATGCAACACCGGAAGGTTATCTTGTAGATGAACAAGAAGCGGAAGAGTTTGATAAGCAGTTCCCACATAAAGAAAAAAAGAAATTGCCGGGACAAATTTTTTAAGTAAGAAACGAAAGCAGGTGGTGAACCGATGAAGTCGGCATTTTCCTACAATGAACTTGAATAATTGCTTGAAAAGCATGGCTTCTTGATTTATGAGTTGCTGACGCCTGATGATATTCAAAAGAACATCATCGACAAGGTCAGGGCAGAGATGAAAGCATTTGAGCATGTTAATTACTGCCATGCTGTTAGGAAAAGATAAATACCCCGTGGGCGCACTCGGATGGAAAAACATTTTGCTTGACATAATTGTGAATAATTGATAGTATACTGGCTACCAAGTGGTAGTCAATATACTATCAATTAGTAACATACGGTTATAGGAGGCGGGATAACATGCCGGTGAATCGAAAAGAGGAAATTGTTCTCGTAACGCTTGAACTTGCGGCAAAAAAAGGTCTTGCAAATGTTTCTATGAACATGATTGCCGATAAAATCGGGATTATGAAGCCCTCGCTATATAAGCACTTTGCATCAAAAGAAGAAATCGTTGATGCAATGTATGAGCATCTTAGAAGGCAGGCAAAGAAAAAAGTGAATATAAAACCGATAGACTACAGTGTATTTTTTGAAGGAAAAACGGCATATGAAGTTTTGCAGACCGTAGTGCATGGATATATTCAGATGAACCATCAAGAAAAAATGTTGAATTTCTATAAGGTTATTTATTCTGAAAGATGCCTGAATTCTATGGCGGCGAAAATTGTTGCAGAGGAAACAAATAAGATGATTTTAGCAACGAAGCAGTTGTTTTATGCCATGGAAGTACATAAAATGCTCCATTTTAAAGAGCCGGATATGAGTGCTATAAGTTTTGCAATGACGATACATGGACTGATGGATTACGAACTGGATCGGAGTAATGGCGAGTGTAGGGATGACACAGATAAAAATCTGTTGGATGATTATCTGAGGTGGTTTTGTGAGGAGAACGTGGTATAAGAAGGGTATAGGCAAAGATTAGGAAAGCGAGGAGCAACGGACAGTGAGTAATATTGTTGTTTTATCAGGGAGTGTGCGAAGTGGTGGAAATACAGAGCTGCTTGTAAAGGCATTTGCTGATGGTGCTAAGAAAAATAACAGTGTTGAAGTAATTTCAGCAGCAGATTATAAAGTGAATCCCTGTATAGGGTGCAATACATGTTTTGACAGAGAAGGGCATGAGTGTTTTCAAAAAGATGATATGATGAAAGTTTATGAAAGACTGAAAGTGGCAGATGTGCTTGTTGTTGCTTCTCCTGTATATTTTTATGGTGTCAGCGCGCAATTAAAAGCGTTTATTGACAGACTACATACGCCTATGCGGAGTGAGTTTAAGATTAAAAAACTCGCACTGATATTAGTTGGTGCAGCGACATTGCCGGAGTTGTTTGATGCAATTAAGGTGCAGTATCAGCTTGTGTTAAATTATTTCAAACTTGAAGATGCAGGAACAGTACTTGTAAGAGGCGCAAAAGATAAGGGCGATGTGAAAAATACAGATGGCTTAGAGAAGGCGTATCAATTAGGCACTACTATTTTATGAAAAAAGATTCGTGGAGAGGAGATTTGAGCTGACAACTAGTGGTTAAAAAAGTGAAATAGAAATTTACGGAGGTAACTATGGCGTTTGATTTTAAGAAAGAATACAAAGAATTTTATATGCCTAAAAATAAACAGAGATTGTAATTGTTCCTAAAGCAAATTATATCGCAGTCAGAGGAAAAGGCGATCCAAACGAAGAAGGTGGTGCGTATCAGCAGGCAATAAGTGTGTTATATGCGGTTGCATATACTCTAAGAATGAGCTACAAAACGGATTATAAAATTAAAGGCTTTTTTGAGTATGTAGTTCCACCACTAGAGGGCTTTTGGTGGCAGGAAAATACAGATGGTGTGGATTGCACGGACAAGTCTTTGTTTAACTGGATTTCCGTTATCCGATTGCCTGACTTCATAACTAAAGATGATTTTGAATGGGCAGTTGAAACTGCAGCAAAAAAGAAAGAATTGGATTGCTCATCGGCAGAGTTTATGACTATTGATGAAGGAATGTGTATTCAGATTATGCACTTGGGAGCATTTGATGATGAGCCTGCAACTGTTGCACTTATGGATAAATATTTGGAACAGAATGGATATGTTAATGATATGAATAAGGAGAGATTGCACCATGAAATATATCTGTCTGCTGCAAGAAAGGCTACACCGGAAAAATGGAAAACAGTTATTAGACATCCGATAAAGAAATTATAATTTTTGTTTTGAATTGATAAAACGGGATTTACCGAATTAGGTTAATCGTGCCATATGGCTTGATTATAAATACAAAGATAAAAACGCAATGTACATAAAAATGTACTAGAGCTGGTAGGTAGCCCAGCCGTCCTATGTAAATAGGGTAAGTAACCTGCCCCTCCGGGTTGTCTATTCTTTGTTCAATTCATTTTAGGAGGGATTTTTATGGACAAAACAAATGGAAAACTGACGGTATATTTTGAAGAACCATTTTGGGTAGGCGTATTTGTATTCTTACCACAAATTTTCTGTGATTATAGCGGTGAAATGAAGATACATTTAACGCCATCATTAACGACAATGGCGTTAAAAAGGGCGTTAATGATATAGAAAATGGCTCTAATTTTAGTGAAATAATAGTTGCAAAATCTCTGCTCAGCTAATATAATAAATATAGAAAAGTATATAAATATACAAATGTACTATATTAATAAAGGAGGTGTTTACATGGCAACTTCAAGTATCACAAAGAATTTTATAATATCAGGGAAGAGACAGGTGGAGATGTTTGCTGATGCGATTGAAGCATCTGCCAACGATAAAACGCCTCGTGTACCGATTAATGTTACCTATTTACAGGGAGCAGATGATATTATAAAATTTATGGAGAAAAGGGAAAAAACGAATGGAATCAGCAAATAATTACATTGTGCTAAACATTCGTGAATTTTTAAACAATGATGACCAGAGGCTCGGAGAGGATAAATTGAATCAGATTCTTTCCGAGTTTTCTTGTCCATTAAATCCGGATGTGGAGCGATTTTTAAAAGAACAGGCAATACTATTTTCTAAGAAGCATCAGGCGGTTACATATTTGGTTTTGTCGCTAAAAGATGCAGCGTTACTGGGATATTTTTCTATTACAATTAAACCGCTTGTTGTTAACTCAGAACCATTTAGTAATAAGGTTAAAAGGAAACTGGCAAGATTTAGTAAAATAGATAAAGAGGATCAGACATATAATTTGGCTGCTTATTTAATTGCGCAGTTAGGGAAAAATTTTAGTGATAAGGTCAAAGATAGAATAACGGGGAAGGAGTTGCTTGAGGCTGCTATTCGACAGACACAAAGATTGCAATATCAAGCAGGAGGAATGGTAACATTTGTGGAAGCGGAAAGTAAAGATAAATTACTTTCCTTTTATGAAGGTTACGGTTTTAAACGGTTTGATGTACGGAAAGTTGATAAAGCTACAGAGGAAACACGTGAACTGGTACAACTTTTGAGACTGTTATAAAACATAAATGAATAATGGGTTTGTGCCAAATGTTCGCTGCCGATTCTTTTGGATTCCAGTAATTCCGTAGAAACGCTTTGCGACTCGTGGGTTTGAGTACGTCGGTATGTAGCACTGGTAGTTTCAGTGCCCATACCGCTACGTACTCAACTAGTGAGAACTCCCACGAGGCGCAAAGCTGTTTTACGGAATTACGGAAAACAAAAAGTGCCAACGAACACTTGCCGCAAACCTATTTAACATAAGATTTTACTTTTTACTCTCTTTATGGTATGATAAATCCTGAGTTTTATAACTCATTTATAAAGAAATCGACCGGATTACGGTTTATAAGAAAGGAACTTGATAGCATGAAACTCGGAATCGTGGGGC
>CALELW010000092.1 GCA_937902905.1 uncultured Clostridium sp. | reverse complement strand
TTTTCAGGTGGTGCTCAGAACTTGCAGAATGCTCAAAAGAATACTGTGACAGAAGCGGAGAATGATGCGCCTGGAAACAAAAAAGTTCCGGAAGACGATTGGTGGGTTATTGATGGGTGTTTAAAAATTTTCTCGGATACGGAATTAAAGAAAAAGAGTAAACTTGTTGTTCCGGCTGTCTATGAAGGAGAGAAAGTTCGGTCGTTGGATGTTACATGCAGTGAGGGGACATTTTCCAATTATCTTACATATGTAGAAATTGAAGAGGGAATTGAAACGATAGAATATGGTTTTGTAGCATGTCCAAATTTAAAGACGGTTATAATTCCTGACAGTGTAAAGAAACTAGACGAGTACGAGTTCAGAGATTGCAAAGATAAAGTTACGCTTTATGTAAAAAAACACTCTTACGCAGAAAAATGGGCAAAAAAGCATAAAATTAAGTATGCGTACGGAAAACCAAAAGAGGCAGCAAATTAATTACAAAGAGGAGGTTTGCAGTATGAAAAAAATAAGTACATTGTTTGTTGTATTATTTGCTGCTATAGCGGTTTGCGGCTGTGGAAACTCTTTGCAGGAAACACAGGTGAAAAAGCCGAATTCGTTTCAGCAAAAGGAACAGAATAATAAAACCAGCGATTTGTTTGAAGTGAAAGATGGTGTACTCGTTCGCTACAAAGGAAGCTATCAGACGAGAAGAAAAATTATTCTTCCCAGAAGTGTTAAGGTGATTGGGAAGAAGGCATTTTCCCTGAGCGAGAAAGAAAAGTGTATGATATACAAACTTAAGACGTCGACACTGGAAATTCCACCTGATGTAAAAATAGACGAATATGCGTTTTCGGAAGCCGGGCCTTTGAAGGTGACGCTTGCAGAAGGTCGAAAGACGGTGGAAAAGAGTGCTTTTCGCGGCATGGGGAAATATGGAAGCGATTCGGAAGTAATTCTGGCGAACAGTATAGAAGTTATTGAGGAGTATGCTTTTTACAAAGGGGAGTGTGTAAAAGTAAAATTGGGAAGGAATTTGCAGCGGGTAAAAAAATATGGTCTGAATGGTGTCATTGTGCGTTCTCTGCCGGACAGTTTGAAACAGCTGGATGAGGAAGCGTTGGGAGATTCTTATAAATATGTTCATAATATGCCAAAACATTTGGAAAGGCTGGGGACGCATTGCATCCGAGTCAATAAGGAAGGACGTGTTCAAATACCGGCGAGCGTGAAGTATATTGCTAAAAATGCTGTTGTGTGGGAAAACAGTGTAAATGGTGATGAAATGGGATTTGATGTGGCAGAGGCTAACTTAAATTACAAAAGTGATGAAAATGGATGGCTGTATTCGAAGGATGGTAAAATAATGTATTTTGCATACTTGATTGGCGAAGAGTTTGTGATTCCGGATGGAGTGGAAAAGGTCTACAAAGATGGATTGTATCTATACGAGGATGGGCTTGCAAAAGGCACCAGCACGGTTATTGTAGGGGAGGACCGTGTGAAATTTTTCTGATGCGGGCGTTATATGGCTGTTGGAGCAGGTGTGCAGGAAAGCTGCAAAGAGTGTTGAAATGTCAAATGGGGGTAATTTTATCTGCTGGAAAGTGCGAGGGGCATTTCAATATTATTTTAATGGAGAATATGTGAAAAAAAGCGAAAAGGATAAGCTTAGGATGCTGGCAAAAGACCGGTATTATAAAAAGTTACTTCCTATATTAAATGCTAAAATTGAAGCTGGAAGACAGGCGGTTGAATTTTTCTCGGATTCTGAATTGGAAGATGTGTATTCTCAGATGCATGAAGGTAAGCAAGTTTTATTTACTCCGGATTTTATTCCTATTGAACAAAGAGTTAAGATGTTTGAAAATGAAGATTATGCTGCGAAAACGTTGGATGAGGAAGTGACTGGCGAATACTTCACGGCAAATGGTGAACGTGTGCGCTCGAAGTCAGAGATAATTATAGCGGACCACTTACGGCGTTATGGTGTAGTGTATAAATATGAAAAGCCATTGGAACTCACGGTGCATGGGCGGAGAGTTACCTTTTATCCGGACTTTACGGTTATGAATTCGCGAACCGGCAGGATTTATTATTTGGAGCATTTTGGGATGATGGATAATGAGGATTATTATAATGCGGTTCTGCGAAAATTGGATGCCTTTGAGATGAATCAATTGCTGATTGGCAGGGATGTTTTATTGCTTCATGAAAGTTCAAGTGCACCATTGAACACCAGAGTGCTGGATTGTTATATTCAGGAGTATTTGGTGTGAGGGCGCTTTGCTAAAATTGCTAAAAGCAAGTTGCCATCACTGGTGCGCGCGGTGTTGCCGGGTAAAAGAGAAGGAAGTAAAGCTGGCAACTTGTCTTATGCAACCTAAATTGGTGTTAAAGTAAAAAAGAGTTGCATAAGAACGAAACGAGGTTGTTTCAAAAGCAACGCTGGAGCATTAATATAGAAGAAAGAGTTGTTTTTGGGGCGTGATTTGCCAGAATAAGGGCGATAAGAGGCGTGAAACGAGCGAAATAGACAACGCTTAGGGAGAAAAAGAGGGAAAAGCGTTGCATGGGGTGGGGAACGCCATGGATTTGGCGGGGAACGCTTGGAAAGAGAGAGGTGCTGGCGAGATGGGGCTAAAAGCAAGTTGCCAGCCTGCAAGTGCGCCCGGAAAACTACAAGCCAGCAACCTCGCAGGCAAAGCCTGCTCGGTCACGGGCTGTCGCCCCAGACACTGCGCCATGCAACCTCGCAGGCAGAGCCTGCTCGGTCACGGGCTGTCGCCCTATAAAAAAGCTAAAAAACAAATTTTCTTACGTGAGCGAGCTCCCGACGAAATTTGTTTTTACCTTTTTTGCATGGCTTGTAGTTTTCGTGAAAAAAAGTGCTTGCATTATGGAAAAAGGTATGGTAGACTAATATTTGCTGTGACATGATAGCGATGAAGCGTGAGGTTGCCACCATCTGGTGGGTTTTTCCGTGGAGCGAATGTCAAGAGGCCGAGATCAGCAAATTCGGCCGGGAACCCTGACGGCAAGTCACTGTACAGTAACATATTTTCTGCCAAGGAGCAGATAAACGTGTGAGTCAAGCCTCCGTAGGGAGGATTTTTGAATGAACCGATATGACACACACGGATGAGTGTACAGTCACCACTTGTCGTACTATTACCAAATAAAGTACGAAAAGGAGGCGACTATTTTTTATGGCAAGTAAAAAAAGTCAGAAAATGAGAATTATCCTGAAGGCATACGATCATCAGTTGATCGACTTTGCAGCATCTAAACTGATTGATACTGTAAAGAAAACGGGAGCAAAGGTGAGTGGGCCTGTGCCACTTCCTACGAAAAAAGAAGTTGTTACCATTCTTAGAGCGGTACACAAATACAAAGATTCCCGTGAGCAGTTCGAGCAGAGAACTCACAAAAGACTGATTGATGTATTGACACCTTCACAGAAGACTGTAGATGCACTTTCCCGTTTGGAAATGCCTGCAGGCGTTGCAATTGACATCAAAATGAAATAAAAACCTATGGTTATGATGCGGTCTACGGTTCAGGACAAAACAGTAACCATCTAGGATGATTGGTTTGAGAAAATCAATCCGCTGTAGATTTTATAGGAGGAAAGAAGAAATGAAGAAAGCTATTGTAGCTACAAAAGTTGGAATGACTCAGATTTTCAACGAAGACGGTGTGTTGACACCGGTTACCGTACTTCAGGCTGGTCCGGTATATGTTTCTCAGATTAAGACAGTTGAGAACGACGGATACGAAGCAGTACAGGTGGCGTATGGCGATGTTCGCGAGAAATTAGTGAACAAGCCGGTAAAAGGACACTTAGAAAAAGCAGGTATCGAGAATAAGAGATTCCTCACAGAGTTTAAATTCGAGAATGCTGCAGAGTATGAGTTGGGCCAGGAAATTAAAGCAGACATCTTTGAAGCCGGTGACAAAATTGACGTTACTGCGAAGACAAAAGGTAAAGGTTTCCAGGGTGCAATTAAGCGTCATGGACAGTCTCGCGGACCAATGGGTCACGGTTCCAAATTCCATAGACATGCTGGTTCCAACGGTTCGGCATCCGATCCAAGTAAAGTATTCAAAGGTAAGAAAATGCCTGGTCAGATGGGTGCAGTACAGGTTACCATTCAGAATCTTGAGATTGTCCGCGTAGATGCAGAAAATAATTTGATTCTGGTTAAGGGAGCTGTTCCGGGACCGAAGAAATCAACAGTAATTATTAAAGAATCCGTTAAGGCATAACTTTTCGGAAAGGAGGAAGACACAGATGGCAAGTGTATCTGTTTATAATAAGGAAGGCAAAGAAGTAGAGAAAATCGACTTGAACGATTCCGTATTTGCCGCTCCGGTAAATGAGCATTTGGTTCATATGGCAGTTGTTTTACAGCTCGCTAATAAACGTCAGGGAACACAGAAAGCTAAGACACGTTCTGAAGTTCGTGGCGGTGGTAGAAAACCATGGAGACAGAAAGGAACAGGTCATGCAAGACAGGGTTCCATCCGTGCACCACAGTGGACAGGCGGCGGTGTTGTATTCGCTCCGGTTCCGAGAGACTATGAAGTAAAAATGAACAAGAAGGAAAGAAGAGCAGCTCTTAAATCCGCTCTGACATCCAAGGTTCAGGATAATAAACTTGTTGTTGTTGACAGCCTTGCACTTGCTGAGGTTAAGACAAAAGAGATGCAGAAGGTTCTTACAAACCTGAAAGCAGAGAAAGCTCTTGTAATCACAGCTGACAACGATCAGAACGTAATTCTTTCTGCAAGAAACATCGCTGACGTGGAAACTGCAACACCGGCTACAATCAACACATACGATGTTATGAAACACAACACCGTAGTTGTTACAAAGGATGCCGTTGCATCTATCGAGGAGGTATACGCATAATGGCAAGTATTCAGTACTATGACGTAATCATCCGTCCGGTTATCACAGAGAAATCCATGAACGCCATGGGTGAGAAGAAATATACATTCCTTGTACATCCGGAAGCAAACAAGACTCAGATCAAAGAGGCTGTTGAGAAGATGTTCGAGGGAACAAAAGTTAAACGATGGAAAGAAAAAACGCCGTGGAATGGTAGTTGGAAAAACTGCCAAGACCAAAAAGGCTATCGTAGCTCTTACAGAAGAGAGCAAGGATATCGAGATCTTCGAAGGACTTTAATCAGAAGATCAGCCTTAAGCGGTACGAGTGACACCTCGGAAGCAGATGCTTCCTCATGAATCTGTGTCACTCTGGTTATCGCAAATATACGCAGTCAAAAGCGTGATGATAAAGATTGAAAGGAGAAACATCATGGGAATCAAAAGCTATAACCCATATACACCGTCAAGAAGACATATGACTGGTTCCGACTTCTCTGAGATTACAGCTGCAAAACCAGAGAAATCCCTCGTTACTTCCCTTAAGG
>CALELW010000091.1 GCA_937902905.1 uncultured Clostridium sp. | reverse complement strand
CCGCTACGCACTCAATTAGTGAGAACGCCCACGAGACGCAAAGCTTTTCTACAAAATTACCGGAAAACAAAAAAAGCTCCAACGAACACTTGCCACAAACTCAATTATAATTCCAGTTGATTTTTTCAACATATCTTTTTATAATTAAACTATCAAAAACTGGAGGAGGTTTCGTAATGAGGGAAATGAAACAAACGATGGCAGCAGTGTTATCTCTGACACTTGCGTGCACACTTTTGATTGCACCGGCAGAGGGGCAGGCAGCTAAAAAGAAGATGAAATTAAATAAGACAAAGGCAACGTTATATGTTGGCAAAAAACTGACGTTGAAAGTTGAAAAACACAAAGAAAAAAGTCAAATGGTCATCTTCTAAAAAAGTAATTGCATCCGTAACGAAAAAGGGTATTGTAAAAGCAAAGAAAAAAGGTAAGACTGTGATTACTGCCAAAATTGGCAAGAAGAAGCTGAAATGCAAAATTACCGTGAAACAGAAAGTGGTAAAGAAAAAGACCGTATATCAGGCTCAGATGGTCGAAAACTTTGAGAGTTACACAGCAGGAACGGATTGGGGAAATTACACACTTGGTGAGGGACTTACCAGTGGTGGAAATGAACCGGCACATTATCTCGCAAAAGGGGAGACAATGAAGGTTATTACAGACCCGGAAAATGCAAATAACAAAGTCCTTCAGGTTATACCTAAGTTCTATAGTTTTTGCCCGGTATTTACCGTTGACCTTGAAAAATTGACAGGCATATCAGCAAAGAAATTGGGTGATTACAAAGGAATCCGCGTAAAAGTTCGTGTTGTCAGCGATGCGACCCGCCATGTGGGAATTGGAATTAATTCATTCTTTGGCAAAGCAGGCACGATTAATAAAAAATATGCATTTAACACATATACCACACAGAGCAATGCCCTTCCAAATGAGAAAGAGTATTATAAATTCTATTACACAGAGGGGATGGTGACACCGGAAACATCGGATGACGGCAGTATGCCTCAGGTGGAAAATGGAAAGAGTGCCAAAGGACATAAGTTCAAAGAGTCAGATAAAAATGTTGGTTTTGCGACAAAGACGTTGTTGTTTAACAAGAAACTGACCGCAGATTTGCGAAGCCAGACAACCTTTGATTTTGTAGTTGGTGGAAGTTATGGCCCGGCAAACAAAGAATACTTAGCATGGTATTTAGATGATGTGGAATTGATTTACTAAAAGAATGTATTATAAACCTTCAAATGACTGCAGGAAGTTGTGATGTCGTTTGAAGGTTTTTTGTAAGGAGAATAAGAAAATAAAAACGGAAAATGCGTAATTAACTATTGAATGTTTTATGATAAATAGATATAATATATAATAATAACACAGACGGCGTAATTAAAATGGAGGCTATTATGAAAATATTAAAGTTAGTAATGGAAGGATTACCGCATTTTAACGATAAAATAGAGTTAAATTTCGTAGCACAACAAAGAGTGAATGATTATGATAAAGAGCGGCTTCATCATGCATTCTCAAATATTTATGTTAATAAGGCAATTTCATTTGTGGGTGTTAATGCATCAGGGAAGACAACTATCTTAAAAGCAGTATCTTTTGTAATGAAAATGCTTAACAATGAATCGCTGAATAATATTGAATCAAAAACTATTTTTGACGAGCTGGATGAAAAACAGCAGGTAAGGGTTACCAGCTATTTTTATAATGACCGAGATGTTAGTAAATTAGAAACAGTAATAGGAAAAGAAGTAAACAAAGTTGATGGCAGCGAAAAAATAGTGATATGTGATGAAACATTATGGGCGAAAGAGAGTACAAAGGTAAAAACAAAGAAAGGGTTGTTTGAATTTTCAAACAGTGATTTAAAAGCAAAACGTGATAAAAATGCACAATATTTGATGGAAGATGTTAGTATTATTGTTGCCGAAAATAAGAGGGAAAATATGGAGCTTTCGCTTTATGATATGCTTGAGTGGACAGACCATAATATGTTAAATGTTCTTGGCAAATTTCCAAAAGAATTATTGACGTTTTTGGACCCAAGTATAGAATATCTTGAATGTATTCTTAAGGAAAAGAAGGTAGATATTCATTTGAAATTCTATGGCAAGGAAGAAATAATAATGAATAGCCTTGATGTGTTGGAAAATTATCTATCTTCTGGAACGATAAAGGGATTAGGTGTATTTATGGCAGCAACATTTTCATTTATTGAAGGAGGGTATTTAATTATTGACGAAATAGAAAATCATTTTAATCAGGAAATTGTAGCCACATTATTGCGATTTTTCTTAGATGCAAAGGTGAATAAAAATGGGGCTACCATTATATTTTCTACTCATTATTCGGAATTGCTGGACGAATTTGATAGAAATGATGGAATTTATATTGTTCGAAATAAAAATGGTATTGGTGTAGAAAATCTGGCAAATCTTTTGAAACGGAATGACATCAAAAAAAGTGAAATTTATGACAGTGATTATCTTGGAGGCACCGTGCCGGCATATGACGCTTATATGGCATTGAAAAAAGTGCTTGGACATATTCGTTAAAGGAGGGATTGTATGGGAAAATATATAGCGTGTATATGTGAAGGCGGTGCGGAGAGAGCAATATTAGATTTACTGCTGGATAATCATATGCTTATTTTTGAACGTGAAGATTTAATTGATGAGGAAGTTTTGCGATGCAGGAGTGGAAAAGAATTTGAAAAACGATATTTAAGAAAAGGGTTCACTGAGAAAGTTACGATTTATCGAATATTGGATTTGCGCAGAGAAAATTTTAAGTTAAGTAAGGCGTATGCAGTTAAAACAGATGTAAAAGATGTAGTGACCGCTCCGGAAATTGAAAAATTAATTATATGTAATGAGGGAAAAATAAAGGAATATGAAAGGGAGTCACGTAAAAAACCTAATATGAAACCAAGTACTTACTGTAAATCTTTTCTAAAATATCCAAATGTCAAGAAATATGATTTTGTATCCGATTATTTTTCAGATAAAAAAGTTCTGTTGAATGCGCTTCATGAATACCGGCGTATTTCGAAAATAAGGCCTAATGAGATAACTATATGGGATTTACTAAAAAACTAAAAAGAAGTTCAACCGCGAATGACTACAATGCGGTTGAGCTTCTTTTTTTATGCTAACAATGCCCGATTTGCTTTTTCCTGAAATTTTTCTTCCAAAATCACAAAGCGTTCATGGGTGCCGCGTCCGATTACGGTTCCTTTTTCATCTTTTGCCGAGACGGAAAAGACCAGTTTTCGGCCATCAATTTCTACCAGTTCAC
This sequence comes from uncultured Clostridium sp., assembly GCA_937902905.1. Taxonomy (GTDB): domain Bacteria; phylum Bacillota; class Clostridia; order Lachnospirales; family Lachnospiraceae; genus Eubacterium_F. The sequence goes on along the minus strand of CALELW010000091.1, from coordinate 1,435 downwards.
TCTCACAGGTGATGGTCATGCCAAGCGGTGTTGGGGCATCATGTGAAATGTCCAAATGGATTCCCACGGTTCCCTCGCCGGCTTCCAAATAAGGAGCCACGCTTGTCCATGCCGTTTTTTCCATGAGAGCAATCATGGCAGGAGTAGCAAACACATCCAGTGTGCCGCTTCCCATTGTTTTTGCCGAATTGGACTCATCGGCAGTAACCGTGCAGGTTCCCTTAATTCCAACTTCTAAACTCATTGCAGTTCCTCCTTTTTTTGTTCTACCAGATAACCACGCTTTGCTAACTCAGCTTCCACGTCATCTAGAATCCGTTCTTCCTCCGCGGTGACGGTGTGGTAATGGTAATCCGAGGTCACATTTTTCAAAAGCGTGGATTTTCCGCTTTTAATGCCCGCGATAAATTCTTTGATGTCGCGTCGGCAGCGGATATTCATATCTGCTTGAATTTTACCATAAATTTTATGATTTACAAACACATTTTCCACGATACCGCCCAAATCCACGATACAGGTTAATTCGTCCTCTGCCTGTTCGTCCGTATGACGGCATTTGAAAATACGCCGAACCCCACTTGGGTTAGCCGGCGGAACCAGATATCCACGGTTGGTTGCAATGATTTTTACATGACCGGTTCGCAAAAGTGCAATATCCTGCACAATTACCTGACGGCTCACGCCGAATTCCTTCGCTAGTTCGGTTCCGGAAACCGGCTTGTCGTGTTCCTGCAGATATTGAAGCAATCGGTCTCGTCGTTTCTCTCCAGACATATCCGGTACCTCCATTTACTCTGTTACATGCAGATTTTTCAGGGAAATATCCATAATTGGTGCGGAGTGGGTTAAAGCACCGCTGGAAATATAATCCACGCCAAGGTCAATTAATTTGGCGATGTTTTCTCGTGTGACATTGCCGGAGCATTCAGTCTCTGCACGTCCGTCAATGATACGGATGGCTTCCTTCATGTCGTCATGCGACATATTGTCTAACATAATAATATCCGCTCCGGCGTCTGCCGCCTCTTTCACCATATCAAGATTTTCCACTTCAATTTCAATTTTACGGACAAAAGGACAATATTCTTTTGCCATTTCAACTGCCTTTGTCACACTGCCGGCAGCTCCAATGTGATTATCTTTTAACAAAACACCATCCGAAAGATTGTAGCGGTGATTGTAACCGCCGCCTGCTTTTACCGCATATTTTTCAAAAATACGGTTATTTGGTGTTGTTTTTCTTGTATCTAACAGCTTGGTTTTAGAACCGGCAAGCAGTTTTGTAATCGAATTGGTATAAGTGGCAATTCCGCTCATGCGCTGCAAATAATTCAGTGCCGTTCTTTCACCGGAAAGGAGAACACGGATATCGCCTCGCACGACGCCCATTTTTTGACCCTGTTTTACCTCATCGCCATCCTGGCAGAAAAAAGTC
>CALELW010000090.1 GCA_937902905.1 uncultured Clostridium sp. | reverse complement strand
TCCGGATGTGCTATTTTTCTTGTAAAAAAGGGAATTGGCGCTATCAGTTCCCTGTTTATTTTCTTTTTGTCGGTGCTTTTAATTTTGCTGGATGACAAAATGCCTGCGGTGCGTGGCAGACTCCGCCCGTTTGTACAAAAACTGCGTGGCGCCGGACTTGCTTATCTCAAAGCGCAGTCATTATTGTTATTCATTATTGCGGCACTTTTGGCGCTTGGTTTTTATTTCATGGGAAATGATTATGCAATTCTTCTTGCGATTGGAATTGCTTTATTGGATGCCTTTCCGGTACTTGGGAGCGGTATGGTATTGATTCCGTGGGCGGTATTAAGTGTCATTGGCGGACGATATTATGATGCAGCAATTGTCACAACTCTTTTTTGCGTGGTTACATTTTTGAGAGAAATTTTAGAACCGAGACTGATTGGAAAAGAAGTGGGGATTAAACCCTTGTATCTGATTATTTCCGTGTACGCCGGAATCGAATTATTTGGCATAGGCGGTGTGATTTTGGGGCCGGTTTCTCTAACTATTTTGAAAGCGGCGCGGGAAGAACTTATCGAACGGGAACGAACCTAGCGGGAAATCCAGCGGCTCATACCGGAGCCGTGGTCTGAAAACGGACGTGTGTGAAAACCTAGTTTTTCGTAAAAAGGTTCTTTGTTCAATGCGGACATGAGATTTACCATAATGGTCTCTCCCTCATCTACCTGACTTTCCAGCCAGGAAAGAACATGCTCAATAATATATCGTCCAAGTCCCTGCGACTGGTGCGATGGGCGCACGATGACATCGCAGATAAAATAGACATACCCGCCATCTCCGACAACGCGCGCCATGCCCACCGGCCGTCCGTTCTCTCTGGCAATCAGGGTATAGAGGGAATGGTCGAGGGCGATGCGGGCGCGATTTTCTCTTATGGTAATAAAATCTACGCTTGCACGAAGGTCATTATATTCATCAATTGTTATGGAATGATTTAATGTTATATTATCTATGTTCATGGCAAGCTCCTAAAGTATCAGACAAACTGGTTGGTTGTTTCATCATACTGGTAGTCAATGGAATCCAATGTCTGACAAAGCTCTGCCTGATTCAGTTCATATGTCTGGCACAATTCTTCCAAAGTTGCAAATTGATCCCGTAATTTTGTATTTACAAAACTAACTAAAATAATGGGGTCCTGTGGTACATCCACAATCAAACACCTCCTGTGTATTTTCATTGATTCCCAACTATCATACATAAAAACATAGTTTTTTGTCAACCCTATTAGGAGAAAGAATCTTTTTGGGAGGTAATTATGTCGCAGAGAACAGAATTTGCAAAGGATTTTAGCAAAAATAAACAGCGGATTGATGAGCTTTTGCAGATTGATAAAAGCTTTGATTTGCTGTACCGGGTGGTGATTATTGGTGGTAAAAAGGCTTGTTTTTATTTTGTTGACGGTTTCTGTAAAGACGAAATTATGGAGAAGGTATTAGAATTTCTCTATAAAATCAAACCAGAGGAAATGCCGGAAACAGCACACGATTTTTTAAATGAAAAACTGCCGTATGGTGAGATTGATTTAGTGCGGACAGAAAATGATTTGATTCAGAGGTGCTTATCGGGTGTTCCGCTTTTAATGGTGGATGGATACTGCGAACTGCTCGCAATGGATTTTCGAACATATCCGGGACGTTCGGTCGACGAACCGGAAAAAGATAAAGTAATGCGCGGTTCCAGAGATGGTTTTGTGGAAACCGTTGTGTATAATACGGCATTGGTCAGAAGAAGAATTCGTTCTACGGACCTTGTAATGGAAATGCATACAGTAGGAAAAAGTTCGCGGACAGATGTCGTAATTGCTTATATGGGTAACCGTGTGGAGCCGGAAATGTTAAACAACATTCGTAAGCGGATTGACGCGATTGAGATTGATTCTCTTTCTATGAATCAGCAGAGCCTTGCAGAATGTTTATATCAGCACAAGTGGTATAATCCATTTCCTAAATTTAAATTTTCAGAGCGGCCGGATGTCACAGCAGCCAGTATTTTGGAGGGAAGTGTGGCAATTTTAGTGGATAATTCGCCATCTGCCATGATTTTACCGACATCGGTTTTTGATATTGTCGAGGATGCGGACGATTATTATTTTCCTCCTGTGACAGGAACTTATCTGCGGCTGTCGCGAATGGTTATTGATTTTCTTGCCATTTTTATGACGCCGGTATTTTTACTTTTTATTATGCATCCAGAGTGGCTTCCGGAGTCCTTAAAGTTTATTCAGATTAATGACCCGGTGAATGTCCCCATTTTCCTGCAAATGCTGATTTTGGAGTTCGCCATTGATGGATTAAAACTAGCGTCAGTGAATACCCCGAATATGCTGAGCACGCCGCTCAGTGTCGTGGCAGGTATTATATTGGGTGATTATACGGTAAGTTCCGGCTGGTTTAATGCCGAAATCATGCTGTATATGGCATTTGTGG
>CALELW010000089.1 GCA_937902905.1 uncultured Clostridium sp. | reverse complement strand
GTAACACTAAATGTAGCACCATGTAGTATCAATACCGTTGAAACACCTTATTTCTAGCACTTTACTCCTTCTGAGACTTCATGGTCGGGAACAGCAGCACATCTCGAATCGCTGCACTGTCCGTAAGCAACATACACATACGGTCGATACCAAAACCGATTCCTCCAGTTGGCGGCATACCGATTTCAAGTGCGTTCAAGAAATCTTCGTCTGTTGTATTTGCTTCCTCATCGCCAAGTGCAAGAAGTTCTTCCTGTGCTTTGAAACGCTCGCGCTGGTCAATCGGGTCATTTAATTCGGAGTACGCATTTGCCATCTCCCAGCCATTCATGAAGAACTCAAAACGCTCTACATAATCCGGATTATCCGGCTTTTTCTTCGTCAATGGAGAAATCTCAATCGGATGATCCATGATAAAGGTTGGCTGAATCAAATGCTCCTCAACGAACTCTTCGAAGAAGAGATTCAAGATATCACCTTTTTTATGGTGTGGCTCAAATTCAATGCCTTTTTCTTTAGCAATTGCCTGTGCCTCTTCCAATGTGGAAATCTCGTTGAAATCAACGTCAGCATATTTCTTAACGGCATCCACCATCGTCAATCGCTCAAACGGCTTGCCAAGATCCATCTCAATTCCGTTATAAGTAATCTTTGTTGTGCCCAGAACTTCCTGTGCCACATAGCGGTACAGATTTTCTGTCAAATCCATCATGCCGTGGTAATCGGTGTATGCCTGATACAATTCCATCAAAGTAAATTCCGGGTTATGTCTGGTGTCAAGTCCCTCGTTACGGAATACACGGCCAATCTCATAAACCTTTTCCATTCCGCCGACAATCAGACGTTTCAAATATAATTCAAGGGAAATGCGGAGTTTAAAATCCTCATCCAATGCATTAAAATGTGTCTCAAACGGACGTGCTGCAGCACCGCCGGCATTTGCCACAAGCATCGGAGTCTCCACTTCCATAAATCCTTCACCATCGAGATATTTACGAATGGTGCTGATGATACGGGAACGTTTGATAAACGTATCCTTTACTTCTGCATTCATAATCAAATCCACATAACGCTGACGATAACGCACATCTGTATCAGTCAAACCATGGAATTTCTCAGGAAGAATCTGCAGACTCTTTGACAGCAATGTAACATTCGATGCATGAATGGAAATCTCACCGGTTTTTGTTTTGAACACTTCACCGGTAATGCAAAGAAGGTCACCCACATCGTATTTTTTGAAATCCTTATAAGAATCTTCGCCGATGTTATCTCTTGCTACATAAGCCTGGATATCGCCCTCTAAATCTCTCGTATTACAAAAAGAAGCTTTTCCCATGACACGCTTAAACATCATACGTCCTGCAATTGTCACAGTCTTTCCTTCTAATTCGTCATAGTTATTTTTAATCTCCATAGAGTGGTGGGTCACATCACATTTTGTGATTTTGAATGGGTCTTTTCCCGCCTCTTGAAGATTCTGCAATTTCTCTCTTCTAACTTTTAACAACTGATTAATATCTTCTGCCACTTTTTAATCCTCACTTCTCTATTTCTTCTAGTTCTTATGGAAATCCAAAATTTCGTACTTAATGATACCAGCCGGTGTCTCAACCTCTACAGTTTCACCTTTCTGTGCACCAATCAAAGCTTTACCAACCGGTGACTCATTTGAAATTTTACCTTTCAAACTATCTGCCTCAGTGGAACCTACAATTTTATATTCCATCTCTTCATTAAATTCCAAATCTTTGATGGTTACTGTACAACCAACATTAATTACGCTCGAATCACCGTCATTGTCATCAACAACCTCTGCATTTTTCAAAATTTTATCAATCTCTTCAATACGAAGTTCGATGTCACGCTGTTCTTCTTTCGCTGCATCATATTCTGCGTTCTCGGACAAGTCACCCTGCTCACGTGCTTCTTTGATTTTCTGAGCAA
>CALELW010000088.1 GCA_937902905.1 uncultured Clostridium sp. | reverse complement strand
CGAAGTTGGAATTTTCTCCGAAATCTGTATTTTGTTTAGAAATAACCTATGGTGCTTTATTAGAGTTTGCTGACGAAAAAGGAGGCGAACATGATTGGGAAAATGTAAATTTAGCGAAGGAATTTAAATTAAATGGACAATTTGTCTTAGATAATTTAATGAGAAGAATTTCGCTTTTGACAGCAGAAATTACATCTTCAAGTGGTCAGGCACCTATTATTATTAAACCAGAGATTGCACCTAAACAATAAGTTGACCAATAAAAATATATAGATATTATAATAAATAGTAGTAAATTTAATTTTGAACCCAAGCAGCAAAATATAAACATCTGTTCGATAAAACACTTGCGGTAAAAAGTGATTCAGTGTATAATATAATTTCAGTACGCTGCGAATCAATTAGCAGATATCGTACATGTTAGTTGTGTCTGGGGAGGATTTTATGGCTACAAAGAAAACAACAAAAAATACGAAGAAGCGTGGGCGTCCGGCGTCGAAATCAAATACGAAACGGACGGCTTCTTCGAGAAAGAATACATCGAAAAAGACAAAGCAGGCAAGCCCATTGGCAAGAGAGATTGTGTTTCTTGCTCTTTTTGTGTTTGCCATTTTGTCACTGCTTAGTTTGTTCCAAATGTGCGGCGTGTTTGGCCAAGGGTTAAGTGCTTTGCTGTTTGGACTGCTGGGAGCACTGGCGTATGTTTTTCCGGTTTATCTGGTTGTGACCGCCGGTTTGTATTTGGCAAATGCGAAGAATCAAAGACTGCGTCACAAGGTTTGGTATAGTGCCGGCATTTACTGGAGTGTGTGCGGGTTATTTCAATGGGTAGTAAATGACCCTGTGCAGAATGTGTGGGAAGTTTATACCGTTTGTGCTGAAAATCACGGTGGTGGTGGCTTTTTCGGTGGTATTTTATCTTTTGAACTGGCACGTGTGCTCGGAAGAGCAGGTTCTTTTATTGTAATTCTAGCGCTGTTTTTACTGTTCTTTATGCTGTTAAGCAAGAAACTTATTTTTTCTTCCATTCAGCAGATGTATAAAGAGCGTGAGACGGATGAAGATTATTATTATGAGGAGCCGGAACCGGTGTCTTCTCGTGGAAGACAGATGAGTACCTATACATTTGATAAAGAAGAAACGGCAAAAGCAAAGCCAAAGAAAGAGACGAGAAAGAAACGGGCAAAGAAAGCAGAGACAGAAATTCCGGAAGATAAGAATAAACTTACTCAAAAAGAAATCAAACCGGAAGCACAGATGGAAGAAGTGGTACCGGAAGTTCAGGATTTGTCGGAAATCAATATTATCCGTGGTGGAGAAGAACCAGTTAGGGAATCGAGTGTCTACGAAAAAGAATTAGAAGAAAAATTTGGCGCATTAAAGAAAACACAGACCGAGCCAAAAACACCGGACAAAACAGATACAGTGGATGAACCGGTAAAACAAAAGAAAGAACCGGTTAAGATAACCAAAGAAGATAAAAAAGAAATGGATGCGGTACATAAAGATTTATCAAAGGCTGCGGTGGAACAGATTCCGTATCGTTTTCCTTCGCTTGATTTGCTGAACAAGCCAAAGAGCAATGGCAAACGTATGGACAATTCCGAGCTTCGCGCGACGGCGGCTAAATTGCAGTCAACATTAGATAGTTTTGGTGTGCGCGTCAAGATGGGAGACATCAGCCTTGGACCAAGTGTAACCCGTTATGAACTGATTCCGGAACAGGGGGTTAAAGTCAGCCGCATTACCGGATTGAGTGATGATATTAAACTGAGTCTGGCGGCATCGGATATTCGTATTGAAGCACCGATTCCCGGAAAAGCGGCAGTTGGTATCGAGGTGCCGAATCCGGCGAGAGAAATGATTACGCTGCGTGAGTTGTTAGAGAGCAGTGAATTTACGAAGGCGAAATCCAAAGTCACATTTGCCGTTGGTAAAGACATCAGCGGAAAAACAATTGTTACGGATATTGCAAAAATGCCGCATTTATTGATTGCCGGTGCGACTGGTTCCGGTAAATCGGTTTTGATTAATACGCTGATTATGAGTATTATTTATAAAGCGGACCCAAATGAGGTAAAAATGATTATGGTTGACCCAAAGATGGTGGAATTGACTGCATACGAAGATATTCCACATCTGATGATTCCGGTCGTGAAAGATCCGAAGAAAGCATCGGCGGCACTTGGCTGGGCGGTGGCAGAGATGACCGGAAGATATCAGAAATTTGCCGATGCAGGTGTTCGTGATATCAAATCCTATAATGCGAAAATGGACAAACTGACAAACAAAGATGACCCGGATTATCAGAAGATGCCGCAGATTGTTATTATCGTAGATGAGTTTGCGGATTTGATGATGGTTGCACCGGGAGAAGTAGAGGATTCCGTGTGTCGTTTGGCACAGCTTGCTCGTGCGGCAGGAATTCATTTGGTTTTAGCAACACAGCGTCCTTCAGTTAATGTTATTACCGGTTTGATTAAAGCAAATATCCCATCACGAATCGCTTTGTCGGTTTCTTCCGCCGTGGATTCACGAACTATTATTGATTCAGCAGGAGCAGAAAAACTGTTAGGAAATGGTGATATGCTGTTTGCACCGCAAAATCTGCCAAAACCAATTCGTGTACAGGGAGCATTTGTTTCCGATGAAGAAAGAGATTCCGTTGTCAGTTTCTTAAAAGAGCAGAGTAACGGTCCATCCTATAACGAAGAAGTAACAAAGCATATTGATACGGCACCGGTACCGGGGGCAAAAAATGATTCTAATACTGCCCATGGTGGTGCGCCGGAACAAGACGAATTATTTGTCGAGGCTGCCAGATTTATCATTGAAAAAGATAAGGCATCCATTGGTCTTTTGCAGCGTATGTTCCGAATTGGATTTAACCGTGCGGCACGAATTATGGATCAGCTTTCGGATGCGGGTGTTGTCGGACCGGAAGAGGGAACTAAACCGAGACAGATTTTGATGTCGAGTGAACAATTTGAAAATTATCTTGAGGAGAATGGCTGATGAAAGGCTGGCTGATTGTCAATGGATTTTTACACACCAAAAAGTTTTCTGAACTGACAGATTTATTTTTACTGGCGGCAAAACGGTGCGGTGTGTCACTAACCGTTTATACAAACTGTGAAATACTTGTAAATGTGCAGGAAAAGATAAAAGAAAAACCGGATTTTGTTTTGTTTTGGGATAAAGATATTTTACTTGCAAAATTTTTAGAAAATCAAGAAATTCCGGTCTATAATAGCAGTAAGGCAATTAGAATCTGTGATGACAAACGATTAACCTATCTGGCATTACAGGAGAAAAAACTGCCGATTCCACAGACGATATTTGCGCCGATGACATATTCGACCATTGGATTTAATCAGTATGATTTTCTTGGTGTAGCAGAAGAAAAACTTACATATCCGTTTGTGGCGAAAGAGGCATTTGGCTCCTTTGGTGAGCAGGTGTATCTGGTGCAGAATAGAGAAGAACTTTTAGCGGTGATGAAACAGTCGGATTCTGTAGAATTTTTGTTTCAGGAAATGATAGAAAACAGCAGAGGAAGAGATGTCAGACTCCAGGTTGTTGGTGATGAAGTAGTGGCTTCCATGTACCGGTATTCGGAAAATGATTTTCGTGCCAACATAACCGCCGGGGGCAAGATGAAAGATTACACACCGTCAAAGGAAGAATGTGACCTTGCAGTTAAAGCGTCTCATGCAGTAGGAACTTCTTTTGCAGGAGTTGACCTTTTGTTTGGCAAAGACGGTCCGATTGTCTGTGAAGTAAATTCGAATGCACACTTTAAAAATATACAAACCTGCACTGGGGTGGCGGTTGCGGATAAAATCGTGGAATGGATAATAAAGGATGTAAAAAAATGACAAAACGATGGAATGGTTTACTAGTCTATGATAAAGAGGGCGCAAAAAGAAATGCTTCCTACATAAAAATGCATGAAGAAGCAGGCGAAAAGTTAAATATGCCGATTCATTTTTTATATGACACAGAAGTGATGGAATATTTGGAGATGAATCGGGAATCTGTTGATTTTTGTATGGTTCGCACAATCCGTCCTGCTTTGACAAAGCAGATTGAGGCGATGGGGATTCCCTGCTTTAATTCTTCTTTTGTGTCAGAAATCTGCAATCATAAAGGGAAAACCTATGATTATATTTTGAAAAACTGCGAAATCCCACTGGTAAAAACAAAGACGTTTCAAAATATTGAATTATCCGAAAAATTATTAAAGGAGTATCCGGATTATGTAATAAAAGCGGTGGATGGACACGGTGGAAAACAGGTTTTTTTGACAAACGAATCTTTTGAATCGATTCAAAAGGGAATCGCCGGTTCGGATTTTATATTACAGCCATTTGTCAAGGGACCCGGTGTGGACTTACGTGTGTACGTCATCGGCAAACAAATTGTGGGTGCCATAAAACGTCAGGCAAACAACAGTTTCCGGGCAAATTTTTCTTTGGGAGGAAGCGTTACGTCATATCAATGCGATCAAGAAATTCTTGATTATATAAATCAGGTTGTTCAGGTGTTTGATTTTGGCATGGTTGGTATTGATTTTATTTTAGATGAAAAGAATCATTGGCTTTTAAATGAAATTGAAGATGTTGTCGGTGCCAGAATGTTGTATAAGTGCCAGCCGGAAATTCATTTGTTAGAGCAATATTTTACATTTGTTTCTGATAAATTATTGCATTAGAACAAGATACTGTGTATAATACAAGTTATGTTAACAGATATTGTGCTTTGAAAGATGGAGGTAGAATATGAAATCAGATATTGAAATTGCAAGAGAGGCGAATATGCAGCCGATTCAGACAGTGGCAGAGAAGTTAGATATCACTGCGGATGAATTGGATTTATATGGAAAATATAAAGCAAAATTGACGGATGACCTTTGGGATCGGATTAAAGACCGCCCGGATGGTAAACTTGTCCTTGTGACAGCGATTAATCCAACACCGGCCGGGGAAGGAAAGACAACAACGACGGTTGGACTCGGACAGGCGATGGATAAGATTGGGAAAAAGGCAATCATTGCCTTGCGTGAGCCATCGTTAGGTCCTTGTTTTGGATTAAAAGGTGGTGCTGCCGGCGGCGGTTATGCGCAGGTTGTACCGATGGATGATTTGAATCTTCATTTCACGGGAGATTTTCATGCGATTACTTCAGCAAACAACCTTCTTGCGGCAATGCTTGATAATCATATTCAGCAGGGAAATAAACTTAACATTGATCCAAAACAGATTGTATGGAAGCGCTGTGTCGATATGAATGACCGTGTACTTCGTAATATTACGGTGGGACTTGGACGCAAGGTGGATGGTGTGACAAGAGAAGATCACTTCATCATCACTGTCGCATCAGAAATCATGGCGATTCTTTGTCTTGCGGATAACATGAAAGATTTGAAAGAACGTTTGGGAAGAATTATTGTTGCTTATACTTATGAAGGAAAACCGGTTACGGCAAAAGAGATTAAAGCAGTAGGTGCGATGGCTGCACTTTTGAAAGATGCTATTCGTCCAAACATGATTCAGACTTTGGAGAATACACCGGCACTTGTGCATGGTGGTCCATTTGCCAATATTGCTCACGGCTGTAATAGTGTCCGTGCGACAAAGACAGCTTTGAAATTAGCAGATTACACGATTACGGAGGCTGGTTTTGGCGCTGACTTAGGGGCAGAAAAATTCTTAGACATCAAATGCCGTATGGCTGATTTGAAACCGGATGCCGTTGTACTTGTTGCTACGGTTCGTGCCCTTAAATACAATGGTGGTGTCAAAAAGGAAGATTTATCCGAAGAAAATCTCGATGCATTGAAAGCCGGTATTGTAAATCTGGAAAAACACATTGAAAACATTGCTAAATTTGATGTGCCATGTGTTGTTACATTGAATCAGTTTGTGACTGACAGCGAAGCAGAACTTGCATATGTTAAGGAGTTCTGTGAGGCGAGAGGATGTGAGTTCGCACTTTCCAAGGTTTGGGAAAAAGGCGGTGAAGGCGGCATTGAGTTAGCACAAAAAGTAATTGACACAATTGAGAATAAAGAGAGTAATTTCCATTATCTCTATGAAAATGATTTGTCGATTGTAGAAAAAATTGAGACAATTGCAAAAGAAATTTATGGAGCAGGAGAAGTTATCATTGAGCCGGCAGCAAAACAGCAGATTGCGCGGATTGAGTCACTCGGGTTTGGCTCCATGCCGGTATGTATGGCGAAAAACCAGTATTCTTTGTCGGATGATAAAACAATCCTTGGCAGACCGGAGGGCTTCCCAATCCATATCCGTGATGTCTATGTTTCTGCCGGAGCTGGATTTGTTGTTGCCATTACCGGAACAATTATGACTATGCCGGGATTGCCAAAAGTGCCGGCTGCCGAAGGAATTGATGTAAATGACGATGGACAGATTACCGGTTTGTTCTAATTGTCCTTTTTGACCGGAGTATAATTTTGCATGAGGAGGGATGATATGCTTGAAAATAAATTAGGCCTTACAAGTTCGGCTGAACTTGCTCGTATGGAAGAGAAGTTAAGCAAGAAAAAAGCAGTCTTATTATTTGAAAAAGGCATTTTAGACTCCCTCCCGGCAGGTAAGTTTTCTACTCTGCAGGCAATACACCGGTATTTGTTTGAAGATATTTATGATTTTGCCGGAGAGATTCGCAAGGTAAATATGGCAAAAGGAAATTTTCGTTTTGCACCGCTGATGTATTTAGATGCAGCACTTGAAAATATTGATAAAATGCCACAGTCTGATTTTGACGAAATCATAGAAAAATATGTGGAAATGAATATTGCGCATCCATTCCGGGAAGGAAACGGACGGAGTGCACGCATTTGGCTTGACCATATGTTAAAACAGGAAATTGGCAAAGTAATTGATTGGAGTAAAGTCGATAAAGAAGATTATTTACTTGCGATGGAACGAAGTCCGGTTAAGGATATTGAAATCAAATATCTTTTAAAGAATGCATTGACCGATGAGGTTGACAGCCGAGAAGTATATATGAAAGGCATAGACCACAGTTATTATTATGAAGGTTACACAACGTTCAAGACAGAAGAATTGTAAGTTTGTAAAAGTAGGCGGTAAAACTTTTAGCTTATGTAATTCAACAGAAAACTTTGCGTCTTGTGGTAGACTTGCATTAAACTTATTTTATGGAATACAAAAATTGATATTGTTTTTCACTATGAAGGACGTTGAACACCGTCGGTGCCTAGAGGACGTATTTTGTCCTCAGGCACCGTTACGAGTGTTCACTAAGCGGGAGCGGTCCTGAATAGGAAAAACAATATCAATTTTTGGTTTACAATTAAATTATTTTACCATCTTTTATCGTCTTCTCGAAAACTTCTGCTCACAGTACATGCAGCGGTAAATCCGGTTTTCGCGGTCGGTAAGTTTGAAGCGGTGTGGTAATTCCTGCTCAACGGAAGTAATGCATCGAGGATTTTTGCACTTGATGACATTTGTTACCGTTTCCGGCAGTGTGAGAAGACGTTTTTCTACAATTTCGTTGTTTTTTATAACATTAATGGTGATATTTTCATCGAGAACACCGAGAATGTCTAAGTTTACTGTAATCGGTCCCTCAATTTTAATAATATCTTTTTTTCCCATTTTACTGCTTTTTGCGTTTTTAATAATGGCAACGGAGCAGTCTAATTTTTCTAATTCAAGATAGTGATAAATTTCCATGGAGCCGCCAGCCTTAATGTGATCAATAACAACTCCTTCTTGTAATCCACCAATATTTAACATTCCGGAATCACCTCCAATAAAGTCATAATTAACGCCATTCGTATGTAAACACCATATTGTGCCTGTTTAAAGTAAACAGCACGTGGGTCATCATCCACATCGGTTGCAATTTCATTTACACGTGGAAGAGGGTGGAGAACCAACATATCTTTTGGTGCCAGTTTCATTTTTTTGCTATCAAGGATGAAGCTGTCCTTCAAGCGTATGTAATCTTCCTCGTTAAAGAAACGTTCACGCTGAACACGTGTCATATATAACAAATCAAGTTCCGGTAAAACATCTTCTAATACGTTTACCTCTTTATATTCAATGCCATTGGCATCTAACGTGTCTTTTCTAATATAATCCGGAATCTTTAATTCCTCCGGTGAAATCATAACAAATTTAACGTTAGGGTAACGAACCATGGCACCAATTAAAGAGTGAACGGTACGTCCGAATTTTAAGTCACCGCACAATCCAATTGTCAGATTGTCAAGGCGTCCCTTTAAATTTTTAATTGTCAATAAATCGGTTAATGTCTGGGTCGGATGATTGTGACCGCCATCACCGGCGTTGATAACTGGAATTTTTGAATGAAGAGAGGCGACGAATGGAGCACCTTCCTTTGGATGACGCATCGCACAGATATCGGCATAACTGGAAATGACACGAATGGTATCAGCTACGCTTTCACCTTTTGCTGCTGAACTGGAATCAGCGGATGAAAAACCAAGAACTTGTCCACCTAAATTCATCATAGCAGATTCAAAACTTAAACGGGTTCTTGTGCTCGGTTCATAAAAACAAGTCGCAAGTTTTTTTCCTTTACACACTTCCGAAAATCGTGCCGGATCCTGAATGATTTTTTCAGCTAATACAATCAAATCATGAATCTCATCCACGGTCAGGTCAAGTGCATTCATTAAATGACGCATAATGCCTCCTATCTGCCATGTTCCCATGGCTTCCGTATTTCAACTTATTCTACCTCATTTTGATACGGATGACAATAGAAAAATCAAGCCAAAAAGCAAAAAATAATTTGCATTATAAAGAAAAAGCAAGTATACTATTATAGGAAAAATTTTCACTTCGGTGTTAAAAAATATGAAGGAGGCTGCAAATGGTAACATTATATGATGGTGGCGCATATCTTTTAAATGGTACGGAACTGATTCCGGACAATGCAGAGGCAATCGCGGCACTGGAAAGCAAAGCAGGAATTAAGACAACAAAAGAAGAGGCGGTTAAGGGAACGATGGCATACCATATTTTGTCATCCCATAATACTTCCGGCAATATGGAAAACTTGAAAATTAAGTTTGATAAATTGACTTCCCATGATATTACATTTGTTGGAATTTTACAGACCGCAAGAGCATCCGGACTTGAGAAGTTCCCGGTTCCTTATGTACTTACTAACTGCCATAACAGCTTGTGTGCGGTAGGTGGAACAATTAACGAAGATGATCATGTGTTTGGTCTTTCCTGTGCAAAGAAATATGGTGGTATCTATGTACCTCCTCATCAGGCAGTTATTCACCAGTTTGCACGTGAGATGTTAGCGGCAGGCGGTGCTATGATTCTTGGTTCAGACAGCCATACAAGATATGGTGCACTTGGTACGATGGCAGTCGGCGAGGGCGGACCGGAAATCGTAAAGCAGCTTTTGGAGCAGACTTATGATATTCCAATGCCTGGTGTTGTGGCAATTCATTTGACCGGTAAACCGCAAAAAGGTGTTGGTCCACAGGATATTGCACTTGCGATTATCGGTGCTGTATTTAAAAATGGTTATGTAAATAATAAAGTAATGGAATTTGTCGGTGATGGCATTGATAACTTAAGTGTTGATTTCCGTATTGGTATTGATGTTATGACGACAGAGACCACTTGTCTTTCTTCTATCTGGCGTACAGATGATGCCGTAAAAGAATTTTATGAAATTCACGGAAGAAAAGAAGATTATAAAGAAATGGCACCGGAAAAAGTTGCTTACTATGATGGTGTGGTTGAAGTTGATTTGTCAACAATCAAACCGATGATTGCGATGCCATTCCACCCAAGTAATGTGTATACAATTGAAGAGTTGAACAATAACCTTCAGGATATTCTTCGTGACGTAGAGAAAAAGGCACTTGTAAGCCTTGATAATAATAACATTGACTTTAAGTTGACGGATAAGATTCATGATGGCAGATTGTATGTAGAACAGGGTGTTATCGCCGGATGTGCCGGTGGTGGATTTGAGAACTTATGCGATGCCGCTGACATTCTGCGCGGTAAAAACATTGGTGCCGATGAATTCTCATTAAGCGTTTATCCGGCATCCCAGCCGATTTTCATGGAACTTGTGAAAAATGGACGCATTGCCGATTTGATGGAAGCAGGAGCTACCGTTCGTACCGCTTTCTGTGGTCCATGTTTTGGTGCCGGCGATGTACCAAGCAACAAGGGACTTAGTATCCGTCATTCGACAAGAAACTTCCCGAACCGTGAGGGCTCGAAAGTTACGAATGGACAGATTGCTTCTGTTGCACTTATGGATGCCCGCTCCATTGCGGCAACTGCTGCGAATAAGGGATATTTAACGGCGGCAACAGATATTGATGCAGACTTTACAAAACCGAAATACTATTTTGATCATACCATTTATGATAACCGTGTCTTTAATGGTGTCGGCAAGGCAGATCCTTCGGTTGAAATTAAATTTGGACCAAACATTGTAGACTGGCCGGAAATGCATGCACTTACGGATAATGTGCTTTTGAAAGTGGTATCAATGATTCATGATCCGGTTACAACAACGGATGAATTGATTCCATCCGGTGAGACAAGTTCTTACCGCTCAAATCCACTTGGTCTTGCTGAGTTTACTTTGTCAAGAAAAGACCCTGCTTATGTAGGAAAAGCAAAAGAAGTACAGAAGGTAGAGAAGGCACGTATTGCTGGCGAAGACATTTATGCTGAAGATGCAAACTTAAAAGATGTCTATGAGGCAATTGCGAAACAGTTTGATGTAAAACCGGAAGAGACAGAAGTTGGAAGCGTGATTTTTGCCGTGAAACCGGGTGATGGTTCTGCCCGTGAGCAGGCAGCAAGCTGTCAGCGTGTGCTTGGCGGTATGGCTAACATTGCCCGTGAGTATGCGACAAAGAGATATCGTTCCAACCTGATTAACTGGGGTATGCTTCCATTTGTTTTCGATGGTGACCTTGCTTTTGATAAAGATGATTATATTTTTGTAAAAGACATCAAGAAAGCCATTGAGACAAAAGAAGATACGATTCATGCCTATGTAGTAAACAAGGGAATGAAAGAAATTGAACTTCACCTTGGTAATCTGACAGACGATGAAAGAGAAATCATTTTGAAAGGCTGCCTGATTAACTACAACAAAAAGAATTAGTTCTTTTGGGAGGACTTTTATGTTCCGCATATGGGGAAAAATATTCAAAGACAATCATTTAGTTCGTGATATGGTTTACGAAAATGGTGATACGGATATCAACCGGACTAAAAAAGTATTTGCCGGGATTCACGCATTTGCTGAAGCCTTTGATTTGCAACAGCCAATTTGGCTTGACAAAAACATTAATGAATTCAAGCGGGTTGACAAAACCCGCTTTGAACAAGATAACTTCATTGAGCAAATCGACTTCGACTACCTCGAAATCGAAGTAATCGAAGAATAGCAAAACCAAAGAACAGCAAAAAGCCCAAAGAGGTAAAATAAAGAGGTAAAATAAAGAGGTAAAATGTTTTCACATTAATTTTAAATAAAAAAACATCAAACTTTCACCATGAGGAACTATGAACACCGAAGGTGTTCATCAAGCGAAGCGGTTCCGAATGGGAAAATTTGATGCTTTTTTATTTATAGCAATAATTGTGAAAACAATTCACCCTTCATCAACTTCAATCGCCATAGTCGGGCAGTTTTCTGCCGCAGTCCGGCAGTCATCTTCATATTCAGCAGAAATTATTCCCTCAACAGCTTCCGCTTTTCCATCTTCATTAAAGTGATAAACATCTTCACAGGTAGACACACATAAACCGCAGGCGATGCAGGCATCCTGGTCAACAAAACTTTTCATTATAAAAAATTCTCCCTTCATTTTTTTAGTAGCGTTCCCGTTTCGTTTGACTTTATTCATTTTTTGCTTATAATAGATAATGTATGCATATGTATAATACGCATACGATAAGTACAGGGGTTAAAGATTGGAGAAGAACAATGCTTGATGAAGAATTACATACATCGTATCTGAAACAACTGCATCTGCCAAAAGATATGGACAATCTTTTTGAGTCGGATGCCGAAGAATTTCAGAAAATGATGATGATGTACAGTTGTGCAATCAAAGAAGTAAAAACAAAATTACAAGTATTAAACGATGAATTTTCGATGACAAAAAATCGAAATCCGATTGAATTTATTAAAACAAGAATCAAACAGCCGGACAGCATCGCAACCAAATTGAAAAAGAAAGGCTATCCGATTACGGTTGAATCTGTCAGGCAGCATTTAAATGATGTGGCGGGTGTGCGTGTAATCTGTGCCTTTATTGATGACATTTACAAAGTGGCGGATATGCTTTCGGCACAGGATGATGTTGTTTTAATAAAAACAAAAGATTATATCAAAAAGCCGAAAATGAATGGCTACCGGAGCCTGCATTTGATTGTGGAAGTCCCGGTATTCTTTTCAGACCATAAAGAAAATATGCGTGTCGAAGTCCAGATTCGTACGATTGCGATGGACTTTTGGGCAAGCTTAGAGCATCAGGTAAAATACAAAAAAGATATCAAAGATGCTGAAAATATTGTTTACGAATTGCGTGCTTGTGCGGACGTAATAAACCGGACGGATTTTCATATGCAGGCAATCCGCGACAATATAGTAGAAATAGATTAAAAAGGAGATAACAGTATGGCAGTTTTAATTGATGGCAAAAAAATCTCAGCGCAGGTAAAAGACGAGTGCAAAGAACGCGTGGCAAAGGAAAATTTGGACGTTACACTTGCGGTAATCCAGGTTGGCAATGACCCGGCATCTACCGTATATGTAGGGAATAAAAAGAAGGCTTGTGAGTATGTTGGAATTCATTCCCTTTCCTATGAATTGCCGGAAGAAACAACAGAAGAAGAATTACTGGCACTTGTTGAAAAACTCAATGCAGATGATACCGTAAACGGTATTTTGGTACAATTACCGCTGCCTTCCCATATTAATGAGGATAAAGTGATTCAGACCATTTCCCCGGAAAAAGATGTGGATGGATTTCATCCGCAGAGCGTTGGTGCGTTAAGTATCGGCCAGCCGGGCTTTGTGTCCTGTACGCCGGCGGGCATCATTCAGCTCTTAAAGAGAAGTGATGTGGCAATTGACGGAAAAGAGTGCGTTATTGTGGGCAGAAGTAATATTGTCGGAAAACCGATGGCGATGCTTATGCTTCGTGAAAATGCTACAGTAACCGTCTGTCACAGTCATACAAAAGACTTAAAAGAAGTAACAAAAAGAGCAGATATTCTGATTGTAGCAATTGGAAAGCCGAAAATGATTACGGCAGATTATGTGAAAGAGGGCGCAGTAGTCATTGATGTCGGAATTCACAGACCGGAAGGCGGTAAACTTTGCGGTGACGTGGACTTTGATTCCGTGGAAAAAAAGGCGTCGGCAATTACTCCGGTACCGGGCGGTGTCGGACCAATGACAATTGCGATGTTGATGAATAATTGTGTGGAAGCGAAAGGAATTCAAAAAGCATGAAGTTGTTCTTTGTATCATTAGGATGTGATAAAAATTTAGTTGACAGTGAAAAAATGATTGCACTGTTGGCTTCGCAGAATATTTCGGTGACAAGTACGCCAGAAGATGCAGAAATTATTATTGTGAATACTTGTGGCTTTATTCATGATGCAAAAGAGGAAAGCATTGAGACAATTCTTGAAATGGCAGAATACAAAAAGACCGGCAAGTGTGTCTCACTCATCATGACAGGATGTTTGGCGCAGCGCTATGCAGAGGACATCCAGAAAGAAATTCCCGAAGTTGATGCGGTTGTCGGAACAACGGCATATGATAAAATATTTGAAGTAGTAAAAGATACGTTACAGGGCAAAAAAGAATGTGCGTTAAATGATTTGGACTATCTTCCGAAGAATTTAACAAACAGAGTTCATACGTCCTCCGGCTATTCTTCATATTTGAAAATTGCAGAGGGTTGCAGCAAACACTGCACGTACTGCATCATTCCGAAACTGCGCGGTAATTACCGCAGCGTTCCGATGGAAGAGTTGTTAGTGGAAGCGGAACAATTGGCAAAAGAAGGAACTAAAGAGTTAATTGTGATTGCTCAGGAAACAACGGTTTACGGTGTTGATTTATATGGAGAAAAACGACTGCCGGAACTTTTACAGGCTCTTTGTAAAATTGATGGAATTGAATGGATTCGGCTATTGTATTGTTATCCGGAAGAAATTACAAAAGAACTGGTACAGACGATTAAGACAGAGAAAAAAATCTGTCATTATCTTGATTTGCCGATTCAGCACTGCAACGACGGCATCTTAAAAAGAATGGGACGAAAGACCACACAGGCGGATTTGCGTGAGAAGATTTCCATGCTTCGTGAAGAGATTCCGGATATTGCTCTCCGTACAACATTAATCAGCGGATTTCCGGGAGAGACAAACAAAAATCATGAAGAATGTGTGGATTTTGTTGCCAACATGAAATTTGAACGATTAGGAGTATTTCCTTACTCGCCGGAAGAAGGAACACCGGCGGCAGAATATGATGGACAGCTTCCGGATGAGATTAAGCAGGAATGGGCAGATGAAATTATGCAGACAGAGCAGAATGTAATTTTTGCCCAGAATGAAGAAATGATTGGCAGAAAACTTTCCGTGATAGTGGATGGATATCTGCCGGAAGATGGCGTTTATGTCGGGCGTACTTACCGCGATGCGCCGGAGATTGACGGATGTCTTTTCTTTGAAGCACCGTATGAAATCATATCAGGCACCATATTACCTGTTTTGGTGACGGATGCAAACGGCTATGATTTGATTGGAGAAATTTTACCGGAGGAGGATGATTAAATGAATGTACCAAATCGATTGACAATTTTGCGTGTTGCTATGATTCCTCTTTTTGTAATTGCGATGCTATGGCAGCAATTGCCGTATTCGGATTATATTGCCGGTGGTTTATTTATTGCCGCCTGCATCACCGATTTTTTTGACGGTTATCTGGCAAGAAAATACAATCAGGTTACAACCTTCGGTAAATTTATGGACCCATTAGCGGATAAGTTATTAGTATGTGCAGCACTCATCTGTTTTTTGGCTGACCCGCAGACAAATATGCCGGCATGGGTAGTTATTATCATTATCAGCAGAGAGTTCATTATCAGCGGTTTTCGTCTGGTAGCTGCTGAAAAAGGAGTTACCATTGCGGCAAGCTACTGGGGTAAAGTTAAGACTTTCGTCCAGATGGCAATGTCAATTCTTTTAGTATTTCATTTTCAGGCAGAAGTATTCCGTATCATTGAGAGTATATTAATTTACGCTTCGGTGATACTAACGATAATTTCTCTCGTCGATTATATTTATAAAAACCGAGGGGTTATGAAGGATGTGCGATAATGAAAGAAAATGCAAAAGAAAATGAGCTTGTCAAGAAACTGACAAACAAACACTATACGATAACAACAGCTGAATCATGTACCGGCGGTTTACTATCGGCAACGATTATTAACGTTTCCGGTGCGTCGGATGTCATCAACTGTGCGTATGTGACTTACGCAAACGAGGCGAAGGAAAATCTGGTATCCGTAAGTCATGATACACTGGAAACGAAAGGCGCTGTCAGCGAAGAGACAGCAGCCGAAATGTGTCTTGGCTGTGCTAAAGCAGCAAAAGCAGATATCGGACTTTCTACAACCGGCATTGCAGGACCGGGCGGAGGTACAAAAGAAAAACCTGTTGGACTTGTGTATCTTGGCTGTTCACTGCATGGAAAAGTTACGGTAGAACGTCATGTATTTTCCGGTGATAGAAAGCAGGTAAGAAAGCAGGCAGTGGATGCAGCTCTTGATTTGGCAATACGATGTTTAGACAAGGAGTAATAAAATTGAAATTTAAAATAATGGCAATACTTATGGTGGGTTTGTTATTATTAAATGGTTGTGGGGAAGCGTCTGAGATACCGGCAAAAACAGCCCTTTCGACGCCAAAAAGCACGATGAAGACACTTACGATTTACTCCATTGATTCCGATACAATGAGTCTGATTCCGGTTGTTGTTAAAAAAGAGGAAAAAACATTGACAGCAGAATATATCACATATCTGGTGACACAGAATTTAGAAGACGAGGATATCGTTGTTGACCATGTGGAGCAGCAGAAAAACACCGTTGTGGTTTCTTTTGATTCCAAGGCAAAACCGGTAAAGAGCTGCTCTAAGGAAATGGAAACTTTGATATTGAACTGTTTTGCCAGCAGTCTGTTGGATAATGTAAAAGATTGTAAAAAAATTATTTACCGGTGCAAAAACAAACGATACAAAAGTTCTCATCGGTCTTTTGGTTTTAATGAAGTTTACGCATCGGCATAAATACATCGGAGAAGAAAATGAAAAAAGTAATCATAATCGGTGGCGGTCCTGCCGGCATGATGGCGGCGATACAAAGTGCCTTATGCGGATGTGACGTCACTATTGTTGAAAAAAATGAAAAATTAGGAAAAAAACTTTTTATCACAGGAAAAGGCAGGTGCAACCTGACCAACGCCTGTGATATTTCTGATTTGTTTTCTAACGTAATTTCAAATCCTAAGTTTCTCTACAGTGCGTTTTATTCCTTTACCAATGAACAGGTCGTTGATTTTTTTAATGAGCATGGTCTGCCTACAAAAGTGGAGCGTGGAAATCGCGTTTTTCCGGCATCGGATAAATCTTCTGATGTCATCCGAACATTGGAGAAGGAGTGCAAAAGACTTGGTGTATCCGTACTTCTTCATACAGAGGTAAAAAAACTTCAAATCAAAGAAAGTGAAGTGACGGGAGTTGTTCTGAAAAATCAGCATACTCTGCCAGCGGATAAAGTAATTGTGGCAACCGGCGGCTGTTCTTATGTAAGTACCGGTTCAACGGGAGATGGCT
>CALELW010000087.1 GCA_937902905.1 uncultured Clostridium sp. | reverse complement strand
AAAAGACGCAAGCCTCATACCCACGTGTTTGTACCCACGAGACACAAACCGTTTCTATTGAATTACTGCAATTCCAAAAAAATACGAGCACTTGACGCTAACCAGCAAGAAACAAGCCGCTTCTCGTGTTTTCAAAACAACGCTTTTTGCTTTATTTTGCTCTGCATGGTTGCATTTTTGCGCCGCATTCAAATCTAATCAAGAAAATTTATAAAGAAATTGCAACCTAAAAGGCGAAAATTAACAGAAAGAGTTGCATTGGAACCGCAGGTCTATTTTACAAAAGCTGCTCTCAATTATTTGGTGAATTGAAAAATTATACATCAAATAAAGAAAGGAAGAAATTTATTCTCCTCAATTATACAGTTTTTGATAATTAGTTTGTGCCAAATATTTGTTGCCAGTTTATTTGAATCCAGTAATTCCGTAGAAACGGTTTGTGGCTCGTGGGTACAAACACGTGGGTATGAGGCTTGCGTATTTTGCATGCCCATACCCTTACGCGTTTGTCAAACGGAAGTGCCCACGAGACGCAAACCGTTTCTACAGAATTACGGAAAACAAAAAAACACCAACAAATATTTAACTACTGCTCCCGGACATACTCTTCCAGCGTAATGCCCCGCCGCGTAATTTCTTTTGCGGCTTTTTTTCCTACATAACGAAAATGCCACGGCTCGTACGAATAGCCGGTTATTGTTTCACGCCCTTTTGGATAACGAAGCACAAATCCATAATCTTTACAGTGCTTTTGTAACCATTTGTTCTCCGGCGTATTCTCCTGTGCGCGGTTTAATAATTGAAAATTCTTTGCCGTGATATCCACACACAGTCCTGTTTGATGTTCACTAAATCCGGGTGGCGCAACCGTGCGGAGCGCGTCTTTTTTTGCCGCTTTCGGACTCATTCCCAGCCGCTCATTTTTTTGAATTTCCTCTTGTAAAAGCTTGCTTTGTTTTGCATGACTGCGGTAAGCACTGGAAACAACAATTGAGTAACCCGGATTTTCTCTTTCACAATCAAACCACATAGCCCTAAGTGAGGCATACATTTTTTTTGCGACAAATTTTCCATTTTTCAGACGAACCAAAGGCAGATGAAAATCTTCCGGCATTTTGTTGTCTTTGTTTACTAACACCAAAAGTGAATTCCCTTTTTTCTGCTTTGCTGCTTTTACGGATTCTACCTTCTGCTCCACTTGCCCCATCCCCATCCTATTTTGGTTTTCCGTCTTATCTCCTTTTGCATCAATCATCAAATACATACCAATTAAAATGCTGTCAAAGAAAAGCACAAAAACCAGAATTAAAATTAAGTATCGTCTGCTTCTTTTACTCACAAAAAGACCTCCTTTCAGACTACGATACAATCATAAAATGAACTTGTATCTTTTTGCCCAAAAGAAGGTATCTTTTTTGTATCATTTCACCATGGCTGAATCCGCATAACCATTTGAATATAAAGAACCCGACATATCAAAATCATCCTCCGATGCGATTCCTCCTAAACTAATCTTTATATTACTGTATTTTCCGGCAGTCGGATTTTCCCATATTACGGTTCTCACAGGAACAACACTATTGTTCTTATTAGAAAAAACAGCAACATTTTGAACTAATATTAACCTGGCAATCGTATCATGGCTATAACTTTCTTTTTCCCATTTTGCACCATAATATTCTTCTAATTTCCATTTAATTCTTTTTATAAATTTCGCAGCCCCTGCTTTCTCCGATACATGATTTCTAGTTAAAAATTTTAATGGTTCTCCTCCCTCAGCACTAAAATATAGAATCTTTTCAAGTGCCAAATCAAACCCAATCCAATAATCGGAACTTTTATATGAAAAAGATAAAATCCAAATTGGAAATCCATTGGTTCCGTACTCCTGCTGAATTGAATAATACGATGCCTGTTTGAAACTTTTTTCAAGATTTTTGGATAACCTTGAAAAATCCATAATTTTTGACTCCGTAAATTTTTTCAATTGTGTATTCAGCTTTTCAAAAAATTTGCCATCGTATTCCAAAAGCTGCTTTTTATTTTTCGTTTTAAACAAATAGAGTTGATTTGGCGACGCCGACAAAATATCCATTTTTTCAGCATACGATAATTGCATTCCCATACTCTTTTTTGATGCCGAATCTTTCGTAACCACAGCCTGCCCTAAATCCTTTTTTTCCTGCATTTGATTCACGATATTTGGCGCCCACTGTACACCGGCAAAAACTAAAACGACCACCACAATCATTAAAAAAATTCTGATTCCTTTTTTCATTCTTCGCCCTCCAAAGAAAACCAAATCGTAATTTTTGTTCCCTCATTTTCTTTGCTTTCAATTTTCCATTCTGCATGATGCAAACGGACAATTTCAGCACAAAGCGTCATCCCAAGTCCGGCGCCTCCCTCTTTGCGGGAGCGGGATTTGTCAACCATATAAAAAGGCTCCAAAATATTTTTAATCTCACTTTCCGGAATTCCTTTTCCCTCATCTCTTACCGTGATGGCATAGCGGTTTTCTTCACATTTACCCATCAGCCGGATATGCCCGCCGGCCTGCGATGCCTTTGCAGCATTATCCACCAAATTTACTAAAAGGGAAATAAATAAATCTTTTTCCAGCAAAAGCACTGTCTCATCAAATGATGCCTCCAAAATAACTTCCTTTTTTTGAAGTCCCTGCGCTGTAATCTGTTTGACCTCTTCAATCGCCTCTCCTACATTTACCGGTAAAAAAGAAATCTCTCCTTTTTGCAAAACAAACAATTCCAGCAATTTATACGAAAGTGATTCTAACCGTTTTCCCTGTGAAAAAATATAGTTTGCCGCCGTC
>CALELW010000086.1 GCA_937902905.1 uncultured Clostridium sp. | reverse complement strand
ACAACAGCAGCACTTGCAATGCTGAACGATCAGGTGAAAAAGGGCGGCGTTATGGCATCTTCTTATGTCGGCGGCTTAAGTGGTGCTTTCATTCCGGTCAGCGAGGATCAGGGAATGATTGATGCCGTAACCGAGGGCGCATTGACACTTGAAAAACTCGAAGCAATGACGTGTGTCTGCTCCGTTGGTCTGGATATGATTGCAATTCCGGGAGATACTAAGGAAACAACGATTGCCGGTATCATTGCGGATGAGATGGCGATTGGTATGGTAAATCAGAAGACGACAGCCGTTCGTCTGATTCCGGTACAGGGTAAAGATGTTGGTGACCAGGCAGAATTTGGCGGTCTTTTAGGTTATGCACCGATTATGCCGGTAAATCCGTTTGGCTGCGATGATTTTGTAACCAGAACCGGCCGTATTCCGGCACCAATTCATAGCTTTAAGAATTAAGAAATGTTGGCAGGTGGTGAATCACAATGGAAAAATTTCAAATTATGGGTAAAAAACTGGAACATCATGGACATATTTTGGATTTTTATACTTACGAACTCAAAGTGCCAAATGGCAATACCGCTTACTGGGATGTGTTAGAGCACAAAGGGGCTTCTGCCATTATTCCGGTGGATGAGGATGGAAAAATTATTTTAGTCCGCCAGTACCGCGGCGCAATTGACGATTTGCTGTTAGAAATCCCGGCAGGAGGAAGAGATTCTTTAGAGGAAGATTTTCTTGTCTGTGCGGCGAGAGAGTTAGAAGAGGAAATCGGGTATCGTTCGGATGACATTCACCATTTGGTGGATTATCACTCAGCTGCTGCCTATACAAGTGAAAAAATTGCGATTTACTATACAGAACAGTTAATTCCATCGAAACAACATCTGGATGAGAATGAATTTGTTCAGATTGAACGCTATTCGCTGGAAGAATTAAATGAGATGATTTTTGATGGACGGATTACAGATGGAAAAACCATTGCCGGTATTATGGCATATCAGATGTTAAAACATAAGAATCAGGAATAATACAGGCTTTGTCCACATACCTTGTAAAAGGCGCTGCCTGAGAGGAGTGGACATATGCATAATCATCATCGAACAAATCACAGCCGATTGGTAAATAGAGAATTTCTGCAAAAGATAATTTTCTGTTTTCTAATCGGCTTTTTGTGTGGAGCTGTTTTTTATTACTGTTTTCAGAATTCATTTCGTGAAATCTTACAGGCAACTTTAGAAAATAATACAAAGACATGGACAAAAGAGACGGCATTTTTTCCGGAATGGTTTCGGTCTTTGTGGAATCACGGAAAGTATTTTGCCCTTATGTGGCTTTTGGCAATAAGTCCGGCGGGATCGGTGAGCCAAAAGATATTTGTCATTTATACCGGAATAAGAAACGGCTTTTTATTTGTCTTTTTTTTATATGCCAAAAGTGCGTTTGGCATCATTGTCTACTTTGCCAGTCTGATTCCACAGGTCTTTTTACTGACACCGTTATATCTTTTCTTGTTTTATGTGACAACAGAAAACAGGCAGCTAAAGCGGGGAAAAATCACAATTGTTTTTATGATTCTTGCTTTTTTAACTGCCTGTCTGATTGAAGTTAAATGGAATCTGCCACTGATGAAGAAAATCTTATAAGTGGTTTGCGATTTTATCAATTAAGCGCTCGGTTTCATCCCATCCAAGACAAGGGTCCGTGATGGATTTTCCGTATTCGTGCTCATTGACTTTCTGACTGCCCGGAAGCAGGTAGCTTTCTACCATAACACCTTTGACTAATTCGGCAATGGCAGGATTTACCAAACGGCTGTGAAGCACTTCGTCCACAATTCTAGGCTGCTCATAGTATTTTTTGCCGGAATGGGAATGGTTGTCATCAACGATACATGCCGGGTTGTGCAGGTTGAGAAGCGAATATTTCTCATGCAGACGCTCCAAATCTTCATAGTGGTAGTTTGGAATATTCTGTCCATGTTTGTTTACGGCACCACGTAAAATGGTGTGCGCTAGTGGATTTCCGTCCGTTGTCACCTCATGTCCACGATACAAAAAAGTATGAGAGGACTGAGCAGCAATACAGGAATTTAACATAACGGAAAAATCACCACTGGTTGGATTTTTCATTCCTGCCGGAACATCCATGCCGCTGACGGTCATACGATGCTGCTGGTCTTCCACAGAGCGGGCACCAACGGCTACATAAGATAAAATATCACTGATGTATGGCCAGTTTTCCGGATAGAGCATTTCATCCGCAGAGAAAAGGCCGGTTTCGGAAATCGCACGAAGGTGCATTTTTCTCATGGCAATTAAGCCTTCCATAAAGTCCGGTGCTTTTTCCGGGTCAGGCTGGTGAACGATTCCTTTGTAACCCTCACCGGTAGTTCTTGGTTTATTTGTATAAATACGTGGAACAATCAGAATTTTTTCTTCCACTTTTTCCTGCATTTTTGCAAGGCGGGTAATATATTCGCAGACAGAATCTTCATGGTCAGCAGAACATGGTCCGATAATCAATAAAAACTTGTCCGATTCACCTGTAATAATGTCGCGGATTTGTGCATCGCGAATTTCTTTTTGTGCTTTCTGCTCCGGTGTCAGGGAGTATAATTCCTGAAGCACTTCCGGAGAGATTACTTCTTTTTTGTAATGGAAACTCATTTTTTCATTCTCCTTTGCGTCTTGTCATTCTTATGTATTCTACTCCTTTTTTATGGAAGTGTCAATTGTTCATAATTTCGTAACATTTACATTGTATAGTATGTGAGTATGGGTTTGATAAAATAAGCCCTTAAGGTGAATGAACATAAAGGAGGTTCAAACGTTGATTAAAGTAGAACATCTGGTAAAGCGTTATGGTAATCGAAATGTAGTGGATGACCTGACTTTTACCGTTGACAAAGGACAGATTGTTGGCTTCTTAGGACCAAATGGTGCCGGAAAATCAACAACGATGAACATGATTACCGGTTACATCTCTGCGACAGAGGGCACGATTGAGATAGATGGTGTAGACATATTTGATGAGCCGGAGAAAGCGAAGAAAAAAATCGGGTATCTTCCGGAGATGCCGCCGCTTTATCCGGATATGCTTGTAAGAGAGTACTTAAGTTTTGTCTGTGACATAAAGAAAGTGAAAAGAGATAAGAAAGACGCTATGATTTCTAAAGTCATGCGCCGTACGAAGATTACCGATGTATCGGAGCGTTTGATAAAAAACTTATCCAAAGGTTACAAACAGCGTGTGGGAATTGCCGGTGCGATGGTTGGTGACCCGGAGATTCTTATTTTTGATGAACCGACGGTTGGACTTGACCCGAAACAGATTTTAGAAATCCGCGATTTGATTCGTGACTTGAGCGAGAAACATACGATTTTGTTAAGTTCTCATATCATGCAGGAAGTTAGTGCGGTATGTAATGAGATTATCATTATCAATGAAGGTAAGATGATTGTCAAAGATAAACCGGAAAACATTTCTGCACACATTGAGCAGACGCATGAGCTGACGATGGAGATTAAGGGAAATAAAGAATTAGTCCGCAGCATTTTATCGGGTATTGAACATATTACAGAATATAAAGTAACGGATTCTGAGGATGATGAGATCTGCAAAGCTATGGTTATTTCTGAGGCAGATTCAGATATCCGTGAAACGGTCTTTTATGCGCTGGCTGAGAATAAATGTGCAATTTTGGAAATGCATACGAAGGAGCCTTCTCTTGAGGAAACCTTCATTCGTCTGACCGGAAATGGCAGCCGCCAGATGGCAGAGCGAAACAGCCGCAGAAGAAAAAAGGAGGGAAAATAAGATGAGAGCGATTTATAAAAAGGAATTAAAGTCCTATTTTACATCTGCCATTGCGTGGGTGTTTCTGGCGTTTTTCTTAGTGCTGACCGGATTGTTTTTCTTCCTGTATAATTTATCCGGTGGTTCACTGAACTTTTCAACCGTTTATGGAGCAATTGAGATTTTCTTCATTCTGCTTCTGATTCCGGTACTTACGATGAAAAGTATGGCAGATGAGAAACATCAGAAAACAGACCAGTTGTTATACACATCACCAATTTCGATTAACAAAGTCGTACTTGGAAAATATTTAGCGTTAGTTACATTATTTGCGATTGGTCTTTTGATTGTGTCGCTTTATCCGATTATTTTACAGAATTTAGTGCGCAGCGTAGCAGAAGAGGGAAGCACTTCTTACACGGTAAATTATGCGGTTGCGTATGGCAGCACGCTTGGATTCTTCTTGATGGGATGTGCTTACATTGCCATCGGTGTATTTGTTTCTTCTTTGACAGAAAGTCAGGTAATTGCAGCCGTTGCTATCGGTGTTATCAATATTTTCACAATGCTGATGACAAGTCTTGCGAATATGCTTCCATCCAGTAAAATTTTTATGGTATGTTTCTTTGCAGCATTGATTGTTTTGCTGGCGTTTGCCCTGAATTTCTGGATTCATAACAAATGGGTTTCAGCACTTGTCGGACTTGTGGCTGAAATCGTCCTGTTTGTTTTGTATTTCTTTTTCTCATCCCATTTTGATGGTTTGCTGTACAACGTGTTAAGTGCGATTTCATTTACGGACCGGTACACAAACTTCACATATGGTATTTTGGATGTGAGCGCGATGTTATATTATGTGAGTGTTAGTTTTCTGTTTGTGTTCTTTACCATTCAGAGAATTAAGAAACAACGCTATAATTAGGATGCGTGGAAAAGGAGGATATCATGAGCAGGAATAAAAATGAAAAGAAAAAATTTGCAAGCCGTAAATTTAAGATGGGAAGTTTTCAGACAATTACCATGGTAATTGTGCTTGCCGTAGTTGTGCTTGTTAATGTTGTAATTGCCAGAATGAACTGGTCAAAAGATATGAACTCGGATTATCTGTATTCCCTGTCATCCGATACGATTTCGTATGTCAAAGGATTAAAGGATGACATTACCATCTACTATTTAGTGGAAGATGGACATGAGGCACAGACGAGTACTTATACAAAGACGATTAATGTTGAGAATATCATTAAACTTTATGATGGTTTAGGACCGGTAAAGGTCGAGAAGAAGAACCCGGTTCTTTATCCGAACTTTGCGAAAAAGTACACAAGCGAGAGTGTGCAGGATAATGACATGATTGTGGTAAATAACAAAAACGGAAAATCACAGTATTTGTCATTCCAGAATGATATGATTGAAATGACGTATGACACTTCTTCCGGTTCTATGGAGCAGGTTCCAAAATCCTTGAAGTTAGAGTCAGCGGTTACGTCGGCAATTCAGAAAGTAACATTAAAAAATACAAAGAAAGTTTATGTGGGTGGCGGCCACAGCATGCAGTCCTTAAACGATGACTTTACAGAACTTCTCTCGAAAAACGGATTGGAGAAGGAAGACTTTGATTTGACGAAAAACACAAAAGTGCCGGATGACTGCAGTTTACTTATTTTGTACAGTCCTGCTGCCGACATCACAGCAAACGAGTACAAGTATCTGAGCACCTACTTGAAAAATGGTGGAAAGGCAATCTTTTTGCTGAATTATACAGTGGATACACCGTACTACAATAAGCTGTTAAAAGATTACGGCATTAATGTTCAGTCCGGTTATGTTCTTGACCCGGATAATTACTTTGCTTCCTATGGAAGCGGTGCCTATATGCTTTTGACACCGCAGGTAAGTAAAGACAGTGATTTGACATCAGATTTGAGCACGAAAGACGTTCTTTCCTGGTACAGTAAAGGAATGACGGCAGATAAGAAAGTGCGAAGCACGTTGACCGTTCAATCAGTTTTGACGACATCGGATAAATCCTATGCATGCAAAATTAATGATAAAGAAGATACGCAGGATTTGGAGAAAAAAGACAGTGATCAGGCGGGACCTTTCAGTGTAGCGATGACCGCAGAAGATAAATATGCGGAAAATACAAAGGGTGAAGGTCATGCAACGAAGATTTTTGCAATTGGTTCCGTAGCCTTTATGGATGTGCCAAACAGCAGTTATGGCTCAACAACAAGTATTATCGGTACACAGATGGCAGAGCAGTACAATAACCGTGCGATTTTAGTGAACGCTTTGAAGTGGCTTGTCGGCGATGGCGGAGATGAGATTAAGGTATTAAATATTCCGGACCGCTCCCTCTTAGAAGAGACGGTACAGTTAAACTCCGGTGACATTACCTTCTGGACAGCATTACTTGTTGTGGTTCTTCCACTTGCCCTGCTGCTTTGCGGATTCCTGATTTGGAACCGAAGGAGGAAAAAATAATGTCAAGTAAGAAAAAGAATGCCATTACGATGATTGCCCTTGTGGTGGTGCTGATTATTTGCTTAGTCCTTTATTTTGTGATTCCACGCGGTAAATCATCAGATAAAGATACAGATAATAGTTCGACAAGTGAATCCGGTTCAACGGATTCTAGTTCGGACAATGCAAAAATTACGTTAGATACCATTACGTCTGATAACATTTCTTCGATTACATTGACAAAAAAAGGAAAACAGGCGTGGAAACTTTCCCAGAAGAAAAAGGGTACATGGAAGATTGACGGAAAAGAAAGTGCTCCGGTATCGGATGAGACGATATCTTCCATGGTAAAAAATGTAAATCCTGTCAAAGCAACACAGAAGTTTTCAGCCGAATCCGGAAATCTTTCTGACTATGGCTTGAAAACGCCGGCATTTACAATTGCGATTGAGACAAAAGACGGTGCTTCCTATCAGTATCAGATTGGAAGTGAAGTGCCAAAATCGGATATGGGCTACTATGCAAAATGCTCCGGACGCGATGAAATTTACTGCTTGAATGCTGCGATGATTAAGGCATTTAACGTAGATGAGATTAATTTCATCAAGATGGATACACTGCCTGAAATTGATGACGATTATCTGACCGCATTTTCTGTGAAGAATAAAAAAGGCAATGATTTTGCAGCGAAAAAGGTGACGGATGCAGAAAAAGTCGATTTTTATTCTAACTGGAATATTACGGCACCGTATGCGAAACCGCTGGCAACCAGTCAGTCGGAGTGGAGTTCGGTACTTGGTTACTTTACTGTTCTGAAATATGAGGAAATGGTAGAGTATGACTGCAAGAACCTTAAGAAATACGGATTGGATTCGCCAACTTCAGCGATTACGGTAGATTTCTACCAGCCAAAGGATGGTTATACACCGACGGCCACAGCAACACCAAATGCTATGGTGTCCGGTTCGTCTTCGTCCTCATCCTCTTCGGATACTTCCTATATCATTCCGGAGAACAAAAGAATGTATAAGACGTTAAATCTTTTGATTGGCAAAAAGACAAAAGACTCTTATTACGTCTGTGAAAAAGGAAGCCGGAATGTGTATACGATGAGTTCGGATACAATTGAAAAAATTACAAAACTCGATGCTTATACCAATATGGACCACTGTGTGTATTCCGTGCTTGCGACAAGCATAAAAGGATATGATGTCACATATGGCAATACAACACTTTCCGTAACGCGTAAAACTGTGAAGAAGGATACTTCAAAGACAACGGCAACACCGACTGCTACGGCAACCGAAAGTGGAACTGCGGTTAATAATGCAACGGACAGCAGTGTGAAGAACATCTGGACGTTAAATGGCAAGAAGATTTCAGATGATGATGAGAGAGACTTCTTATCACCGTATTCACTTGCTTATCTGCTTGAGTATTCCGGAAAAGCGGATAATAAAGTAAAGCCAAAGAGCAATAAGCCGGTTCTCACGATTGTGTACCACGAGAATAACCGTGATGTAACCGTTCGTTATCTGCCTTATGACGGAATTAACTTCTACCGGGTAGAGAAAAACGGCATGGATTATTTCCTTGTCGATAAATTGTCGGTAGACGACATCATTAAAAAGTTTAAAGGCATTGAAAAACTGGCAAAATGATAAGATTCGTAAAAAGCACTTGAAAAATATTCAGGTGCTTTTTATAATGGAAGAAAAGCAAAAAGTTAGAAAGAGAGACAAAGAAAAATGATGGATATCAAAACGTATTTATATAATACTTTGACAAAGTCAGTGGATGAGTTTGTGCCAAACGAAGAAGGAAAAGTTGCGATGTATACCTGTGGACCGACGGTGTACCATTTTGCACACATTGGAAATCTTCGCAGTTACATTATGGAGGATGTACTTGAAAAATATCTGCGTTATGTTGGCTACGATGTAAAACGTGTCATGAATATTACGGATGTCGGACACCTGACAAGTGACGGCGATACCGGAGAAGACAAGATGTTAAAGGGAGCAAAAAGAGAGCATAAGACGGTTATGGATATTGCCCGCTTTTATACGGATGCATTTATGGCGGATTGTGAAAAATTAAGCATCAAACGTCCGGATGTTGTAGAACCTGCGACAAACTGTATTCCGGAATTTATTCATATGATTGAGGTTCTCTTGGAAAAAGGATATGCTTATATTGCTGGAGAGAATGTGTATTTTGATACCTCAAAACTGGATAATTATTATGTTTTATCGTCTCAGAATGAAGAGGATTTGCAGGTTGGTGTCCGCGAGGATGTTGAAGAAGATACAAATAAGAGAAATAAGACAGACTTTGTTCTCTGGTTTACCAAATCAAAGTTTGATAATCAGGAATTGAAGTGGGACAGTCCTTGGGGCGTTGGCTATCCGGGATGGCATATCGAGTGTTCCTGCATCAGTATGAAACATTTGGGAGAATATATGGATATTCACTGTGGCGGTGTCGATAACATTTTCCCTCACCATACAAATGAGATTGCTCAGAGTGAGGCTTACATCGGTCATAAGTGGTGTAATTACTGGTTCCATGTCAATCATTTAAATACGAAGAATGGAAAAATGAGTAAGTCAAAGGGGGAATTTTTGACGGTTTCTCTATTAGAGGAAAAAGGATACAATCCAATGGCATACCGTTTCTTCTGTCTACAGTCACATTACCGCAAACCGCTTGAGTTTTCGTGGGATGCACTGGATAATGTAGTAAGTGCGTATGATAAGTTAGTAAAGAGAATTGCCAATCTGTCGACGGATGGAGAAGTGGATACGGCTGCGTGCGAAGAATGGAAGATGAAATTTGCAGAGGCACTTTCCCATGATATTAACACCAGTTCTGCGATTACCGTTTTGTATGATATGTTAAAGGCAGATCTTTCCGATGCTACGAAACGTGTACTAGTGCAGAGCATGGATGAAGTTCTTTCTTTGCAGCTTGAGAAAGCATGGGAAGAAAAGGGCGCAGATGTGGACGATGAACTGGCTTCTTATGTAGAGAAAAAAATAGAAGAGAGAAAAGAAGCAAAAAAAGCAAAAGATTTCGCAAAAGCCGATGCAATCCGCGAGGAATTGCTGGCAAAAGGAATTGTGTTAAAAGATACCAGAGAGGGTACTTTCTGGGAAAAGCAGTGATAGGAAAGGATGGATGGCATGAAAAGAAAATTAGTGAGTCTTTTCTTGTGTCTTATGCTTATGGTTGTGAGTGTGACGGGATGTCAGTCAGATTCTGTTACGGAGGAGACCAAAAAAGAAGTGCAGACAAAGAAAAGTCAGGTGTTATCGTTATACAAGGAAATTGAGACGATGATTCAGAAAAATCACATCGAGGCAGATGCTGATTTTGCAAAGATGAAAGATAAACTTACGTCGATGTCCAAAAAGGTAGACGAAAAGATTGAGGATACGACAGAAGAGGATGCAAAACAAGCCATCGCAGAGTTAAAGCGCTTAGAAACAAATTTGCAGCAGACAAAGAAAAATGTCGAGGCGCACATAGCAAAGTAAGAAGTTAAAAAAAGGGGCATATCAAAGGATATGCCTCTTTTTGAAATCAGATATCAGTCTTTGTCCCCTAACTCTAAGTAAAAGTTAAGAAAGTCGGTGCGTTTTTCCTTTGTTGCCGCAATTGCGGAACGTGGGTGACGGTTCATCTGACCGGTCAGAAGATAGGGAATGTTATAACCCCAGACAACACCGGATTCTTTTAAGGGTACGATATGTTTTTCCAAAAACTTAAGAAGTGGAATAATATCGTATTTCGGATTTTTCAAAAATCCTAACAACTGCTCGCTGGCGCAGTTTCCGGCACCACGGCCCATACCATTTACGGTAGCATCTAAGTAGCTGACACCTCTGGTAAGAGCGGCGATTGTGTTGGCAAAGGCTAACTGCTGGTTGTTATGCGCATGAATACCGGTGAATTTGCCATAGCTTTCAGCCATTTCTAAATACTGGTCAGCCAAATCATCAATCTGCTCCATATAGAGAGAGCCGTAACTGTCTACTAAGTAAATACCATCAACTTCGCTTTCTCCAATCAGCTGCAGTGCTTCTGTGATTTCCGATTCTTTTGCGTTAGAAATCGCCATAATGTTAATCGTTGTTTCATAGCCCATGTTTTTGCAGTGTCTTATCATATCAAGAGCTGCCGGAATGGTATTGATGTAAGTGGCAATACGAACCAAATCGATAACACTTTCCTCGCGTGGGATAATGTCACGTTTGTAATTGCATCGGCCAACGTCTGCCATAACAGCAATTTTCATATCCGTATCGTTGTCTCCAACGATGTTGCGAAGGTCAGCTTCTTCACAGAATTTCCATGGTCCGAAATCTTTCGGGTCAAAAATATCTTTGGATGCTTTATAGCCAAATTCCATATAATCTATGCCAGCTGCAACATTCGCAGCGTATAAATCACGTACAAAATCTTCCGTAAAACGGAAATCATTTACAAGTCCTCCATCCCGAAGAGTAGCATCTACCACTTTGATGTCCGGGCGGTAAGAAAGCAAAGAACCTCTTTTCTTTGACATTTTCAAGTACCTCCTTTGTAATTTTTTCTTTCCTGACTATTGTATCAGAAAATTCATAGAAAGAAAAGGATTTCTTATTGCTATTTTTTCAAATACAAGGTAAAATATATTGTTGTAACATCCAATAACAGATGTTGAGAAAGCATAGGAATATGGAGGATGATGAGATTGAAAAAATGGATTGCTTTATGGAGTGCACTATTGATGATGATAAGCATTCTGCCGGTGATGCCGGTTTCGGCAGAAGAAGTTTCGGCACTTGAGCAGGCAAAACTTTGTATTGATACTGTATTGACTGCTGCACCTGCACCGGAAGATTATACATTTTCGGAAGAACTGGCAGATGAAGTGGATAAATTAGGGAAATTACTTCAAACGGGGCTTAGCACATCTGAGATTGATACATTGGATGCCTATGTTGCCACAAAGACGACATCAGAAGTACCGGGCGAGGATGAGACAACAACAGAAACCGTTACCCGTTATCAGTCCGTGCAGAAATTCTATCAGGATTATGCCGATGCACAGAATGCAGCATTAGAGGAATTGGCAGCACCGATTCATACAGCGGTGGACGCCATGTTAGCAAGACCTTTAACAAGAGAAAATTATAAGACGGCAAGTGAGAGTTATGCAAATGCTTCTGCCCACATAAAAGCGGCAGTGGATGCGGATGATGTGAATGCACTGAATCAGATTCGCGAACTTTTAGAACTGGTAGACAGTGCTGACCGTGCATTTTTACGAATTGAAATGTTAACGGCAGATGCTTCTGCCGGTGATTATACCTTATTTCTGGAAGATGTTCAGTCTGCCAAAACAGCGTATGGATTGTATGAAAGTAAATTTGCGGAACTTCGCCGTTATACAAAATATGCAGACTGTTTAATCAAAGCAATGAAAAATTCCTTGTTTGAAAATTACGAGAAATATGAAAAAGCAAAAATTATCGCAGACGTTGAGCAGGCGTATGATGATTTAGGTGTCTATGATGTGCTTGACGATACCGTAAAAGAAAAGCTTGATGTATTGCAGGAAGCAGTAAATGCTGGTGCAGCCAGTGATTTTTCACTTTCGGTTTACGACTATTACCGCGGAGAAGCGATTCAGTATGTGCTGACTCAGTACCGCAATATTGAGACCTTTGAGGAAATGATTGCATTGACCTCAGAAACACCGAAGAATAAGACAGAACTTACCGCAGCACTTCGTGCTTACCGCTATTACAATCAGGAACTTACTGCGGATGAGCAGGATTTGGTGGCACCGGAACTGGTGAAAAAGATGAACAATGCTGTATTGTTAAATACAAACTGTGAGGACGTAAAAAAACAGATTGCAGACATTGGTACGGCAGCATCGGATGAAGAGTTCGAAGATTTTACCAAGCGTTATGAACAGGCGTACAAAGCCTATCGTTTATTTGTTAATTCTTACAGTGGAATCTGTGATATATCGGATTTGATTTCAAATCTGTCAACACTGGATGAAGCAACCGACCGCTTGGAAATGC
>CALELW010000085.1 GCA_937902905.1 uncultured Clostridium sp. | reverse complement strand
GAGGAATGCGGAGCATTCCGAGGTGCGGCACGGCGAGAGAAAGAGGCGAAAGCCCGGCAGTGAGGAATGCGAAGCATTCCGAGGTGCGGCACGGCGAGAGAAGGGGCGAAAGCCCTGCAGTGAGGAATGCGGAGCATTCCGAGGTGCGGCACGGCGAGAGAAAGAGGCGAAAGCCCTGCAGTGAGGAATGCTTCGCATTCCTCGGCGAGAGGAGAGAACTATGAGCAATTATATTTTCGACACTCACAGCCATTATGACGACAAAGCCTTTGACAGCGACCGCGACGAAATCCTTGGTGGACTTTTGGCAAAGGGAATTGGTAAAGTCGTGGATGTGGGAGCAGATATGCCATCCAGTAAAATGGCACTTGAACTGGCAAAGCAGTATGAATTTGTCTATGCGGCACTGGGGGTGCATCCGAGTGAAGTGGAAGGGCTGACGGAAGATGACATGACGTGGATTTCTAGTCATGCAGCACATGAAAAAGTGGCAGCCATCGGAGAAATCGGGCTGGATTACCACTGGCCGGAGCCGGAACCGGCACTTCAGAAGCAGTGGTTTCGCAGACAGATTGAAGTTGCAAAGGAAGTAAAACTTCCGATTATTGTGCACAGTCGGGATGCGGCAGAGCCGACCATGCAAATCATTCAGGAAACAAAAGCCTATGAATGCGGCGGCGTCATTCACTGCTATTCGTATTCGCCGGAAATGGCAGAAGAATATGTGAAAATGGGATTCTTTATTGGCATGGGAGGAGTCCTGACATTTAAAAATGCAAAAAAATTAGTAAGATGCGCCGAGCGGATTCCGCTGTCATCTATTGTGTTGGAAACAGACTGCCCGTATATGGCACCGGAGCCAAACAGAGGAAAGCGAAACGATTCGTCGCAGCTTATTTACGTGGCACAGAAATTAGAAGAAATTAAGGGCATTACGGCAGAAGAGGTAAAGCAGGTAACAACGGAAAATGCCCACCGGTTATACCGGCTGACACAGAATAAATAAAAGGAGAAAACGCGTGGCAAAACTGGGAAACCCACAGGAAACCATACAGGTTTTACAAAAGCATGATTTTCATTTTCAAAAAAAATTCGGACAAAATTTTCTGATTGACCCGCATGTGTTAGATAAAATTATCGAGGCGGCAGAAGTCACAAAAGATGATTTTGTATTGGAAATCGGACCGGGAATCGGAACGATGACACAGTATTTGTGCGAGGCGGCAAGACAGGTATTAGCAGTAGAAATTGACAACAACCTCATTCCGATTTTACAGGAGACACTTTCGCCTTATGATAATGTAGAGATTCTTCATGGGGATATTTTAAAGCAGGATATTCATGAAATTGCGGAAAAAT
The DNA here is from genome assembly GCA_937902905.1 of uncultured Clostridium sp. Taxonomy (GTDB): domain Bacteria; phylum Bacillota; class Clostridia; order Lachnospirales; family Lachnospiraceae; genus Eubacterium_F. The sequence goes on along the minus strand of CALELW010000085.1, from coordinate 9,637 downwards.
ATAATGACAAAAAACCTATCAAGGTGGTTGCAAACCTGCCTTATTATATTACAACTCCGATTATTATGGGGCTTTTGGAGAGCCACGTGCCACTTGCTAACATTACCGTTATGGTGCAGAAAGAAGTGGCTGAACGCATGCAGGCAGAGCCGGGCACAAAAGAGTATGGTGCATTGTCGCTTGCCGTGCAGTATTACGCAAAACCGTATCTGGCGGCGAATGTTCCGCCAAACTGTTTTATGCCGCGACCAAATGTCGGAAGTGCGGTAATAAGACTTGACTGCTTAAACCGGGTGCCAATTCAGGTGTCCGATGAAAAGCTGATGTTCCGTCTGATTCGGGCGTCTTTTAACCAGCGCCGGAAAACTTTACAGAATGGGCTGGCGAACAGTCCGGAACTCTCTTTTTCCAAAGAGGAAATCAAGAGTGCACTGGAAGCAATGGAGTTAAGTCCGACGATTCGAGGGGAAAAACTTAGTTTAGCACAATTTGCTGCATTAGCAGATGAATTAAAAAAGATTCAACAGGGAGGTAATACCGATGAGTGAAACAATGGCAGATTACGAAGACCAGATTAATGCATCTTTTCGTTCGTTCCGTGAAGGTGATACGGTGATCGGAGAGGTGGTAAGTGTTGAAGAAGAGGAAGTCCTTTTGGATTTACGCAGTTTTTCACAGGGAGTAATTCCTTCCGGTGAATACAGTGATGACCCGAATTTTCATGCGATGGATGAGATTCGCACCGGAGAAATGCTGACGGCTGTTGTGCTTTCGCCGGATGATGGACAGGGACGTGTTCTTCTGTCGCTGCGCGAGGCAAAAAGGGAAGAGGCATGGGAAAAGGTCGAGAAGGCACTGGAAGAGAGAACCGTGTTTACGGTAAAAGTAAATAATAGCGTGAATGCCGGTGTTGTTGCCTACTGCGAGGGGCTGAGAGGATTTATTCCGGCGTCGAAACTGGCACTTGAGTATGTAGAAGATGTGGAAGAATATGTTGGAAAGACACTTTCGGTTATTGTCATTACAGCAGACCGCGAGGCAAATAAACTGGTTCTTTCTGCAAAAGATGTGGAAAAAGAAAAAGCGGCAAAAGAGCAGGAGAAAAAATTAAATGCTCTGCAAAAAGGTTTCGTGACAGAAGGTGTAATTGAGCGCATTGAGCCGTATGGCTGCTTTGTGACAATCGGGGATGGTTTATCCGGGCTTGTTCATATTTCCCAGATTTGCAATAAGTTTTTACATTCGCCAAATGAAGTTGTGAAACTTGGACAGACGGTGAAGGTAAAAGTCCTTGATGTGACGGACGGAAAAATCCGCCTGAGCATGAAAGAGGCAGAGGATATTGCGCCAGAAGTGGAAGAGGCCGAATCCATTGAGTATCATGATGAGGAGGCAACGACCTCTTTAGCTTCTCTTTTGGCAGGGATTCATTTAGAAGATTAGCGCATAAAAATCACCGCGGCACATACATTATACTAACAATCAAAAGCGGAATATGCTTAGAAATGGAGTGTGTGCGGTGAAGAATATGAGATGCCGGGTCAGGCGGCTGCTTACAATGGTAGTTCTTTTTTCTTTTGTAATGTGCTTGTTTAGTGGATGCGGCACGGAAAAAGAGGGCAAAAGAGGAAAGGATTTGGATTATACGGTAGTTCCGACAGAGGAGTGTCCGGCTGATTTTCTGGCTGAAATCAATAAAAAGAAAATCAATCCGTTTCAGATGACTTATGAAGATGGCGAGTATTGTTATTTGGCGGTTGGTTACGGAGAGCAGGAAACCAACGGTTTTTCGGTGCGTGTCCTTGGTCTCTATGAAAAAGGCGATGGGGTGGTGTTTGAGACGAATCTTTTAGGACCGGAGAAAGGTCAGGAAGTAAGTCAGAAAAAGAGTATGCCGTATCTTGTCGTAAAAACGAAAAAATTGGAGAAAAAAATTGAATTTTGGTCATAATTTTTCCAATTGAAAGGTTGTCTTTTTGTCAAAATTAAGGTATAATTATTTATACATTCGATAAAAAAGGGGGCATGCACAGTGAAACAGATTATCTCACGCTTGAAAAACATCAGTATGATGTTAATCTGGGATGTAATCACTGCGATTGCGCTCTTTGTTTTTGCGTATTTTTCTCTGGACAGGATGCCATCTACGATGTACAAAGTATTGGTGCTCTGCGGTGTGGCGCTTTTCGTTATTATCATGCTTGTTATTAAATACCAGTTGTTGTATAAGAAGTATGGACGGGATGATGTTACCGGAGGAAAGAACAAAAAGGAATTCGAGCGGATTGCCAGAGATTTGCTTCGTGGGGATGGAAATTATGTTGTCGTGTATGCGAACATTGACCGTTTTAAGCTGATTAATGAAACTTATGGCAATGATGTCGGAGACCAGATTTTACGCAGAATTCACGAGATTATTGATGATGAGCTCCGCTGGGATGAAGTGTCCGGTCGAATTATGGCAGATAACTTCGGTATTCTGATGCGTTTTCATTCGCTTCCGAAACTTGACCAGCGTCTGTACCGCATTAGCAAGCAGTTATCAGAGCTTGCCGATGATAAGGGAAATTGTTACGGAATCATTCTTTACTTTGGTGTCTATGTCGTAAAAGATGATGAAGGAGATATCAGCACCATGCTGGAACATGCCAATCTGGCGCGTAAGAAAATTTCGCCGTCACATCTTGTCCCGATGGGAATTTACGATGTGAAAGAAAGCCAGAAACTCGGACGTGACAAAGCGTTGGAGATGAAGATGCACAAGGCACTTGAACAGGGTGACTTCGTACCATATCTTCAGCCAAAATATGAATTGGAAGGTGAGTCGATTGCCGGTGCGGAAGCATTGGTTCGATGGATTGACCCGGAAGAGGGCATGATTTATCCGGACGAATTTATCAATTTGTTTGAATCAAACGGATTTATTGTGGAATTGGATTTGTACATGTTCGAGGAAGTTTGTAAACTGATTGAGCGCTGGCATAAAGCAGGACGCAAAATCATACCGATTTCCGTAAACTTATCAAGAAGTCATTTTGAAATTCCGAACTTCTTTGATTATTATGAATATGTGTTAAAGAAATACGATATTCCGCCTAGAAGCATTGAGATTGAGTTGACGGAGTCTCTGTTCTATAATGATATGAAGTCACTTAGTGTACTGGTATCACAGATTCATCGTGCGGGTTTGTCGTGTTCGATTGATGATTTTGGAAGCGGTTATTCTTCCTTAAATATGTTAAAGGATGTTAAAGTAGATGCGCTGAAGTTAGACCGTGTATTCTTTGAGAGCGGTGACAACGATGGGCGTGGAAAGGATATTATCCAGAGCGTAATCAAACTGGCACAAGCATTGGATCTTCACACCATATCCGAAGGAGTCGAAGAGAGAAAGCAAGTGGAGTTTTTGAAAGAAATGCACTGTGACTTAATCCAGGGATATGTGTTTGCAAAGCCAATGCCTGTACCGGAATTTGAGCAGTTAGCGTTTGGTACAGAAGCAGCGGACTAAAGATATAATCGTTTGTGATTTCGATAGCGGTTTCTACGGTACATAATTTCATGATATAAAACGACCTCGATCATATCGCGGAGAAGTCTTCCTTCTTCCGGATAGGCATCGGGGTATTTTTTTGTAAATTCACCGGCAATTCCGGCAGCCATAAGCTGTAAGGCAATTTTGTCGGGAAATACGTCAAACATCAGACTTCCCTCGTATTCCATTTTGTCACATTCTTCTTCTACAAATTCGCTGATTTGTCTTGTGATTTTCGGGTATAAATATTTAAGGTACGAGTTGTCGGCTTCCAGTTCCATTAGTTTCTGACTGCCTAAAGCAGGTGGATAGGTAGGAAGATAAGGGTTCTGGTTATCAAAATGACTCATGCGTTTTCCTCCGATGGTTTATTAACTAATATATGTGTGCTAAAAATTTGTGTGTATGCCTTGCACTTTTTTGCGAAAGCCGTTACACTGTATAAGGTAGTAACATCATATTGTAGGAATGGAGAGATATTATGGTTAAATATATATATCAGGCAGTCGCTCTTGTATTCATTTTTGCGGGTGCACTGTTTTTATTTGGAAGAAATATGGAAACGGATATGGAAGAAAAGGGCGTGACGGAAGCAATTACGGATGAGACATATCCGTATCTTCAGGTGCAGACACAGGGGCAGACCGTGAATACTTTATATGGGTACAGTGCGCCGCTCGAAGCAAATGTGGTTCGCGAATCCATTACGCCGATTAATCAGAATAGACAGATTTCTTTGTTAATCAGTAAGGCAAAAAGCCGTCTTGTTAATGTCAGCTACAGTATTGTGGATAAGGAGAGCGGAGAAGTATACAAAACCGGAAGCGTGAATGCGATCGGACAAAATCAGCGCAGGGTAGATTTGACGTTTGACTATGGATTCAAGACAAGTACAGAGTACATTTTGGATTTGAAAACAACATCGAATCTGGGAGAAACAATTCATTATTATACACGGTTGAAATATTATCTGGATGAGAGTAATCTGGCAAAAAAAATGGCATTTGCCAAAAAGTTTCATAACAATACATTTTCGAAAAACAAATCGGAAGAAATCGGCCGTTATCTGGAGCCGGATGGCAAGAACCGGAACTCGACACTTGCCTATGTGGACATCACCTCGGATGCCAGTCTGGTAACGTGGGCAGAGATGTCACCGAAAATCGTATCTGACGAATTTGTTACGATTAAAGAATATAATATGGAAACGGCTTGTATCCAGTATAATTATTTTGTGCAGGCAACGACAGCTTCCGGGAAAGAAACATATCACATCAAGGAATTTTACCGCGTGCGTTATGCTTCCGGAAGGGATTATCTGCTGAATTTCTCACGCTCGATGGAGGCGGTGTTTGATGTATCGACGGCAAGCAGTAAGTCCAGTCAGTTAAAGTTAGGAATTACGGAGCAGAATAACGGAAAGATGCTTTCCAATAAAAAAGAAGATAAATTGTATTTTTCCAGAGATGGATTTGTCTACCAGTATGACATGAAGACGAATCAGGTGAAAAAGATTTACGCTTCGTTCAGCGAGAAGGCTTCTTATGCTTACCGTGCTTACAACGAGCAGGGAATCCGCCTGTTAAAAGTTGATGATAAAGATAATTTGTATTTTTGTGCGTATGGCTATTTTGCGCGTGGCAGTTATGAGGGGGATGTGGCAGTTGTGCTCTATGAGTACACGGCAGACGGAACACTTGAAGAGATGGTTTATATGCCGATTAATACGACGTATCAGCAGTTGAAAGAGGATTTTGCTGATTATGGCTATGTGAGCAGTCGGGGAATTTACTATTTTACCGTGGCAAATACGGTGTATGCCTATAACATGACGGCGAAGAGACTGGAGAAAATAGCCGAGAACGTAAAAGAGAATACTTTTATGACGATGGAGCGTGCAAATTGTTACACGTGGTCATCCTCTCTTGCCAAGGGATACGGTGAAAATATTACTATTTACAATTTGGAAAATGATGAAAAGAAAGTGATTTATCAGCCGGATAAAAATAGTTATATTAAACTGCTTGGCGTAATTGAGGACAATATGGTGTATGGCTACATGCGCAAGTCCGACATTGGAACGATGGCGGACGGAACAAAAGTAACGCCATGCTATGAACTTTATATTGCTGATACAAAAGGTGAAGTGCGTCGTAAATACAGCGTAAAAAATCAGTATATTCAGAAGATTAACTGTACCGGAAATGTAATTAATATGACACTTTGTAAAAGGCAGGGCAGTTATTATGTGAAGAGCGGCGAAGATACAATTTTGAATAATTCCAGCAAGGATGAGTCAAAGTTTAGCTATGTGTCGCGTGTAACCACAAAGTCTTTGACCGAATGGTATATCCAGTTTCCGATTTCTTTTGAAATGAAAGCGAAACCGACATGGGATGAACCGCTGTCCACATTGACTACGAGTGAACGTTATGTGCGTCTGGAGCAGCCGAAACTGACAAAATATTATGTGTTTGCCGGAGGACAAATTGTTTCTTCCTACGAAAGTGCGGCAAAAGCGATTCGAGAGGCCGACGCCAAAATGGGTGTCGTTGTTTCGAGTAATCATCAGGTTGTCTGGGAGCGGAGCGGAGCTTTCATCCAGAATACGATTGGCGGTCTGGAAATGACGAAGCAGGGAAATGGTGTGTCAAATCTGGATGCGTGTGTTCATATGCTTTTGAAAGCGAACCATTATGATGTGGCGGCAAAGGGACTGGTGAAAAAGGGCGAAAATGCGTATAATACGCTCTCGCATTATTTGCAGCGGCCGATGAGTCTGAAGGGATGCACGCTGGAGGAAGTTTTGTACTTTGTCAGCGGCAGTAAACCGGTGATTGCGATGACTGGCAATAAAACCGGTGTGGTAATTGGTGGTTATACGGCTTCTAAACTGATTTTGTACAATCCGCAGTCCGGCAAAACGCAGACGGTCAGCAGAAGTTCGTATGAGAAGATTTTCAAAGATGCCGGCAACTATTTTGTAAGCTACATGAGTGAATCGTAAGATAAAGGAGAAACTATGGAGACAAAGGAATTGATTTCGCAGGCGATGTCCGCGCGTGAAAATGCCTATGCACCGTATTCCGGTTTTATGGTGGGGGCGGCACTTCTGTGTAAAGATGGCACGGTTTATACCGGCTGCAACATTGAAAATGCGGCATTTACACCGACAAACTGTGCGGAGAGAACGGCTTTTTTCAAAGCAGTCAGTGAGGGAAAACGGGATTTTGTAAAAATTGCGATTGTTGGCGGCAAAAAGGGAGAAATGACAGCACCGGCACCGTGCGGTGTCTGTCTGCAGGTGATGTCGGAGTTTTGCAGGGCAGATGAATTTGAAATTGTAATGGCAAAGAGTGAAGAGGATTATAGCAGTAAGACGCTTTCCGAACTTTTGCCAAGCAGTTTTTCCTTATAAAAGGCTGGAGGAGAAAAGAGATGGAATTACCGGTTGCATTTTGTGATGAGATGAAACGGATTTTGGGGGATGAGTACGAGGATTATCTGAAATCCATGGAAGGTACAAGAAAATTTGGGCTTCGTGTAAATACAGCGAAAATTTCTGTGGAGGATTTTTTGAAAATTTCTCCGTTTGAATTAACACCGATTCCGTATGTTAAAAACGGTTTTTATTATGATGGGGAGAAAGAACAGCCTGCCAAGCATCCGTATTATTTTGCGGGATTGTATTATCTGCAGGATCCAAGCGCAATGACGCCGGCCTCACGCCTGCCGATTGAAGAAAATGATGTGGTACTTGATTTGTGTGCGGCCCCGGGCGGAAAAGCGACGGAGTTAGCAGCAAAACTTCATGGCACCGGGCTTTTGATTGCCAACGATATCAGCAGCAAGCGCGCAAAGGCATTGTTGAAAAATATTGAATTGTTTGGCGTGGAAAATAGTTTTATTGTGACAGAATATCCAAAGAAACTGGCGGAGTATTTTACCGGTTTTTTTGATAAAATTTTGATAGATGCGCCGTGTTCGGGAGAGGGAATGTTCCGCAAGGAGCCGTCTATGGTAAAGGCATGGGAGCAGAATGGTCCTGAATTTTACGCCGCATTACAGGAAGATATTTTGAAACAGGCGCTTCCGATGTTAAAACCGGGCGGTATGCTTTTGTATTCTACCTGTACATTTTCGCCGCTGGAAGATGAGGGGACGGTGCAAAAAATACTTTCGATGAACCCGGATATGGAAATTCTTCCGATGGAGGGGTATGAGGGATTTGCATCCGGAAAACCGGAATTAATAGGAAGTACAGAAGAATCCATACGAAACTGTGTCCGCATTTTCCCGCACCGTGTTGATGGCGAGGGGCATTTTCTGGCGTTGTTTCGGAAAAAGGAGACGGCGGATGAGCCGGTTGTATCCTGTGAGCAGACAAGAAGCGGTCTGCGGGGAGAGGAAAAGGAATTGTGGGAGGCGTTTAGCAAGAATCTGAACCGGACGTTTCTGCCGGAGCGCATGGAAAGCAAAAACGGAATGGTTTACTATATGCCAAAGGAACTTCCGAAGATGCGTGGACTTCGTTTTTTACGCAGCGGATTGTTTGTCGGTGAGATGAAGAAAAAGAGGTTTGAGCCGAGTCAGTCACTGGCAATGGCACTGCGGGCAGAGGACTATAAGAATTGTCTGCGTTTGTCTGTCAACGATGAGAGGGTGGTTCGTTATTTAAAGGGCGAAACGCTGGTGCTGACGGATGAGGAAGCCGCTGCAAAGGATGGATGGCAGCTTGTGTGTGTAGAAGATTACCCGCTTGGCTGGGGCAAAAAGAATAAGCATAATTTAAAAAATAAATACCACAGCGGATGGCGCATGGTATAAAAGAGCAAGCGAAAAGGACCGCATAAGCGGTCCTTTTCTGGGGAATAGAGAACTAAACTATATATAGGCGATCATTGGCAGAGCCAATGATTAGGGCAAATTTAGGCGCGGCGCTTCGGTCGCGCCGTCTTTGGTGCATTGCACGTTTAACAAAAAACGTAGGAAAAAATAAAAAGCGACCCACAAAATGTGAATCGCCTTTGATTACAATGTCATAATACACCTTATCAGGATTTCTGTCAACTTATTTTTTGCTGTTTTCCGTTCGGTGATAGATTTGATAGGCAAACAGGGCAACAGCAAATGTAAACACAGTTGCGATGACAAACAGTGTCATCGAATTTTTATAGACGTCAATGTTTCGCAAGTAAATCGGTACATAGCCTGCGACGTGGAGAACAATGGCAATTATCGTCCACTGTTTTTCTCCTGTCGAAATGGCATATTCAATAAGGATGGCAATGGCGGCATACAATACGAGAGAAAGAATTACGTAAGTAGCATCCATAAAAAAGGAAGAAGAAGGCGTTGCTGCCAATTTTGCAAATGCTTCATGTTTTTGTTCTAATTCGTTACCTTTGTATGCAAGTTTTTTGAAATATTCGGTTGTGCCAACGGAGTTATTTAATAATGCTGTGATTATATGTGTGATATAAATGGTGGCTCCGTTAAAGATACTTTCAAAACCGCCCATACCAACTCCGAAAATCAACGCATTTTCCTTGCCCGGACGTTTTTTCATTGCATACTTCAATCCGACAAATGCTCCGATGGTCGAAAGAATACCAAGGGAGAAGGCTCCGAACAGTGCTGAGTAGACCGGATGGTTTTTGGAACTGAAAAAGGATAAAAGCCCCGGAATTGAAAAAATCAAAACATTCACAATTGTGGCGGCAACGTAGGAAAAGAGCAGGCAAAACGCAGCTCCAATAAAAAATGCCCCTGGTTTTACACCATTTTTCCGTTTCTGATACCATACAAATAAAATCGGCAGCAGGATACAAAGCAGCGAACAAAAAATATTTGCCTGAACAAATCCCGCTGAAAAAACAATCTGATTCATAATAATCTCACTTTCTTTGGTGGTTTTGTTGCTATTCAAGATGGTTTACGCTGTATATTAATCATGAATAGCTGCGACTGTAGTACATTGTAACTAATAATGAGACGGTGCGTCAAGTGTTCGTTGGTGTTTTTTTAGTTTCCGGTAAATGCAGATTAAGAAAAGTTTGTGCTTCGTGGGCGCTCCCGCTTAACAAACGCGTAAGGGTATGG
>CALELW010000084.1 GCA_937902905.1 uncultured Clostridium sp. | reverse complement strand
ACAAAAAAACGTCAAAATAATAAAAATCATTTATTAATTTACAAAATTATGCAATCTTCTACAAAATATTTCAAATTTCTTATAAAATATGTGTTTTTTCTATTGTTTTAATGGTATAAGTATGGTATAATGTACTTATATTAAAGGAGGTATTAGAAGATGAGTTTTGCTGAAATAGCAATTATTATTTCTACGAAAAGTCAAGGACGCACATTTGTTACTATATGTAAAAAATATAAAATTAAATATGTATCAATTAATTACGAAGAGCAGAAAAAATTTCCAATATACATGATGCTATTGAAAACTGCAAACGGAATAGTGGCAGTACCAAATTCTTCGAGAAAAGGAGATTATGGCGTTGAAACTTGTTATGGATGTAGCGTATACACATTGGATGAATTTAAAAATATGAATGAATATAAAGGAGATATGAGAGGAGAAGCATAGTATGAAGAAGAATGTTAAAATGTTATTTTTTGTTTTTTTAGTTACTGTTGCAATGTTAACAAACCCCGTTTCTGCTAGGGCAGAAGAAAAAAATGTGCCTATCAATTTTACGAGAAATTACGACAACATTACGTTAACAATCAAACTGGAAAGTGCAGGAGAATATAGCGGAACAGTAATTTCACCAACAGGGGATTCTTATGAATGTTCGCTTGTGGATGCTTCTACATTAACATGCAGTATTGACAAAGTTACGGCAGGAGATTGGATGTTAAATATTTCGGATGACACACAGGATGTGATTCCTAAAGTCACTGTAACAATGAGCCAGAAAAAGAGCACAGAAACAGATGTTGTTGACTCGAAAAATATCACAGTAGGCAAAGATATTGTCGGATTGAAAACATATTTTGTTGATGATTCAGTGGTAATCGAATGGACAGATGATACTATTGGTAATGTGTCAATCCAGATTGTGGATTTAGATACAAACGAAACACTAGCAAATGCTTCAACAAGTGACAAGAGATTTACTTGTGATTTAAAAGAAACAACAAAAAAGATTTCTGTAAACATTGTTCCTTCAACAAGCAGTGGCGTTACCGGAGCAACAACAACTTATACATATGATGTCAACAATCACCCGGAAGCAACTGTTTCATTTGATACAGAAGATACTATTAACAAAGATTCAATTTCTGCAACAGTAACTTCTTCTGAAACTTACACAGCATTAGTATACGTTGATGATTCAGAGGTTATTTCAAATGAGCCAATTTCAAAAGGTGAAAACACATATAATGTTCCCATTGCGGAAGATGGATTCCACACAATCACATTTTATGTTGTTGATGCCAACGGCAATATGCGTTCTACGTCTAAAACATTGACAAAAGATAGCATTGCACCGGAGTTAAAACTGGACGCAGAATATGATAATTTAGAAACGACTGATAGTTTCTTTACGATTAGCGGTAATGTTACCGGGCAAACTGTTTTCACGGTAAATGATGTTGAAGTAAAACCTACATCAGACGGTACATTTTCATATGACGTAACATTGCATGATGGTTCAAATTCTATTATTTTATGCGCTAAAGATAATGCGGGTAATGAAACATCTTATAATATTACACTTAATAAAGTAGCACCTAAAAACAGTTTCGACATGAAACAGAGCATTATTTATATCATTGTTGGTATTGTTCTTTTCGTGGTTCTATTTTCTGATAAAAAGAAAAAAGAAAAAAGAAAAAAAACATCCAAGACTGATGATGAAAAAGATATTTTAAATAACTTGAAAGTACCAAACAATCTTAATAGCGAAGACAATGAAGAAGATGAAAAGCTTACAAAGCCAAAAAAACACACAATGAACTTAGTCCATATGCCGTTAAGAAAAAAAAGCAGAGAAAGTAAAGCTGAAACTTCTGAAACAAATGTAAATACTGATTTAAAACTGGACTTATCGAACGAAAAAGAAAAGTCAGCAGAAGCAAAATCAACAAGTACATTTGTTAAAGCAAGGAAAGGGAATGTTTCAAAAAGCAACTCAGATTTTAACAAAAAAGAACTTATTCCTTATATTGTTGTTGTCGCAGTGTTTGCAATTATTTTAAATTTTGTTATTTCAATCGGTTCTATCAAATCCGGCTCAATGGAAAGCACTGTTATGACAGGAGATATTGTTATTGGCAACAAACTTGCATATATTGCAAGAGAACCACAGCGTGGAGACATTATTTTCTTTAAACATGACAAGCAGGTGTTTTGCAAACGAGTAATCGGCGTAGCCGGAGATGAAATTGCATTCAGTGATGGTTATGTATATGTAAACGGCGAACGGATTGATGAAAGTACATATTTAGGAGAAGACATTGAAACAAATTGCACTGACACATTTATTGTGCCAAACGATTGTGTCTTTGTATTAGGTGACAACAGAGAAAACTCATATGATTCCCGGTTCTTTGATTCACCTTATATTTCAAAAAAAGACATTGTTTCAAAAATCCTAGTGGACATCAACGGTTTATTTAGATAGGGAGAGAAATGCATATGGAAAACAACCAGAACAATGAAAAAAAGAAAGAAAGTGCGAGAGTACTAACTGCAAAAGACGGATGTTTAAATTCCGCATTTACACTGAATAAATGGTTTGTAAAAGTCAAGCCGTGTTACGCAATAGGTAAGGTATGTTTTTCTTTTGTATTAAAAAAAAGCGAAGCTGAAAGAAACGATTCTGATGGCGAGAGTGGGAAACAGCAGAATGCTTTTGATATATATATTGAAATGGATGAATTTGATAATTGGTGTGACGACATTTTAAGTGTAAACCACACGCTGGAAAGACGTATAGAAAATGAACGTAAAGCACAGTCTACAAAGCCATACTATTCCATCACGACAGGTGCTAAAGGTGCATATACATTAAAATTTTGTTACAGTACGGTTTCAGATGTAAATATTTCCGGCAAGGGCAATCATAAGGAAAATGGTGTGCCTGTAGGTCAAACATTATATGCGAATGTGCCTGTGTCATACAGTTGGTTGCGAACGCTCGCAAAATATTTCAAACGCACTTCAAAACCATGGTTTGATAATATTGCCAATATCATATTGGAATCTTCAACTAAATGGCACGATATTTACGACGACAACTACGCAGATGTAAACAACACATTTGATTATAAAAATTCACAGTCGCAGGACACGCAGAATGCCTCAAATGAGAAAAAAAATGATGAAGTGGCGAATAATATGCCAAAAGCTGAAAATTCGCCAAATGAAGCAAATAACGCTTCACAGAGCAATGCAGGCAAAGATGATTCTAACAACGCAACTGCAAAAAGTGAACTTAAGAGATTTACATTATATACTGCAAGCAAACCATGTGAACGAACCGCCCATAAAGGCGATTATAGTATGCAGGCAACAGAAAAGCCATTGGTTAATGGTAAGATTGCTAATGATGCACATTCATTCAATGTTGTTGTTACGCATGATATTATCGAAAAACTTGGAAGTAAATGGACAGAATTTTTAAACAAGGCATCAGATTCATCCGTAAAAGTAGTCATGCATTACGTTACTGGCACGGAAGAGATTAAAGGAAAAACATATAACGTTGTATATTTAAAAAATATGGAGTTATAAAAAACACCTATGAGGGATAAAATCCTCATAGGTGTTTTTCTTTGCATTGATTTTTTTACATTGATTTTTGAGACATACTTTCAGAATATCTACGTATCACATATCTTGTATGCAATGTGATAAGCATTTCTGCAAGCAATGTTGTTCTGCTATCTTCTGCGATAGTAGTAACAGCTTGTCTCAAAGCTTTTTTCTGATAAAATACAATACATTTCGTTTTTGCACGAGTAATGCCTGTATATATCAGATTACGTTGCAACATTGCTTTATGAGAATCAAGCAATGCCATGACAACGCATTTATATTCGCTACCTTGACTTTTATGAATACTCATTGCATAAGCAAGAGTAAGCTGTTCAAGTTCACGGTAACGATAACAGACTATTCCATCTGCATATTCCACAGTAACCGATTTATCCGTTGCTTCGGTTACTGTGCCAACATCTCCGTTAACGCACTCTGGTCTATTTTCCAACTGCATTACCGGGTCATTGACACGGAATATAGTTGTATTGCCATCAGAATCGGTATATTCACATGATTCACCTTTAGGATTTACAATTTTCTGTATTTCCTTATTCAGTAAATTGGAACAAACACCGCTTCTTCGGTACGGCAATAAAACAACCGTC
>CALELW010000083.1 GCA_937902905.1 uncultured Clostridium sp. | reverse complement strand
TGAGAAAGGTTTTAACAAAGTCGCAGATGGAAAAAGAAGAGCGAAAAGAGTGGGAAAAATTAGGTGGTACACTCGGATATCTGGATTTGGAAATGCAGATTTCGACCATTCAGATCTATGTACGCCGCTTAAAACTGAGAATGGAGCAAACGGAAAAAGAAAGCCATGAAAGGCTTCGTATGTATCCGGTGATAGGCGCTTTTAGTGGTGTTTTAATCTGCCTTTTAATGGTGTAAGAGGCGGTGTAAAAGAAGAAAGGAACGAATGTATTACCTATGGAAATAACAATAATATTTAAAATTGCATTAGTGGGAATTTTAGTTACCATTTTAAATCAGATTCTCAAACAATCCGGGCGCGATGAACAGGCATTTATTGTAAGTTTAGCAGGACTTCTTTTAGTTTTGTTTTGGATTATTCCTTATATTTCTGAATTGTTCACAAGCGTTGAGGACATGTTTTCATTGTAGGGGAGGTGGAAAAAATGGTGAAAGTGGCAGTACTTGGTCTGGCGGCTGTTTTTCTGTCCTTAATAGCCGGCAGTGTGAAACGGGAATATGCGGTTGCGGTGATGATAGGGACAGTCCTATTGTTAGGAATTTACAGTTTGTCGTCCATCCGGATGGTGATTGAGAGAATCCATGAATTTGAACAGGCAATCGGCTTAAGCAGAGAATACTTAGGAATCCTTCTTAAAATGTTAGGAATTGCCTATTTGACGCAGCTTGTCGTGAATCTTTGCCGGGATGCCGGTAATGGAGCGGTTGCCAGTCAGGTCAATATGATAGGAAAAATCAGTATGATGTTAGTGAGTTTTCCGGTTGTCGAGACGCTTTTAAAGACTTTGGGGGATATGTTGCAGTGAAAAAGAAATGTTTCATTTTTTTAATGGTTCTGCTATTTGGTTTTTCATTTAATACAGAGGCGGGGGCAAAGCAGAAAGAAGAGTGGCAGAATGAATTGTCTTTAGAACAGGCGGATATTTCTTTGCAGGAAAACACAGAGCAAAGTTTTTCCTTACAGCAGTATGTTACAGACGTTATGGATGGAACGGCCGATTTTTCCTTTGGGGCAATTGTTGATTGTATCTGCGAACAGGTCACCGGTCAGTGGGATGCACAGAAAAAAACTATTTTACATATTCTTGCACTCAGTGTGTTTGCAGGAATTTTTGTGAAATTTGCCGGTACCATCGGAGACGGCGATTTGGGAGAAACCGGATTTTTTGTCGTATTTCTTCTTTTGTTTTCTCTGGTGCTTTCGGAATTTTTAGGTGTGTATGCCGTGGCGGAGAAAGCACTGGAAAGTCTGATTGCCTTTATGAAAGCCTTAATTCCCTCTTTTTCACTTACCCTTTGTTATGGAGGGAAAATGCAGAGCTCGCTTGCCTTTTATGAAGCAATGCTTCTTGCGATGGGGCTGCTTTCCATGGCAATGAAATATTTTTTGATGCCGGGGGTTGAAATCTATTTTTTTCTAAGTGTGATCAATCAGATGGCAGGACACCGGTTCTCGAAAATGGTTGATTTAATTGGCAGTGTATTAAGGATGTCAATTCGTGTTTTATTTGCAGCAATGATTGGCTATCAGGGAATCCAGGGCTTGTTGGTTCCGGTAATGGACCGTGTGAGAAACAATGCGGTCTGGAACGTGGCAAAGGGAATGCCCGGTGTAGGAAATACAGCAGGCAGTGTGATGGATACAGTATATGGAAGCGGTCTGTTGATTAAGAGTGCGGTCGGTGTAGGCGGCGTGATTGCTATTGTGATTCTTTGTCTTTACCCGATGATGAAAGTTTTGGTGTTTACCTTTTTATACCGTGTGGCAGGGGCGGTTGCACAGCCGGTCAGCGACCACAGGATTGTGATGGTTTTACAGTCAGCAGCTACAAGCGGAAAACTGATGTTAGGGTATTTACTGGCATCCGGACTTATGTTTTTACTGTCCATTGTCATTGTATTAGTTAGTACGAATCTTGGCTCATGACGGACGAAAGGAGATTTTATGGAAGCAGCATTTCAGATGGTGAGACAGGTTGTAGTATTTTTACTGCTTGCGGCACTGCTCACAAATTTATTTATGGGAACGGAATACAAAAAGTATTTTACCTATGTGACAAGCCTGATTGTTATTTTGCTTGTGCTTGTTCCGGTGCTTGGTTTTTTTGGGAAAGGAAAGGTATGGGAAGAAAATTATATTTTGGCGGAAAACAAGCAGCAGGTGGAGCAGACAAAAGAGGAAATCCGTCTGCTTGGAAAAAAGTATGAAAAACAGATGAAAGAAAAGTATCTGGCACAGATAAAGAAAGATATTGCACTGCAATGTGGGGCGGATGAATCCGATTGTCAGGTAAAGATGGATGATATGAAAATTACATGTATTCGTGTACGGGTAAAAAATGCAGATAAAAATCAGAAGGAGTGGCGAAATGAACTGGCTTTTAAGTATGGGGTGGCAGAAGAGAATATTTGGATTGAGGAGGCATAGCGCATGAAAGAGGAATTAAAAAAACTAATTGAAAAAGCAGGAACCTTAAAATTGTTAGCGGTCGTTGTCTGCGGGGTACTGCTTTTGTTTTTTTCCTATTCGGGAAATGCGGATGAAAAGGCGGCGGCACCTGCTTCTTCGTCCGATGTCACAGATGCGGAAACAAAAGGGACGCTTGAGGAATACAAGGCGGAGCGGGAAGAAGAGTTAAAACAGCTTTTGCAGCGGGTGGACGGAGTCGGGCACGCGGATGTAATGATTACTTTGAAGGCGTCAAATGAGAAAGTGACGTTAAAAGATAATACGCAGAAAGGGGAATCAAACGAGGAAAAGACAGTTTTAGTGGAAAATTCCAGCAGAGATTCTTCTCCCTATATTATACAGGAGAAGGAGCCGGAAATCGAAGGGATTGTCATTGTCTGTGAGGGCGGATACGATTCAGTGATAAAAAGAGAAATAACCGATGCGGTAAGTGCATTATTTTCCATTGAGAGTCATAAAATAAAAATAATGAAAAGTAAGGAGGCAAAGGAGTGAAGAAAATTTTGAAAAAAAACCAGATTATTATTACGGCGCTTGTTGTGATGGTTGCGATTGCCGGTTATCTGAGCATGACAGACCGTGAGGAACTGACAATGAACGGACAGGGGGATCATAACAAAGCGGCAACCGAAAGCGCAGCAGACATTTCAGAGGAGGATATTGTCCTTGATGAGGACGAAGAAACAGAAGAAGCAGCCAGCGGTAAGGCAGTGAGCACAAGTGGACAAAAGGTTTCCAATAAGGAAAATGCCGGTGAAGCGGTACTTGTGAGCAACACCGTTACCGGAAATTATTTCGAGGAGGCAAAACTTTCGAGAGAACAGACCCGTGCAAAAAACAAAGAGACGCTCACAAACTTAGTGAATAACAAAAACGTAACCAATGCCCAAAAAGACAAGGCAATGCAGCAGATTATGCAGATGACAGAAATCAGCGAAAAAGAAACGGCAACCGAAAATCTCTTGGCAGCGAAAGGATTTTCCGAGGCTGTTGTGACAATTTTATCCGACAGTGTGGATGTTGTTGTGAATGCGGATGATTTGACGGAGAGCCAGATTGCACAGATTGAGGATATCGTAAAAAGAAAAACCGAATGCAGTGCCGATAAAATTGTAATATCGCCTGTTGGCAAAAAGAAATAAATCTGCTATAATACATATTACAACTGTTTTGTTGTAGTATCATACCAATAGGAGGTACGAAAGTATGACAGAGATGACAAATGATTCTATGGAAAAACACACAGGGATTGGCGAAGTTCAGATTGCCAATGAAGTCGTAGCAAGCATTGCCGGCATTTCCGCATCAGAAGTAGAAGGCGTGGATTCGATGGCAGGCGGCTTGGCCGGTGAACTGGTAGGCAAATTCGGTGCAAAGAATTTGTCTAAAGGTGTCAAAGTGGAAGTGGCAGATGACACCGCAATGGTTGAGTTGGCGATTAATATGAAATATGGATACAGCATTCCAAAAACCTGTAAACAGGTACAGGAAAAAGTAATGCAGGCGATTAATTCCATGACCGGTTTGACAGTAAAACAGGTAAATGTGCGAATCGCCGGTGTAAGTTTAGAACAGGATTAAGAGGATAGTTATGACACGACATGAGATGAGAGAATGTATCTTCTGTCTGATGTTCCAGAATGATTTTTATGGAACCGATGAGTTTGAAGAACAGATGAGTAATTTTTTGGCGAATTTCCATTTCCCGGAAGAACATGAAATCAGTGAAAAGGATGAAAAGGAAGTCCGCGAAAAAGTGGAACGGCTGATTGCTTTGATGCCGGACATTGATGAAAAAATTTCGGCAAATGCAAAGGGCTGGAAGATTGAGCGAATTGCCAAAGCGGAATTAGCAATTTTGAGACTGGCTGTTTATGAAGCATTATATGAGGAAAGTGTACCGGTCGGCGTAGCGGTCAATGAAGCCGTGGAACTTGCAAAAGAGTATGGCGGAGAGAATGGTGCTGCGTTTGTGAATGGTATCTTGGGTAAGATTGTAAATGAATAGAGGAAATGTATATTCCGTCTCTTCCGTCAATCAGTATATTAAGAATATGTTTTCCAAAGAATATGCCCTGTCGGTTGTATTTGTAAAAGGCGAAATTTCCAATTGCAAATATCATAGCTCTGGGCATATTTATTTTTCGTTAAAAGACGACCGTTCACAGCTTACGTGCGTGATGTTTCGCGGTGACCGCGGCGGGCTTGATTTTCGGATGGAGAATGGACAGGAAGTCGTAGTTGGCGGCTCCATTAGTGTATATGAGCGCGATGGAAAATATCAGCTCTATGCAAAAAAAATTGTTCCGGTAGGAGATGGACACTTACAGGAGCAGTATGAAAAATTAAAGAAAAAGCTGGAGGCAGCAGGATATTTTGATGAGGATCGAAAACTGCCAATTCCAAAGTATGTAAAAAAAGTCGGTATCGTAACGGCGAAAACCGGTGCAGCAGTCCACGATATGATTCAGATTGCGACAAGGAGAAATCCTTATGTGCAGCTTTACTTATATCCGGCAAAAGTGCAGGGAGAAGGAGCGGCGCAATCCATCGCTAAGGGAATTTCTTTTTTGGATGAATTTGGTGTGGATGTTATTTTGGCGGGACGCGGCGGCGGCTCGATGGAAGACTTGTGGGCATTTAACGAGGAAATTGTGGCACAGGCAATTTATGAATGCCGGACGCCGGTGATTTCAGCGGTCGGGCATGAAACGGATGTGACAATTGCGGATTACGTAGCGGATTTACGTGCACCGACACCTTCGGCGGCTGCAGAACTGGCGGTTTATGATGTCCGTCTTGTATTAGAGGAATTGTATGGATATAAAGACCGTCTGGCGCGGTGTATTCTGGCGCAGGTGGATGCAGGACGTGAGCATTTGGACTTTGCAGAGAAACGGCTCCGTTATCTGAATCCGGAAAACCAGATGGTACAAAAGAGACAGTATTTGATTGATATAGAGGAGCGCCTCTTTCGTAATATGAAGGATAAACTGCAGACAAAGAAGCAGATGATGTCACTTTTGGCGGCAAGACTGGATGCGAAAAGTCCGTTAAAACGGCTTGCCGGCGGTTTTGGTTTTGTGACGGATGAGGGCAGGGAAGATGGTGGATTCCGTGAAATCACTTCAAGTAAACGATATTTTGACGATGACATTTTCAGATGGCGTTGTGAAAAGTGAAGTACAAGAAGTCGTCGAGGAGGAAAAAGCATAATGGAAGAAAAAAAAGAAATTTCTTTAGAAGAAATTATGGATCGTTTAGATGATACCGTAACACAGATGGAAAATGATAAAATGACGTTAGAAGAATCCTATCAGGCATTTTCGGAAGGAATGAAACTTGTGAAAATGGGGAATGACGCCATTGACCGTGTGGAGAAAAAAATAAAAGTCCTGATGATGGAAGGAGAAGAAGATGTCGAAGGATAAGTGGCAGGAAAAAATACAAAATATAGAAGAGGGATTTATCCCGTACCTTCCAAAGGAAGAAGGCTATGAAAAAACGGTATTGGAGGCTGTTAATTACAGTATCAACGCCGGTGGTAAAAGACTCAGACCAATGTTTCTTTATGAGACATATTCCATGTTTGGCGGAACGGATGAAAAAGCAGTTCGTCCATTTATGATGGCGATGGAAATGATTCACACGTATTCACTTGTGCATGATGATTTACCGGCGATGGACAATGATGATTACCGCCGCGGTAAATTAACGACACATAAAAAGTATGGAGAAGCAATGGGGATTCTTGCCGGGGATGCTTTATTGAATCTTGCTTATGAGACGGCATTTCTTGCGTTTGACAGTAAAACGGACAAGCAGAGAATTGCCAATGCTTTAAAGGTATTGGGAAAAAAAGCAGGGATTTATGGCATGGTCGGTGGACAAGTTGTTGATGTTGAAAATAACGGAAAATTTGTTGATGAACAGATGCTTCATTATGTTTATAAAAATAAGACTTCAGCGCTCATTGAGGCAAGTCTTATGATTGGAGCCTGCTTAGCCGGCGCTTCACAGGATGAAGTACGAATTATGGAAAATGTGGGAACGGCGATTGGTCTTGCTTTCCAGATTCAGGATGACATTTTAGATATTTCAGGGGATGAGAAAGTCATCGGAAAACCGGTGCACAGTGATGAAAAGAATGAAAAATCCACATATCCGGTTTTGCATGGAATGGAAGAGAGCCGGAAAAAAGTGGCAGAATATACAGATGCCGGAATTGCTGCCTTAGATGGTATCACAGCGGCAGATGAAGAACATAAATCGTTTCTGCGGGAATTGTTAATGTCCTTAGTGGAACGGGAGAAATAAAGAGGATGGTTTTGTGAGTAAGAAAAAGGTACTTAGTCAAATTGTAAAAGAAAATGACATTCATAATATCGATCCCGCGGATTATCGACAGTTAGCAAGAGAAATACGTGCCAAACTGGTACGGAGTGTAAGCCGGACGGGAGGGCATTTGGCGTCCAATCTAGGAGCGGTGGAACTTACAATGGCACTTCATTTGTGCTTACATTTTCCGGAAGATAAATTAATCTGGGATGTGGGACACCAGTCGTATGTACACAAAATACTGACAGGTAGAGGGGATGCCTTTTCGACACTTCGTCAGATGGGGGGCTTAAGTGGTTTTCCAAAAGTTAAGGAAAATCCGAGTGATACGTTTGATACCGGACACAGTTCGACCTCCATTTCCGTGGCACAGGGCTTTGCCAAGGCAAGGGATTTGCGTGGCGGCGATGAAAAAGTAGTGGCGGTTATTGGTGATGGTGCATTATCCGGCGGTATGGCATTTGAGGCGTTAAATAACGCGGCAGCATTAAAAACGAATATGGTTATTGTGCTAAACGATAATAAAATGTCGATTGCTCCAAATGTAGGCGGTATGTCAACATACCTAGGTAAAATCCGTGCGAACCGCAAGTACCGGGATTTGAAAATGAATGTTGAAAATTCGTTAGATAAAATACCAAATGTGGGTCATCCGCTTGCCAGACAGATTAAGCGTGCGAAAGACTCCATTAAGCATTTGTTTATTCCGGGCATGCTGTTTGAAGATATGGGGCTCATTTATATCGGGCCGGTGAATGGACACAACGTAAACGAAATGGTTACTGCTTTTGAGACGGCATTTTCAATTACGAATCAGCCGGTTTTGGTGCATGTCCTGACCCAGAAA
>CALELW010000082.1 GCA_937902905.1 uncultured Clostridium sp. | reverse complement strand
ATACAAAAAGTGAGGGTAATTAAAAGGGATGGCCGAACCGTAGAATATGACCGAAACAAAATATTGATTGCGATACGGAAGGCGAATGCAGAAGTTGATACGTTTGAAAGGGTTAATGATGACATGATTGATGGCATCGTTGCCGGTATCGAAAATATGAAACGCGATACGATGCAGGTGGAAGATATTCAGGATATCATTGAGCAGAAATTAATGGCGGCAGGAAAGTTTGACCTTGCGAAAAAGTATATTATTTATCGTTATACGAGAGAACTGGTTCGTAAAGCCAATACCACAGACGATTCGATTATGAGTCTTCTCCAAAACAGCAACAAAGATGTTATGGAGGAAAATTCAAATAAAAATGCATATGTGGCAAGTACCCAGCGCGATTTGATTGCCGGAGAGGTGTCAAAAGATTTGACAAAGCGTATTCTTCTTCCGGAGAAAATCACAAAAGCGCATGAAGACGGTGTGCTTCATTTCCACGATATGGATTATTTTATTCAGCCGATTTTTAACTGCTGTCTGATTAATATTGGGGACATGCTTGATAATGGTACGGTGATGAACGGAAAACTGATTGAGAGCCCGAAGAGTTTTCAGGTTGCCTGCACGGTTATGACGCAGATTATTTCTGCCGTAGCAAGCAGTCAGTACGGCGGCCAGTCGGTAGACACCAGACACCTTGGCAAATATTTGAGAAAGAGTGCGGACAAGTACCGCAAGCATTATACAGAGCGTTATGCGGGAAAAATTGCGCCGGATGTAATTGAAGAATTTGTAAAAGAACGTGTAAATGACGAACTCCGCTCCGGTGTACAGACAATTCAGTACCAGATTAATACTTTGATGACAACGAATGGACAGTCTCCATTTGTGACGCTGTTTTTGAACTTGGATCCAAAAGATGAATACATCAAGGAAAATGCGATGATTATTGAAGAGATTCTTCGTCAGCGCTTAGAGGGAATTAAAAACGAAAAAGGTGTTTATGTGACACCTGCGTTCCCGAAACTTATTTATGTATTAGATGAGCACAATGCCTTAAAGGGCGGTGAGTACGATTACATTACAAAACTTGCTGTCCGCTGTTCGGCAAAGAGAATGTATCCGGATTACATATCCGCAAAGAAAATGCGTGAAAATTATGAAGGAAATGTATTTAGCTGTATGGGATGCCGCAGTTTCCTTACACCGTGGAAAGATGAAAACGGCAATTATAAATTTGAGGGACGTTTTAATCAGGGCGTTGTCAGTTTAAACCTCCCACAGATTGGCATTTTGGCAAAAGGCGATATGGAATATTTCTGGCAGCTTTTGGAAGAAAGATTGTCACTTTGCTTTGAAGCTTTGATGTGCCGCCACCGTGCACTTGAGGGTGTAACCAGTGATGTCAGCCCGATTCACTGGCAGTATGGTGCGATTGCCCGTCTGCAAAAAGGAGAGAAAATCGATAAATTGTTACATGGCGGTTATTCGACCATTTCTCTTGGATACATCGGTTTGTATGAAGTTACGAAACTGATGACCGGCGAGAGTCAGACAACGGAAAAGGGAAGCCAGTTTGCAAAAGCGCTGATGAACCGTCTGCGCCGTGCAACGGATACATGGAAAGAGGAAACCGGAATCCATTTTGGACTTTATGGAACACCGGCAGAGAGCCTCTGCTACCGTTTCGCTGAAATTGATAAAAAACGTTTTGGTGAGATTGAAGATGTAACGGATAAAGGATATTATACCAATTCCTACCATGTGGATGTGCGCGAGAAGATTGATGCTTTCAGTAAATTTGAATTTGAGGCACAGTTTCAGGTTATTTCTTCCGGTGGTGCGATTTCATATGTAGAAGTGCCAAATATGCAGAACAATCTGCCTGCACTGGAAGAAGTTGTCAAGTACATATATGAGCATATTCAGTATGCTGAATTTAATACAAAATCGGATTATTGTCATGTGTGCGGATATGACGGCGAGATTATTATTAATGATAATCTTGAGTGGGAATGTCCAAACTGTGGAAATAAGGACCATGACAAAATGAATGTAACAAGAAGAACCTGTGGGTATCTGGGTGAGAATTTCTGGAATGTGGGCAAAACCAAGGAGATTAATGCCCGCGTACTCCATCTGTAAAGAGGAGATGAAAGAAAATGAATTACGCAGATATTAAATACTGCGATGTAGCAAATGGTGAAGGTGTGCGTGTATCTTTGTTTGTCAGTGGATGCACGCATCACTGCAAAGAATGTTTTAATAAAGAAGCATGGGATTTCCATTATGGAGAACCTTTTACACAAAAGGAAATTGACCGGATTTTAGAGTATTTAAAACCGAATTATATTGCCGGTTTGTCCCTGCTTGGCGGAGAGCCGATGGAACCTGTTAATCAAGAGGGGATTCTCCCATTGCTTCGCGCGGTAAAACAGACATATCCGGAGAAAAATATCTGGTGCTATACCGGTTATTTGTTTGACAAAGATGTCTTAGATAAAATGTGCAAAGAGTCGGAAGTGACAAAAGAAATTGTATCCTATCTTGATATTGTGGTTGATGGAGAGTTTATGATTGACAGAAAAAATCTGAAAATCAATTTCCGTGGTTCCGATAACCAGCGCATTATTGATGTAAAAAAGACATTAGATGCCGGAGAAATTGTTCACTGGGAACGTGAGATACAATAAATAGTGAGGAAGAAAATGAATAAAACAACAGTAAAATTTAAGAAATTAGACGAAAGAGCACAGATGCCGCATTACGGAACGGAATTTGCGGCGGGTGCGGATTTGTATGCGTGTCTGGATGCACCGCTTACCATTGCAAAAGGAGCGACAGAATTTGTCCATACCGGAATTGCAATGGAAATTTCTACAGGACTTGTCGGACTTGTGTATGCAAGAAGCGGGCTGGCGTGTAAAAAAGGACTGGCACCGGCAAATAAAGTTGGTGTGGTAGATTCTGATTACCGCGGCGAGATTATGGTAGCGCTTCACAATCATTCAAACGAAGATATAACGATTGAAAGCGGCGAGCGCGTGGCACAGATGGTGATTGCTCCTTATATTTTTGCGGAGTATGAAGAAGTATCCGAGTTAGAGGATACAGTGCGCGGTGAGGGCGGCTTTGGTTCAACCGGTACAAAATAAGTAAAAAACGGTGGTTTTGTAAATTTTTTAGACGGAACATAATTTACAGAACGCCGTTTTTCTGTTATGATAGTGAATGTTAAGAACTTATACACAAAGAATGGAGGAATGAACAATGGGTATGACGATGACGCAGAAAATTCTTGCGGCCCATGCAGGACTGGAGTCGGTAGTACCGGGTCAGTTAATTGAGGCAGACTTGGATTTGGTACTGGCAAATGATATTACCGGACCGGTAGCGATTCATGAAGTAGAGAAATTGAATAAAAAGACGGTGTTTGATAAGGACAAAATTGCACTTGTACCGGATCATTTTGCACCGAATAAAGATATTAAATCAGCAGAACACTGCAAATGTGTACGTGAATATGCAAAAGCACAGGGAATTACAAACTATTTTGAAGTTGGCGAGATGGGAATCGAACATGCGCTTTTGCCGGAAAAAGGTTTGATTGTTGCCGGTGAGACATGTATTGGAGCAGATTCCCATACTTGTACATACGGTGCACTGGGTGCTTTTTCCACCGGTGTCGGAAGTACCGACATGGGTGCCGGCATGATTACCGGACAGGCATGGTTTAAAGTGCCATCTGCCATTAAGGTAGAGTTAAAAGGTGAGTTAAAACCATGGGTCAGCGGCAAAGATGTAATCCTTCATCTGATTGGATTGATTGGTGTTGATGGCGCGTTGTACCGCTCCCTTGAATTTATGGGCGAGGGCGTAAAGAGCTTGTCTATGGATGATCGTTTCTCCATTGCAAATATGGCAATCGAAGCAGGTGCCAAAAATGGTATTTTCCCGGTTGATGAAAAAACGATTGCATATATGGAAGAACATTCAAAAAAGAAATATACGATTTATGAGCCGGATGAAGATGCTGAATATGATGAGACGATTACCATTGATTTGAATACGTTAGAGCCTACGGTAGCGTTCCCGCATCTGCCGGAAAACACAAAGACCGTAAAAGAAGCCGGCGAAGTAGTTATCGATCAGGTTGTCATTGGTTCCTGTACAAATGGACGAATCGAGGATATGCGTGTTGCCGCAAGCATCTTGAAGGGACGTAAAGTGAAAAAGGGAATCCGCTGTATCGTGATTCCTGCCACACAGGCGATTTACTTACAGGCAATTGAAGAAGGACTTGTGCAGACCTTTATCGAGGCAGGCGCTGTTGTCAGCACACCAACGTGTGGTCCGTGCCTTGGCGGATACATGGGTATCTTGGCAGCAGGTGAGCGTGCGGTATCGACAACAAACCGTAACTTTGTTGGACGTATGGGACATGTAGATTCGGAAGTATATTTAGCTAGTCCGGCAGTTGCCGCAGCAAGTGCCATTACCGGTAAAATCTCAGAGCCATCCGAACTTGGCTTGTAAGAAATGGAGGAAATTGATTGTGAAAGCATTAGGAAAAGTATTTAAATATGGTGACAATGTGGACACGGATGTAATCATCCCTGCTCGTTATCTGAATTCTTCGGATCCGGCAGAACTTGCTACACACTGTATGGAAGATATTGATAAAGATTTTGTAAATCAGGTAAAAAAAGGTGACATCATCGTAGCGGAGAAAAACTTTGGCTGTGGTTCTTCCCGTGAGCATGCGCCAATTGCCATTAAGGCATCAGGTGTAAGCTGTGTAATCGCAGAGACGTTTG
>CALELW010000081.1 GCA_937902905.1 uncultured Clostridium sp. | reverse complement strand
ATTATTTTGTGACCACTCGGCAAGTGGCAGAGTGCAGAGATTTTCCCGCCAGTTTGGTATCTCTTCCCATTCCGGAATAAACTCAGCAAGTGCTAATAAATCATTCTTTTTTTCCATCTCACAGTAATGTAAAAAGACTTTCTTACGCACATCACCAAAACCATCTCTTCTGTCTACAACAAACAGCCGGTTGGCACACGCCATAAAATCCATCAAAGATTCCGACAAAGCCCCCATTTCAACAACCAGCGAATCGTATTTCCCTATTGTCAAAAGCCTCTCAAATAACTTTTTCAAATCTTCGATTCCACAGTCTAATAAATCCTTATAGTGGGCAAACGGAGCCAGCATATCGGCACTGCCAAACGGATAAACATACTGCGGTAACTGCGCCGAAAACAACTTCTCCGATGGGCACAAAAGAAGCTCACCAATATCTCTTTTTTGCCAATGCGGGTATTTCGAAAACTCACCGTCAAAATAGACCGGAAATCCGCTTAAGCTGACAAACAGACACCGCCCTTTCATCCCCAGATACTGCGCCGTCATCACGGCAGGTTCCGTAACAATCATTCCCTCCGGTGAAAAAAACATAATCACACCTTTTTGTAATTTTTCATCTTCTTCCAATGGCTTATAACCAAGAATTTTCAGCAAATCCTGATAAATCCCTTCCGCACGCTGATACTGCAAAATCTTCTTCTGCTGCCTGTCATCGGTTTTTCCTAACAGAATCACCTCTTTTTTTGCCTCTGCATAAAGCCCCTCATCATCGGTCAAAACAACAATCCGCTGGTTCTCTGTCTCCGTCCGCCACATCACTCGTTCTCTCTCTGTCATTAATTCCAATCGTATCTGTTTATTCTTTTTCCTTGTCAAAAAGCGGAGCAGCCGCCTTCCGTAATCTGCCTGCAAAAAATACAAAAGTATTATCGTTTCTTTCATCCGAATCCTCCTTTTTCCATTGCCTTTCATTTGCATAAAAGGGCAGTTTCCCTAAAATATCTCCCATAAGGCAGCGATGGATATGGCGATACAAAAAGGAATGACACCATCTTCACCATCTCGTCTCATGTCATAATAGGGATTTTTATTTCGTGTTTTTTTATCACTTTTTATAAATTGAAATAAATAGCGAAACCGGCGAAACATATTCTTCCGCCTAATCATCTTAAACAGAGCCATAATGGCACCAACAAAAATAGAATAAACAAGGATACGGAGCGCAGCCCTAAAACCAAGGAATGCTCCTATAACAGAAATTAATTTACTATCGGATGCCCCAAATACGTGGCAAACGTAAAATATAAAACTGACAGAAAACGGAATGATTATTCCGGCAAGCCAGAAAGAAATCCCGGCTGCCGATATCCTGTCCAGATGGCCGATAAGGCTTATCACAAGAGCGGCAAAACAAAGTGCATTCGGCACACGGTACTGCCATAAATCGAAGAGGGATGCCGGTACGAGAACAAGAAAAATCAACTCGTAAACTAAGGTCATCACTCACCTCCTATCTGTGATGTGCTACAAATTTAACACGCCACATACCCACTTGTCAACAACTTTCGAAAGCGTTTTACGACACAAGATAATATGCATAACCTTTCCATTTTTTGACTATACTGTTACTAAGTATTTGTGATTTTTCATCGTAAAGGAGAGTGTGAAATGAAGAATAAAAAAAATCCTGCATGCCAGGCAAAAGCCGAGCTTATGCAGGAAATTGAGTCCTTACAACAGGCGCTTGAAACCGCCCATTCCAATTTTGAAAATGTATGTGACCCGGATTTAATCGACAGCTATATCTATGAAATCAATGCGCTGTCGTTCCGCTACAAATATTTACTGCGCCAAGTGCAAAGCATTCAGACAAACGCCGAATTTACGCCTCAAATCCGCGATTTGCATCAGCCCCGCTATCAATCGTCTCATTGAGCGTTCCACGCCCATATGTGAGACCGGCATAAATTGTCTGCACATTTTTCATGACGGCTTCCGAGTCGTCCTGTTTCGCAACTTCTTTAAAAGATGGAAGAAGTGCTTCAAAAATATCCGTTGCATGATTTAGCTGCTCCGGGTCTCTGTTTGCAATGCCCTGACAAAGTTCCTGATACGCAAACACATATAATTGGCGAAGATAATGGGAAATCTCATACTGCAAATCTAAACTTCCCATCAATTCCGTAATCATACTGCGCGCACGTTCAATTTCATGGCGCACCGCTTCAATTTCTCCCTGTTTTAAATATTTTTTCCCCTCTTCTATACTGGCAAGTGTTGCCTCATAAATAATCACAACAAGTTCACTTCGGTTTGCCTGCGTCACACGCGCTGCATACTCCTGTAACCGTTCTTTTTCCATGCCATCTTCCTCCTATTCGCGGGATTTATTTATCCCTGAAGAATCTGTAAAATCGTCTGTGGCTGATTGTTCGCCTGTGCTAACATCGAAGTACCTGCCTGCACTAATACGCTGTACTGTGTATATTTTGTCATTTCCTCCGACATATCCACATCTTCAATACGGGAGCATGCTTCTGTCAAGTTCTGTGATGTCTCATCAAGACTTGAAATTGCAGAATCCAAACGGTTCTGGTAAGCACCAAGTTTCGAGCGGATGGAAGAAACCTGCTGAATCGCATCATCAAACGCTGTAATGGAGGAAGAAGCCCCTGCCACGGTACATACGTTGCAGTTTTCAATATCCAGCGTCTTTGTATTAACGCATGGAATCGAAATGTTAATGCTCTGTCCTTCATTGGCTCCAATCTGGATTGCAACATAACCGGCATCCAGCATCGTAACCGTAGCATCTGAACCGGCTTTTGCATCGGAAATATCAAATAACATACGGAATCCGTCACGGTCCGATACTTCCATCTGTCCGCCATTGATAAATACCGTTGCTGTATTCGAAAATCCTGAAGTCGTATCAAGTGTTACTTTTGCATCCGTACCCTCTGTTGTCTGCACACCGTCAATACCAAGTTTCTGTGCCAGATTTGCATTATCCGTTGTAATATTTAACTTCTGGGATGCGCCGTAAATAACCGAAGTAAACGAAAGATTTGTGGCCGCAGCCAATTCACATTCCACACCGGCAGCATTTACCGGAACCACATCGACATTCATCATTTCACAAGCATCACGAATCGTTGCATAAACATCTTCAAAAGTCTGACCTTCCTTAATATCAATTACTTCACCATTAATCTGAATCTGTCCGGCGGTCGCCTTATCAACCACATCCGTTGGCGCAAATCCAAGTGCGCCCGTTTTTGCAGTTGCCTGTGTTGCCTCTGATACAATTGTAAATTTATAACCGGTTAATGCCACATCATCACTGGCATCAATCAATTTTACACCAACATTGTTGGATGAGGACTGACGGCAGCAGGAGCCATCTAACACACTCATCGTATTATACTCGGTATCTTTTGACAAACGGTCGATTTCCGCCATCAAAGAATCAATCTCATTTTGCAGTGCCTGTTTATCTTCAATCGTTGTCACACTGCCGTTTGCCGCCTGTACCGAAAGTTCACGGCAGCGCTGTAACATATTTTCAATTTCAGAGAGAACACCTTCTGTCGTCTGAATGAACGAAACACCATCCGAACCGTTTTTGGAAGCTCTCTGGAGTCCGCGGATCTGTGCATGCATTTTCTGAGAAATTGCCATTCCTGCCGCATCATCTGCCGCTTTTGTAATCCGATAGCCGGAAGATAATTTGTTTGTACTTGATGTCAACTGTGACTGCACATTGTTCAAGTTAAAATTTGCGCGAAGCGCCGAAATGTTTGTATTAATTTTCATTGTCATCGTCCTTTCTGTTCATGGTTACCACAAATAATCTGGCAATCCGGTACAAATCCTGATTTTTTGCACCTTCTTCTTTATTTCCTACGGAAAGAGACGTCCTTTGCCCCGTAATCAGGGTATTACCATCCATTGTAAAACCAATCTCTTCCAATTCCTTTTCAAATGCATCCATGCGCTCTTGGCAGGAGGAAACACTCGTTTCATCCTCTACGGTAACAAAACCGTTTACCTTTTTCTCTTTTACCTTAAAACTAGCCTGTAACCTGCCAAATTCCTTAGAATTCATAGCAATCTCAATACTGCCCTTTTCTTTTTCCACACCTTCCTGAATCGTAATATTGCAAGTTGTAATTCCAAATTCCGTCAAAATAGGCACTTCATAAACTTGACAGCGGCGCATTACGCCATGAAATGTAAACAAGCGGGACATCTGATTCTGCCATGTAATTTCATCATATGTTATATCGTCTGATTCCTGTCTTTCGGCTAGTTCTTTTTGCATATTTTCTTCAATTTTCTCAAAAACACCATCCAGCGAGTCCGGCTCTTCCATCGCATCAAGAACCGCATCGGTATCTTCTTCTTTCCACAAATCATGCCATTTACCGGCACCCATCTGGCGAAATTCCTGCACAAGTGAAAGATTGGAAAGTGTCGCCGGTAAATCAAGTGCTTCTAAGAAATTTATCACCTCTGACTCACTCTTTGCTGCTGCCTCGCGGACAGATCGCACTTCATTCTCATAAAAGGCATTTTCCTCTGCAATTCCTTTTTCTTCACACTGCTCCAATAATGCCTCTGCCGAAATTCCTTCATTTCCATCCATTGCCTCTTTTAATACCTGAGGTGACAATTTTTCCGTCAAATCTGCCGCAAGATTTTGTCCATATGCCGTGTAAATCTGCTCGGAAATAGAATTTTTTGAAGCAATCACTTCTTTTTCCATGCCAAACGAATCATCCACCGAAACATCCATTCCGGCTTTTTTCCGTGTGCGGACTGCCGATAAAAGGGAAGAAAGCGATAATTCTTTTC
Organism: uncultured Clostridium sp.; assembly: GCA_937902905.1. Lineage (GTDB taxonomy): Bacteria > Bacillota > Clostridia > Lachnospirales > Lachnospiraceae > Eubacterium_F. Next base: position 9,549 of record CALELW010000081.1, on the reverse strand, counting down.
CCTCATTTAATACCTGAGCGGCTGCCGCCCCATCGCTTTTTTCAATCTGATGAAGAAGGCGGTAAACGCCAATCATCGTTTCACGCTCATCTTCCGTAAGACCATCCGTGTGGTCCATTTTCCACAAATACTTCCGGAAAGAAATATCTTCTATATCATTTTCGGCTAAAATCTCATTCACATCATTCTGCAATTCATCCAGTGTCTTTTCTAACGGATTCTCGCCTTTCCGTATCAACTCACAGACAACTTCCGGTTTCATATTTTTCATCAGCGTCGTAACACGCTCATCATACTCTTTAACGGAAACCAGATTTTCCTCGGTCAAAGGCATCTGATTATATGCAAGAGCGCGAACCGCCCGCTCATTTCTCGCTGTTGTCTCAAAACCTGCTTCTTCAAGCAGCGCATCAATATTAGAAAATGCTTTTGTGAGCGAATCGCCCAAATCTCTGCGGACTTCCGTTCCCACTGACTCATAGCGGTTTTCCACCATATCAAATGAAGCGCTAAACGCCTCTGCCTTAGATGACAGGGAAGAAAGCGTATCCTCCACTCCTTGAGTAAATGCATATCCCATAAACTCAACCGGTGCAGACAACACTTGTTTTGCCGCCTGACAGGTTTCTTTCAGCATATTGATATTTTCTTCTGTCACTGGCAAATCCGCATTGAAAAGTTCCGACTGATAAGCCTCTTTTTCCGCTGCTCTCAGTTTCTCAACTACATCTTCTAATTTCGTGACGTCAATTGAAATTCCCTTTTCTGACATCGTGCGGATGGCATCCACCGTCATTGTAAGCTGGGTTTCCGCCAGTCTTCTCTTAAAACGAACAGCCTCTGCCACCGATAATTTCACTAAATTCGCTTTTTCCGGCTGCACACCTTCCGCCATCTGGTCGGCAATTCGTGCCGTCAAAACCGAATCTTTAGTTTCTTTTAATTCTTTTACCTGCGAAGAAAGTGCCACATTTTCTGCCGTTACCGGTAAGTCTTCTTCATACAGCCACTTCGCTGCTGCCATATTTTCGTCATCCGCTTCCATCCCGCTCTCTTCTAAACGGCTGCGGACCTGATTCTCCACAAGTGAAAAATCATTTTCCTCGGACGATGGATTCTCTTCACCTTCCACGGCTCCATGAACACCGGCGTTAATATTTTCCGGTGTAAGAATTGTATTTTCATTGTCAATAAAAAACTTCATCGCAGCGTCCGAAAAAGAGCGGATTTCCGATGCCATATCTACGGCATGCGAAAGCTTCGCCACATTTTCCTCCGTCACCGGCAGGTCGCTGTCCAATAACTGGTCAATCACAGTGTCCGGGACGTTACCGTCCGCGGCTAACTGAGCGGCATTTCTACTTACCGCCTCATCTTTTTCACGCTGTTTTGACACTTCACGCTCGACAGCCTCCTGCTTCTCATGACGTTCTTTCTTAATTCTTGTGACCGCCCGCTCAAGCTGAGATGAAGTATATTCTTCTAACGGTGTCCCATCTTCCGAAACCGCTTTTGCATCTTTCCCTGTCATGCAGCGGCTGATAAAATCTGCCGGTGACATCTGCGTATCGTTTAGAGGCACCATATTTTGTTTCTGTAATTGTTTTGCTTCTGCTTCCGTATACACAATGTGGTGTTTCCCCGCCTCTTGTACGGAACAATCCATTGTCGCTCCCACCTGAATCTGGGAGATGCCGCCATCCTTGGCGTCTTGTACAGACACGTTTTTTTTCTCCATTCTTTCCGTGTCATCAAAGGTAAGGGAAATCCGATTGGTCGAAATATCCATAGATTTCACGCTCACTTTCTAAATCCTTATACTTATATCTCGGACAATCCGGCGGAAATCTTTAGTATCTCTTCCTAATTTGCCTGATACTCTTCTAACAGACTTTTATCCAATTTAATTCGGTTATCCATCGTTTTCATGACATCGGCAATTTCAACGGTCTGTCTAACTGACGAATCCGACAAATCGTACAAATTATTATTACGGAAATCAAGGACAACCGGCTCGAAAATATTTTCCTCATTTTCAGTAATAACCAATCCCTTTTCCCCATTTGTCAACTCAACACATACGCCCGGATACAAAATAGAAATTCCATGAACCAGAGCATTGACTATTTTCTTATTATAACGCTCCTCATCCGCAAGAAGTTCGCGCACCGCTTTCACTTCCGAGGTCGGCTCCTCAAAAGACTTCATCGCCGTCATGCGATCATACGCATCTGCCACATAGAGGATATTTGCATTCACACTTTCTTTTAAACCTGCCGGAATCTCTGCATCGCTCTCTCTTGTATAAAGCTCCTGCATCTGGGTAATAAGGCGCATAACCTCCTCATCCAAATCACCATAGCGGGTTAATGTATCCTGTGTATTTTTCTTAATGACTTCTTTCGTGCCATCATCTAAATCTTCTGCATCCGGTAACTGCTGTAATTTCAGTGCACCAATATCATGCAGAATAGCCGACTTCACAAGGAGATTAATCCGTCCAACCGGAAAGCCCATCTGACCGGCAATAATGGCGGACAAAATAGCAACATTCAAAACATGTTTATAAATATAATCTTCACTGCTTCGCAGACTCTGCACAAAATTAATCTTATGATTTAAGTCACCATAATTCTTTATGATAAGACTGCACAGCCAGTCAAGCCCCTTGTCCTTTTTCCCGGAATCAATCAAATCCAAATCTTCGCGGATACTAAATACCGCCATCGTCTGGAAACGCTCAAAGTTAATATCATCCTCCGACATCGGCGGAACCGGTTCTGCCGGCTCAAGTATGTACAGACCTAAAAGCCCAAAGTTTTTAATTCCGTAAATCGCCTGCATCGTAAGTTTTGTATCACGGTCATACAACAAAACTCCATTTTTATTGTAGATTGGTTTTCCTAAGCGCATCCCGGGCTTGAGTTCATCAACTTTCACAAATAACATGCTGCTACCTCCTCGACTTATTTTTTTCACATTTTTTTCGTATACTTATTGTCATAAATCGTTATTTCTATCATATCAGTTATTGCCATTTGACGCAATGATTATTTGAGAAAGGGGCGTGAATTTATGCGAAAAAGAGGACTGATTCCGGTTTTGATTTTATCTCTTTTGCTTAGCAGCATCATACCGGATAAAATTCAGGCCGTGACCGAACAAATAAATACCGCTCCGACCTCTGACCGCTACGTGGAGGGTGAGGCCATTGTAACACTTAACGCTTCATCCGAAACCGGACTTGCCAAAGAGGGAACAACCTCGTTTGATTCGAATATTGAAGTGGAAAACAGCTGGGATTTTGGTCCTGTCAAAAAGAAAAAAGGGAAAAATCTCTATCTTTCAGAGGTTCGCTCCGATACCTATTCAACGAAAGAGCTTATTGCAAAACTGAAAAAGCAGGATAATGTAGTTGCCGCCGAGCCAAATTACTACCGCTATAAATTGTCCACATCAAACGATACTTATACGGATGAACAGTGGTATTTAGACGGCACCGGCTCCTACCGGACCTCTTCTTCCGGGATTCAATATAATAACCGGATTCAGACAAGTAAAGACAGCGATACTATTGTTGCCGTTGTCGACACCGGTATTGACTACACCCACGAAGATCTAGCCGCTCATATGTGGAAAAATCCTTACGACCAGTTAGAACTTCCCGGCACATATGGCTATGATTTCGGAGATTATGACAGTGATCCTATGGATGAAGACGAGGACGGACACGGTACTCACTGCGCTGGTGTTATCAGCGCCGTATCCGATAATAACAAAGGAATCCGCGGCATCAGCAATGCGAAACTAATGGCACTGAAAGTTTTCAATTCTGCCGGCACATCATACGATTCCTCTATCATCGCAGCTTTCAATTATATCTATAAAGCGCAGACTCTTGGTGCAAATATTGCTGCCATCAACTGTTCCTGGGGCGGCGGTGGAAGCAGCTCAACTTCCATGAAAACACTGGTCAACCAGATTGGACAAAATGGCAGTCTGTTTCTTTTTGCCGCCGGAAATGACGGCGAAAATCACGATAGTGCCATCTCGGATGGATGCCCTTATGACTTAGACAGCCCCTATGTGGTAACCGTTGGCGCCTCCACTCAGACCGATAAGAAGGCGTTTTTTTCCGATTACGGAAACAAAACGGTTCACCTTTTTGCACCGGGCAGGAATATTTTTTCCACAATAAATTCCGGCGTTTTTTATCCTTCGGTTTATACAGACAGTGAGCGCAATTCTCGGTGTTCGTATTTCACCTCTTTTGCCTCAAACGATGCCGTTTTATACCACCCATCGGAAATCGGCAAATTAGACGGCAGCATTTTATACAATGAAAAGTCTTACTCAGCAGAAGATTCGCACAATCAGGCAGGAAGCGGTTCTTACTGCATTTCCATTGATGCCGCGCGAAGTTCTGCAACTTTGACCCTTTACATGGATATAGACGGCATGAACTTAGCCGATGGCACATATCAGGTATCTTATGACATGGGCATCGAGGAAAATGGTGAAATTTCATGGTCCCACTACAGCAGTAAATTATATTTTATAAAACGAAACAACACCATTTACGCAGAAATTGTTTCCTTAACCGGTAACTTCACTTCCGTACATAAAATTTACTTTGATAACATCGGCATTTCAAAAGCAAATCCGACAAATGCCCTTTATATTAAGTACAATTCGATGAGCGGTACTTCTATGGCTGCCCCTCAGGTATCGGCTGCCACAGCACTTCTTGCCGCCGCATACCCAAACGATTCCGCAGTGGAAAGGCGCAACCGTCTGCTGCACTGTGTGCGTGAGGTTTCAGGGCTTTCTTCCTACTGCATGACCGGCGGCATTTTGGATTTAAGTAAAATCAGTTCCGCCTCATCCAGTCTCCCTGCCTGTCTGCAGACCACAACACAGACAAGCACCACTGCCACCGCGACACAAAGCACAAGCAGTACAAAGAAAAAAACCAAATTGGTGACAAAAATAACATTGAATAAAAAGAAAGCGAAACTTCGCTATAAAAAGAAACTCAAGTTAAAGGCCACCGTAAAACCGAAAAATGCGACAAACAAAAAGGTCAAATGGTATGTCTCCAATAAAAAATATGCCAAAGTAACGCAAAAAGGTGTTGTCCGTGCAAAGAAAAAGGGAATCGGCCATACCGTTAAGGTTTATGCAAAGGCAAAAGATAAATCCAAAAAGAAGGCTTATTGCAAAGTGCGGATTTATAAATAAAGATACCCTTGACTTTTTCTACACAAATCAACTACACTTAAGGACGAAACTGATTGTTTTATTATAGGAGGCATTATGAAAAAAATTGGATTAATCGGAGCCATGGATGAAGAAGTGGCTATCATAAAAGAAAAAATGACAAATACAACCGAAGTAACAAAAGCCGGCATGACTTTTGTTGAAGGAGATTTTCACGGAATTAAAACCGTTGCCGTTGTAAGTGGAATTGGAAAGGTTAATATGGCAGTCTGCACCCAGATTCTCTGTGATGACTTTCATGTAACCATGGTTATCAACACCGGCGTCGCCGGCTCCTTAAACAACGCCCTTGATATCGGTGACATTGTTTTATCGAGTTGTGCGCAGGAGCACGATATGGATGTCTCGCCACTCGGAGATCCGGTCGGCATCATCCCACGCATGGAGCAATCAATTTTTACAGCAGATGAGACACTGGTTTCTTTGGCAAAATCCGCCTGCGAAAAAGCGAATCCGGACATCCACTGCCACATTGGAAAAGTGGTAAGTGGCGACCAGTTTATCGCCAGTGCGGAGAAAAAGAATTATCTAGTCGAAACATTCCATGGTGACTGTGCAGAAATGGAAGGTGCTGCCATGGCGCACACCGCTTACTTAAACAACGTTCCGTTTTTAATTATCCGTGCCATCTCCGACAAGGCAGATAATTCCGGTCATATGGATTATCCGGTTTTCGCAAAACAGGCAATTATCCACACCGTTTCTCTGTTAGAAGAACTTTATCAACATTTATAAACAATTTTCTTTGAGAATAACACAGTGGAATGTCACAATAGTTTATTGTGGCATTCCTTTTATTTTGTTAAAATATGGTTAAATGAAAGGAGTGTAGCTATATGAAACAAATCAAAAAGGTAATTGCCCACAGTCTGGTTGCTGTTCTTTGTCTGTCTTCGTTTCTGACAAACACGACATCCACCGAAGCAAAGGCAAAAAAACCAAAACTTTCCCAAAAAACAATGACTCTGACAAAGGGAAAGTCAAAAACTCTTAAGGTAAAAAACACAAAAAAATGTAAAGTCACATGGAAAACAAGCAAGAAAAAGAGCGTTTCAATTTCAAAAAAGAAACGTACCTCCTGCAAAGTAAAGGCAAAAGCAAAGGGAACCGCAAAAATCACCTGCACGGTAAAAAGAAAGAAAAAAACATTTAAACTTACCTGCAAAGTAAAGGTGAAAGCGAAAAAAACCGTCGTTGCTTCCAGCCTAAAAGATACCTATGCAAAAATCATACCGTACATGGGTACCTGCCTAAATTACGGAAGTGCTTCTAATCCACGAGAACTGCAAAACGCATCTACAATGAAATTTGTAAAAAAACAGTACAACAGTTTTACTTTGGAAAATGAAATGAAACCGGATGCTATTCTCGGCTCATCCGCCAAGCTTATTTCCGTTGCAGATGCAAAGAAAAAGGGATATTACATTCCTGCCGGATACACCGAATCAACCGTTCCAGAATTAGCATTTACAACCGTCGACAAATCATTAGAGGCTGCAAAAAACAACGGTTTGAAAATGCGCGCCCATACTTTGGTATGGCACAGCCAGACGCCTTCCTGGTTCTTTACAAAGGGCTATGATGGATCCAAAGTCGTTACTCCTGCTGTTATGGATGCCCGCCTTGACTTCTACATTCACAATGTAATGGGGCATGTCATGGACAAAGAAAAAGCTTTAACCGGTTCTGCCGGAAGCATTGTCTACGCATGGGATGTAGTGAACGAATATCTCCACCGTCCGTCTTACTCTTTTTTCAAAACATGGACGAGTGTATATGGCGATATGGGAAATTCTCCTTCTTACGTAAAGAAAGCATTTGAAATCGCCTATGATATGCTAAAGAGTTATCAGGCAACGGATAAAGTCACATTATTTTATAATGATTACAATACCTATTTCGGTGTAAAAGACACATTGAATCTGGTGGAATTTATCAACAAAGGCGAAGCTGCTAAAATTTGCGGAGGTATTGGCATGCAGAGCCACGTAGACGTAAAAGTTCCTACAGTTGCCGAATATGGCAGCGCATTGGAGCAGTTTTTAGCAGCAGGTTACGAAATTCAGATAACCGAACTTGACTTTACTATAAACTTTGACACAGAAGGTGCTAATGCTTCCTACGCTTACACACCGGAGCATGAAACCGATGCGGATCAGGCAAAATTCGTAAAAAAACTGATGCAGACCATCATTACCAAGCAAAAGAATCGTAATCAGAGTGTAAATCCAAAAGGAATTACCGGCATCACTCTCTGGGGTCTGTGCGATGCAACGTCCTGGCGCTCTCAGTGTGCACCACTTTTGTTTGACACCAGCATTTATGATCCGAAATTGTCATACACAGCCTTCTTAGAGGCGGCAAAAATCTGGTAAGTTAAGGGAATTTCAAAAAATGGGCTTGTTTGTGTTGACAACTCCACCGCAAAATTTTATAATCCCATTGTGAGACAATATTATTAAGGAAAGAGGGATGTAAGGGTGGATAATCGAGAGACACAGAAACCATCTTGGATTCGTACAAAAAAAGGAAAGGCAATGCTTATTGCTACAATTGCAACACTTGTTGTAGTGATAGGCATTGTTTTGGGTATACATATTTATTATATGAACCGCTGGTACTCAAACACATGGATTGGTGACAGAGAAGTATCAGGCATGACCTACGAAGAATCAGCTGATTTAATTAATCATGTATTTTCTACCTATCAGCTTAAAATAACAGGAAGAAATAACGGCACTTTGACCATCGGAAAAGATGACATTGACTATCAGGTTGACATCAAAGATTCTCTTCAGAAAAAATATGATGAGCAGCATGGTTCGCTTCCTTTCTTTTCCCTGGGAAAAAGGAAGCAGGTGGATATTGACTTAGGAGCTTCTTATGATGAGAAAAAACTGGATGCCCTCGTGGGACAATCCGACCTCTCAACCGGAAGTGAATCATATCCGGTTACACAGCCACAAAATGCAAAGGTTGCCTTTTCATCCGAGAAAAAATATCTGGTTATTGAAAAAGAATATTTAGGAAATACATTAAACCATGATGAATTCATAAAAGCGATTGGAAAGGCTCTGCAATCCGGACATGAAAAATTAAACTTAACCGATGAAAAAAAATACCCGGATGTATACGAAAAGCCAAGCATTTATTCTACAGACCCTTCGCTTCAGCAAAAAGCAGATGCCTGCAATCCGGTAATTCTGCGCTGGATAACCTGGACAATTCAAAAAGGCATTACCGAAACCGTCAGTCCAAAACAAATTTATAAATGGTGCAAATATAAAAACGGAAAAGTATCTTTTGATAATAAGGCAATTGAAAAATGGGTTGAAAAAACCTGCTTCAAATACAAAACCATTGGCGTGACACGCTCGTTTAAAAGCCACAATGGTAAAACTATTTCCGTAACTGGTGGTGACTACGGCTGGCAGCTTGTTTATGATACAATGCTGAAGCAGTTGACAAGTGCTCTGAAAAAGACAATGGATGTGGATAAGCAGAAAGCTTATATGGAAAATCCGGATGACGCACAGAAAAAAGCACTTACAATTAAAAAGAAAACGAAATTTGCCAATACGGCATTTACGATGAATATCGATGACAAAACAAAGGATTGGGACACAGAAAACTTTACCGAAATTGATCTTACTGCTCAAAAGGTTTATGTATGGCGCAACGGAAAAGTTGCTTTTAAGTGTCGGACAATCAGCGGGAAACCGGTAAAAGACCGTCAGACAAGAACCGGTGCTTATTTCATCAAGGAACACCAGACACATCGTATTCTCCGCGGCGATAACTATGCAACGCCGGTAAACAACTGGGTTCGTATCATGTGGACCGGAACCGGATTCCACGGTGCGCCTTGGCAGCCATGGAGCCGCTGGAGCAAAACCTTGTATAAAAGCCGTGGTTCACACGGATGCTTAAACTTGTCTCCATCGGATTCAAAAAAGATTTATGACTTGACAAAATACCGTGAGATGGTGTTTATACACTATTAAGATGGGTTGTTAGAAATAAAAAAGGGAAAGCGGGATATTTGCTTCGCAAATATAGCTTTCCTTTTTTATTTTAACAACCGGCGATAGGGCTGCAGATTAGGCTAACTCTCGCCAAGATGCTGGCTGCTCTGTTACGACTTAAGCCGAAGTGGCTTTCTAACTTTATATTTTACTAAAAAAGATTTGTGTTTCATGGGTACAAACGCGCGAATTCAATATGCACATTTTCAGCACATGACATATCTCCGCGTGTTTGTCTAAGCGA
>CALELW010000080.1 GCA_937902905.1 uncultured Clostridium sp. | reverse complement strand
GCACTTTTTTCAGCGTGCGCTCATGCTCACATAAGAAAAATAGATGCTCCTCATCCATGTATATCATAATCGGCGCTGTCCAGACGCCCTTCTGCTCCACGTCGTACCAGTCAAACGCAAACAAATCATAATGTAAAAATCCCTCAAATGCCGTCGTCTGGTTCTCCCGGATATAACGGATGACCTCTTCCGACAGCACATCCCGAAACTGTTCGATTTTCCCTTTTTCCATCACCTTCTGCATACCATACCGTGCCCTTCTGCCTGCACTTTTGTGCCGGCAAAGGTTATTCTTTCCTGTTTCAGCCAAAACTATGACGGTCAATTCCGCCTAATTCCAAATCGTGAAACAGTTGGCGGACTGCCATCTCATAATCGGAAAAATCACGCGCCTTTTTTATTTTCTTTAAATGCTTTTCCGGCTGGACAAACTGTTTTCCCCAGTAAAACCACAATTCTTTCAGTTTAAACAGCGCATTTTTATCGCCTGCAAAATCCTCAAGGTAATCGCGGTAAAGCCGGTTGTGAAACGCTTCCAGTTCTTCTTTTTGGAGCGGCTTTCCACCTTTTAATTCCCGTGCCAGCGCCGGATTCGAAATCAGACCGCGTCCAAGCATCACCTCCGGAAACACATCCAGCTTTCGTTTCTCGTCCTGCTGCGGGGTTCCTGCTTCCACAAAAGCTTTAAGCTGCGCCTTCCAGTCATCGTAGTCCTCTCTCCGGAAAATATTTCCATTGTAGACAACCGGAATACGACTCTGACTTGATGCACTGTATGTTGTATTGCAAAATGCAGTACAGAACGCCTCCATATTCGGTGTATTTTTATAAAAATCTTTCTGCACCCGCGGATGTATGATAAGTTCCGATACCGGAAATTGTTGATATAGTTCTAACAATTCCAAAAATTCTTCCGGTCTCTCCATGCCAAGCCGCGTCTTAATCGACATCCGGATTCCTTCCGGCGTAATTGCATCATAGACCTGCTCCAAATAGGCGCGCAGTTCCTCCGGGTGTGCTAAAAATCCTGCTCCGCGCCCCTTTGCCACAACCGTGCCGGACGGACAGCCGAGGTTCAGATTAACTTCCGTATAGCCGTATTCTTTTTTCAGGGTGCGAATCAGGCGGATGCTGTCTTCCGCATTTTTGGAAATAATCTGCGGCACAACATTTTTACCCGCGTTGTGCTCCGGCAGAATATCCTTTTTTTCGCGGTTATCCATCGCTTTCTTGCTGTGTGTGGCGATAAATGGCGTAAAATATTTATCCACGCCGCCAAAACAGGAAAAGAAGGCATTCCGGAACAGATATCCGGTAATGCCTTCCATTGGTGCTAAATATATATTCACTTTCTAAAGGCTCCTTTATGCGTGGAGCATTTTCATCCAGACTGCCATCTCGCCTGCTCCCCGGTTGCCCCAGTAGCAGTATGGCACAAGTGTCAGTTCCGTCTCCTCAAAGCCAACCGGAACCGTTCCGTAAAGTCCTTTTCCCCAGTCCTTTTCCTTCATCCGCTTGCCCTGTGCGGTGAGTTTTAAGGTACCGCCCAATGCGTCATCTTTCGTCTCCCGAATCGGCTTTGTGACATCCACAAACAGGCTGCCAAGGTTCTCGCCGTTGTCCACCTGCTCTAGGCAGTACACCACAGGTCCTTTTACAATGGCTGCTTTTCCGGCATCGGCACGCACTTTAGGGTTCGCAAAGACAAACTGCGCAGGCATCTCAAACGTCAGCACAATGCGCTGTGATTTCCAGTCAGCACGCAGGCGCGCATATCCCTTTTCCACTGTCATCGCAACCGCGGCTCCATCCACTGTCAATGCAACGTTTTTCGCATATGCCGGGATTCGGATACAGATTGTTCCGTTCACTTCCTCCTTCGCATCCACTTTTATCGCAAGCTTTCCTTCCCATGGAAAACTTGTTGTCAGATGTAAATCCACGCTTTTTTCTTTTATTGTAGCATGGATTGTTCCTCCTGTAAAAAGATTTAACCAGAGAGCGTCTTTTTCCTGGAAGCAGACATACTCGCCGAGTGATGCCAACGTACGCGCAATGTTCGGCGGACAGCACGCACAGCCAAACCATTTCTGGCGCACCGGCTTGATGTGGTTTTTGTCCGTTGCAGGCATACAGTTTGCCGGCCACACTTCCAGCGGATTCACGTAAAAGAAACTTTTTCCATCCATTGCAATTCCGGAGAGCACCGTATTCATCAGCGCAAGTTCCATCGTGTCAATGTATTTTGCATCCCCGGTAATCTGTGCCATGCGGCGGCAGAAAAGTGCCAGCCCAATCGACGCACAGCTCTCCGAATAGTTCGTGTCGTTCGGCAGGTCATAATCTGTCGTAAAACGTTCTAATGTGCCGGAGCTTCCGATTCCGCCCGTGATATACATTCTTTTCTCGGTCATGTTCTCATACAGCCGCTCACATGCCGCAAAAAGACTCTCGTCCTGATAAGCATAGGCAAGGTCCGCCATCGCACAGTAGAGATAGGTAGCACGCACCGCATGCCCCTCCGCCGTGTCCTGTTCCCGAACCGGTTTGTGTGCCTGGCCGTACGGCGTATGATATGGATTCGGGTCATGCCACACATCCACAAACCATTCTTTTTTATTCTCATCCACGAGATAATTCGGCTCCGTTCCGCGCCGGTCGACAAAATCTTTTGCCATGTCAAGATACTTCTGTTCCCCG
>CALELW010000079.1 GCA_937902905.1 uncultured Clostridium sp. | reverse complement strand
CATCTCGTTGCCGACCCAAAAAAATTCCCACACGGCATGAGCGCGGTTGCCGACTACATCCATGACAAGGGACTGAAGTTTGGTATGTATTCCTGCGCCGGCACCCACACCTGTGCCGGATATCCGGGAAGCTTTGAGCACGAATTTGAAGATGCAAAACAATTTGCTGATTTTGGTGTCGATTATCTCAAATACGATTTTTGTTTCAAGCCAAGACATATGTCCGGAGAACTTCTTTATAAACGGATGAATTTAGCGCTTCGCAACTGCGGACGTCCGATTTTATTTTCTGCCTGCAACTGGGGCGAGGATAACGTACATAACTGGATTCGCGAATCCGGTGCCCATATGTACCGCTCCACCCCGGATATTCAAGATAACTGGGAATCAATTCAAAAGATTGCCCTGTCTCAAATTGAAAAAGAGGCTTTCACAGGTTCCTTCTGCCACAATGACATGGATATGCTGGTGGTCGGTATGCACGGTGGCAGCAACGATGATTTTATCGGTTCCATCGGTGGCTGCACCGATACGCAGTACAAAACCCACTTTGCTCTCTGGGCTATGATGGGTTCCCCTTTGATGATTGGATGTGACATAAGAAAGGCCACTCAGGAAACAAAGAATATTCTATTAAACCGTGATTTAATTACTATTAATCAGGATATCGAATCTCGTGGAGCCTACCGTGTCCGCGTCGAACCTCAATGGTTCCATGAGGATGAAGCCTTTGTACTGGTAAAAGTTTTGTCGAATGGCGATTTGGCAATCGGGCTTTTCAATCTCAGCGACACAAATCGTGAATTAACAATTCAATTCTGGGATTTGGGGCTTCCTTATGCTTCCGGCATGGCACTGTCTATGTACGACTGCCACGAACACAAAGAACTTGGTACTTTTAAAGAAAGGTTTGCCGTAACGGTGCCATCCTGTGACTGTATGGTCGTTCGTGCAAAATTGGTGTGAGCATGGAATCATCTCGAAACTTATGTAAAAAATGCGCAAAAAAACTTACCTCCGATGAAAAAGCAATTTATTTAAAATTAGTGGACCGCACGGCTTCCCGTTTTCTCTGCCTGGACTGCCTTGGCGAAAAAATGGGATGCGGGCGCGAGCCTCTTGAAAAAAGAATCCGCTACTATCGGGAAAGCGGCAATTGCATATTATTCCGCTAAAAAGGAGTTCCCCCCTTATTCGTTCATACACGAGAGGGGGAACTCCTTTTTATTTTATTAAATCAGGATTATTTTTTAATCAACAATGACTTTCCGGTCATCTCAGCCGGCTGTTCCATACCCATCATCTCAATTAATGTTGGAACGATATCTGCCAGGCATCCGCCTTCACGAAGTGTATAATCTTCATCGTAATTTACAAGAACGAATGGAACCGGGTTTGTCGTATGAGCAGTAAATGGCTCGCCATCTTCATCAATCAGTTTCTCTGCATTTCCATGGTCGGCACAGATAAACATCTGTCCATCTACATCCAAAATGGCATCCACTGTTTTTCCAACACATTCATCAACTGCTTCAATCGCTTTTATCGCTGCTTCCATGATACCGGTATGCCCTACCATATCCGGATTTGCAAAGTTTACGATAATAACATCGTATTTATCCGAACGAATGGATTCTACCAGATTGTCACAAACTTCATACGCACTCATCTCCGGCTGCATATCAAACGTAGCTACTTTTGGAGAGTTTACAAGAATACGGTCTTCTCCTTCAAACTGCTTCTCTTCGCCGCCATTAAAGAAGAATGTAACATGTGCATACTTCTGTGTCTCAGCCAGACGAAGCTGTTTTTTACCGTGTTTTGCCAGATACTCACCAAATGTCATTTTCAATTCTTCCGGTGGGAATGCAACTAATACATTTGGCATCTCAGCATCATACTGTGCCATGCAGACAAAAGTAAGTGGGAAGTATCCGTTTCTTCTCTCGAATCCGGTAAATTCAGGATCTACAAAAGCTCTTGTCAACTGTCTTGCACGGTCCGGACGGAAGTTAAAGAAGATTACACTGTCATTTTCATGAATCATACCGTTTTTATCGACAACGGTAGGAATCATAAACTCGTCCGTTACATCATTCGCATAGGAATCTTTGATTGCCTGTACCGGGTCATCTGCCTGTACACCTTCGCCATATACCAAAGCAGCATATGCTTTTTCTTCGCGGTCCCATGCATTATCACGGTCCATCGCATAAAAACGTCCGGAAATCGTAGCAACAGAACCAACACCGATTTCTTTAATCTTAGCTGCTAACTCTTCCATATACTCGGCTGCGGATGAAGGCGGAACGTCACGTCCGTCAAGGTAAGCATGAACATATACCTTTTCCAGTCCATTTTTCTTAGCCATTTCCAAAAGACCGTATAAATGCTCCATATGGCTGTGCACACCGCCCGGTGACAACAGCCCCATCAAATGAAGTGCACTGTCATTCTTTTTGCAGTTTTCCATAGCGGCAACAAGCGCTTTATTCTCAAAGAAATCGCCATCCTGAATCGATTTTGAAATCTTAACAAGCATCTGGTATACAATTCTTCCGGCACCCATGTTGGTGTGTCCGACTTCGGAATTTCCCATCTGTCCGTCCGGCAGACCAACTGCCATACCGCTTGCTTCGCCCTGAACAAAAGGATACTTTGCAATCAGCTTATCCATAACCGGCGTTTTTGCCTGTTTTACTGCATTTCCTTCTGTCTTATCACTTAATCCATATCCATCTAAAATCATTAATACCGTTGGTTTCTTACTCATATTTCCTCCGTTCTGAAGTTCTTTGCACTTCTAACTATATTTTCCTGCCAACATCCTATTATAATGGAGTTTGCAGTAGAAATCAATGATAACTTGCCGCAGCAAATACTTAACCACGATTCTGTGCATCTACCAACTTTTCACTCTGATACATTTTACGCAGTTTTGGTTTCTCAATTTTACCGGTTGGGTTTCTCGGTACATCCGCAAAGAAAATCTTACGCGGTCTCTTATAACGTGGCAGTCCTTTACAGAATTCATTCATCTCATCTTCCGTGCAGACAGCCCCAGGTACTAATTCGATAATCGCTGCTGCAATCTCTCCCAAGCGGTCATCTTTTAATCCGATAACAGCTACATCCTTTACTGCCTCATGTTTGCTCAGATAGTTTTCAATCTGAACCGGATATAAGTTTTCACCACCACTGATGATAACATCTTTTTTGCGGTCAACCAGATAGATAAAACCATCTTCATCCATCTCTGCCATATCACCGGTGTAAAGCCAGTCGCCATGAAGAACTTCTTTGGTTGCCTCTTCATCGTTATAATAACATTTCATCACGCCGGGACCTTTAACCGCCAGCTCGCCGACTTCACCTTGTTTTACTTCGTTTCCGTCGGTGTCAATAATTTTTGCCTCCCAGCCATATCCCGGAATACCGATAGCTCCGACTTTATGGATATTTTCAACGCCAAGATGAACACATCCAGGACCAATCGACTCACTTAAACCATAGTTCGTATCATACTGATGATTTGGGAAATACTCTTTCCAGCGGCGGATTAAGCTCTGTGGAACCGGCTGTGCACCAATATGCATCAGACGCCACTGGGACAATTCATAATCATCGGGTTTTAATCTTCCACTGTCAAGCTCCACGAGAATATCCTGTGCCCATGGAACCAAAAGCCAGACAATCGTACATTTCTCATTGGAGACCGTCTCCAAAATTGTTTTCGGACTTACCCCTTTCAAAAGCACTGCTTTGCTTCCTGTCAAAAGACTGCCAAACCAGTGCATCTTCGCTCCGGTGTGATACAGTGGTGGAATACATAAGAACACATCGTCATGTGTCTGTCCATGATGATTCTGCTCCACTTTGCAGGCATGCATCAAACTTTCATGATTATGTAAAATTGCTTTCGGAAATCCGGTTGTTCCCGAAGAAAAATAAATTGCCGCATCGTCTTCATCGGAAATCGGAATTCCCGGTGCTAAACTTGCACAGTTTGCCGTCAGTTTATCATAATCTTCCGCAAAAGACGGGCAGTCGCCTCCTACATAGAACAAAAGGCGGTTCTGACTGATTTTATCCGCAATCTCTTCCACGCGGCCGATAAATTCCGGACCAAATACTAAAACATGTACCTCTGCCAGATTCAGGCAGTATTCAATTTCATCCGGTGCATAACGGAAATTAAGCGGCACCGCCAGTGCTCCGGTCTTTAATATACCAAAATAAATCGGAAGCCATTCCAAGCAGTTCATCAATAAAATCGCTACTTTGTCCCCTTTTCCAATCCCCCTGCTGATTAAAAGCTGTGCAAAACGGTTGGCTTTTTCGTCAAATACATGCCATGTAATTTCCCTGCGGTAATGACACATCGGACTTGACTCGATTAATTCATAATCCCTCCATGTTACTCTTCTTTTCTCCTGAATATCCGGGTTAATCTCCACAAGACTCACTTCGTTCGGATATTTCTTGGCATTTGCCTCCAATAACTCTGTAATTGGCATTCCCTTTATCCTCCATTTCAAAATACAAAAAACTATCTATATAATATCGCATTTCCATTGATTTAGCAAGGTTATCGCCTCGTCAATTTCATCTACTGCATAGTCGCAGATTAAATCAAATTCTTCCTTCGCATAATTCCACTTTGGCTCTCTTACTAAAACCGTCTGAAAGCCACCTTTTTTCGCTCCTAAAACTGCCGGAAGAATATCCTCAAACACAAAACAGTTACCCGGATTTGCTCCCATCTTCTCTGCCGCCTTCAAATAGACATCCGGAAACTCTTTTCCTCTTTTTACATCCCCCGTTTCCGTAAATGAATGAAACCAGTCGTAGATTCCTAAATTTTTCAGGCACGGTTCAAACAAAGAAGCACTGTTTGAGGTCGCAACCCCCATCTTAATATCCTGCTGTTTTAACCACAAAAGAAGTTCTTTTGCCCCCTTTTTTAATTTTACATCATGGGCATATGCATCTCTTGCCATCGCATCCCATTCCGCCATTACATCTTCCTTAGTCTCCTGCAGAGAAAAACGCTTGATGGTATATTTCGCCACCTCTTCAAACCCCATTGCCATAATAGCCGTGGAATAATCTTTTGGCACTTCAAAACCCCTTTTTTTCAAAAAATCGGTATCAATCTGCGACCAGACCCACGTCGAATCCAACAGTGTGCCGTCCAAATCAAATATGACTCCTTCTATCTTCACCGTATCCATCCCTTCTTTTTTTATCTTTTACCAGTATAACAGAATTCCCCCTATCTTTCCATGGCTTTTATGACCATCTGCGCGATTTTTTTATGTCCTTTTTCGCTGGGATGCGGGTCAATTTCCCTGCCCTTGAAAGAAAGATTCACCATGGATTCGTTTTCGCTGTCAAAACATTTTTTAATATCGACAAGCACGTACTCATCCGATGGATAAAATCCGCGATTCATCCGGTTAATATAAGCATCTGCCACCGAATACACCTGCGAAAATGCATCAATCCCCTTAGCAGGATTATAAATATTGTCCGCATAAATTCTTACATCCGGGTTAATCGCATGAATTTCCCGAATGATTTTTGGAAAGGTTTTTGCAAACTGCCGGCATGCCTCATCAAATTTATGCGCATCCCGTTTTATCATTTCTTCCATATTCAAATCCAATTTAATCAGGTGGAGTAAATCATTTGAGCCAATGGATATCGTAACAAAATCGGCGTGTTTAATCGTTGCCCGGTACTTTTTATATTCTTTTCTTTCCGGATTTGTAATTATATCAAGAAGTTCCCCGCTTTGCATCCCATTTTCTCCAAAATTTGTAACAAAAACCGAATCATATTTGGTCTCTAAATTTTTGCGAATCAATTCGACATACGACTGCTCTTTTCTATCGCTAAGTCCATACCCATATGCGATGCTGTCTCCAAGAGCCACATAGCGGATTGACGTTGATGTAATATCACCGGAACTTACCTTTTCCTCCGGTACAGCTTTAATTCCACAAAACACAGCGAACATAATCACCCCGATTCTTATTATCCATTTCACAAAAAAAGCCTCCTACACAAAAGATTGCTCTTTTATTATGTGTAGAAGACTTAAAATTATTAGCTCATTTTAGATTTAAAAAAATTGTCTTATTCGTCATCCTCTTCGACATTGTGATATACATTCTGCACATCATCATCCTCATCCAAAAGATCCATAATGCGCTGGAACATCTTTTTGTCTTCATCCGAAGTAAGTGCTACATAATTCTGCGGAATCATCGTAATTTCAGCCTGTACCATCGGAACGTTTTCTTTTTCTAACGCTTCACGAACAACACTGAAATCCTCCGGTGTTGTAAGAATTTCGTAACTATCTTCTTCCTCAACAAAATCCTCAGCGCCGGCATCCAATGCAAGCATCATAAATTCATCGGCATCGGTCTCATATGCTTCTTTATCAACAAGAATCTGACCTTTCTGGTCAAACATATAGGATACACAGCCTGTCGTTCCTACATTACCGTTTCCTTTGGTAAATGCATTTCTTACATTCGAAGCAGTACGGTTTTTATTATCCGTCAGTGCCTCTACAATAATTGCAGTTCCGTTCGGACCATATCCTTCATACTGGCAGCTTACATAATTAACCGCATCTACGTTTCCTGCTGCCTTTTTAATTCCACGTTCAATCGTGTCGTTTGGCATATTGTTTGCCTTTGCTTTCGCAACAACATCACGAAGTTTACTGTTATTATTCGGGTCTGGTCCGCCCTCTTTTACAGCTACCGCAATTTCACGGCCGATTACTGTAAAAATCTTACCTCTTTTCGCATCATTTTTTTCTTTTTTGTGCTTAATGTTCGCAAATTTTGAATGTCCTGACATGTTTTTACTCGACGAGATATTTCTACTCGTCTTCCTCCTTACTTATTACTTATTTTTTCAATCACTGCCGGTACTAAGTCCGCTGTACGGACTGCACACATAATCGTGTCATCCCCCGCAATGGATCCTACAATTTCTTCTATCTCAAGCGCGTCAATTGCGGCGGCAACTGCCATCGCCATACCGCTTACCGTCTTGATTACTACCAGATTATCTGCCTGGTCCATACTCACCAGACCATCCTGCAGAACTCTTGCATACCGCTCGCCAAAACTGGCACTTCCCGGAGTAACACAGATGTACTTGGATTTTCCGTTTTTGTCTGCCTGTTTTTTCAACTGCAGTTCCTTGATATCCCGGCTGATGGTTGCCTGCGTCACCCGGAAACCGGACTCATGCAGACGCTTTCCAAGCTCCTCCTGCGTATCAATATCATATTCATCAATTAATTCTAATATTTTATTCTGTCTTACTCGCTTCATAAAAAAACTCCGTTCCAAAACTTCAGCTAATCAATCCCGGTTTAGTTTGCTCCTCATTTTATCGAAAAAGCTGGCATCACCAAGCCGGACCATATCAAAAGTTTCTTTTGCTTTTTCAATCCATACGACATCACCTGTCGATACCGTCCAAAGCATCTGTCCGTCGCCTCGAATCGCGGCCTCATCCTGATAGTTTTCCTTTGTCTTTCCGACTTCAATCCTAAGTTTAGAATCCGAAGACACCACAAGACTTCTTTTGTTCAATGAATGTGGGCATATCGGCGTAATAATCATCGCTTCCATGGATGGTACTAACACCGGACCTGCTGCCGACAAATTATAGGCCGTCGACCCGGTCGGCGTCGACACCAAAATTCCATCTGCCACATAAGTATCCATCAGCTCATCATCCACATAGACATTTGCCGTTATCATATGTCCGAAATCCTGCTTGCCGATAATAAACTCATTAATCGCAATGCCAATCGCTTCTCCAACTGAGGTTTTCTGCACTCTGCCGGTAAGCGCCATCCGCTTTTCCACTTCGTAATTCCCGGATAAAATTTCATGCAGTGCCTTTTGTATTCTTGGCTTTTCCACCTCGGTCAGAAACCCAAGTGTACCAAAATTTACACCAAAAATCGGAACATGACTGCCGGCAAACCGCTTTGCTGCCTGGATTACATAACCGTCTCCTCCAAGCACAATCACTAAATCTGCCCAGTCAATCTGCGTAACTTCAGACGAACTCCCTACTATTTTAGCACATTTTTCATGAGATTCCAAATATCTTTTTATTTCATTGGCCGTCTCATGATGTAAGTCCTTCTCACCATCGGAAATAATCTGAAAATTTTTCATCGCAGTTCCTCCTATAAAACCTCGTGTGCATGCGCCACCAATTCTTTCACCGCTTCTTTCTGTTTTTCATCTATCGTGACCGGTTCTCTGTTATCGTTCTCCATATAAAGGAGATATTCAATGTTTCCTTCCGGGCCGCGAATCGGCGAGTGGTCAATCCCCAAAATATGAAATCCAAGGGAAAGTGCATAGTTCATAACCATCTGAATCACTTCTTCGTGGACACGGGGCTCTCTCACGACTCCTTTTTTTCCAACCTGTTCTCTGCCCGCCTCAAACTGTGGTTTAATCAAACAGACAATCTGAGCATTTTCCTTCATCAGTGCCTTAACAGGCTCTAATACTTTCGTAAGGGAAATAAAGGCAACATCGATGGAAACAAAATCTACTAATTCACCAATATCGTCCGGTGTGACATAGCGGATG
>CALELW010000078.1 GCA_937902905.1 uncultured Clostridium sp. | reverse complement strand
AACCAATATAATTTTATGACGCATTATTACCACCTAGCTTTCTCTGTTTTTTTTGATGCGTTTATGCTCACAATGTTCAAATGAATTGCATTCATCATATTAATAACTAACATGGTGCAACCTCCGGCTACAAAACCTGCCAAATGACATGCAACGTCAACATGAGGTGAGATATTACTTAAAATCATAGTAATTAGGCAATACTTTGCTATTTGTTTTTTGCCCGAATTAGTATTCATAAAAATGTTTACCAATAAAGCTCCAAGTAATGCAAAAATTGCTCCGCTTGCACCGACTGTATAAGTAGTTGTATTTCTTATCAGTCCTGCATAGCAAGATACGTAACCACCTATGATACCGCCTGTGATATATATGATTAAGGTGTTTCCATTTCCTGTTTTTTCTGTCAATATTCTTCCTATATAAAACAATGTCATCATGTTTGAAAATAAATGTGAAACATTTCCATGCATAAACATATATGTAAATAATCGGTAGCTTTCCCCCTGTGCCAAAACCGTAGCAGGACTTATTGCATACAGTTTTGAATGTGATAAAGTTTTATAATAGCAATAAATATTAATTGCAATTAGCACATAAATGAGCCAACATGTGTATGCGTCATGAAATCCGATTTTTGCCATGTCGCTGTTCATTTTTTTATCATCCGCCTTGGCATAAGATATGCTTTTTCTTAATATTTTTAATACATCAGAAAATCTTTTGTCAATCTGGATTTCACTGATTTTGTCACACATTTCTTCTACTACAATAACATTATCGGTTTCAAAGGACATTTCATTTTTACATCCAAAGACAACGACCAATATATTATTCGAGCCTATTCCATGCATGACATTCTGATAACAGCCTCTTACTCTTTCAACGTCTGCATCCCCTTTTATTCTTGCCATATTGTATTCGCAGACAATAATGCCGATGGTTTCATTTTCAAATTTTTTATAAAAATATTCCGAACCCACCGTGCCACCACATTTTTTATATCCATGAGTGCTTAATGCATTCGTAAAATAATACATCCTGCTCATTACTGTTCACTCCCATCTGTATTTTCACTAGATGAACTATATCCCATTTCGTTGAAAATATTTTCTACTACTTTACTTGCCATTTCTGAAAATTTTGTTCCTGCATCTATAGTTTTTAATGTAATGTTTGTCAGATTTTCTTCTGTAGCATATTTTTGCATTGCGGATGTCGCATTTTTAGACATTTCTACAGCCTGTGATTTTGCATCTTTTGGATTATCATGAACATAAAATAGGAAACCAACAACGAATACAATTATTAGAAATCTCAATTTACTTTGCATATTTCTCTCCTAACACAGATTTTTGTATATGGTATATTATACCATATGAATACCGTTAAGTCAAATAAAATAAGGAAGACGGCATATCGGTTTTACCATCTTCCTTATTTATTATTAATTACATCCTCAAATGTTTTTCTTATCCCATTTACGTCCATTTCTACACCAAATGAATATGTTTTCATATCAGCAACCATTTCATCGTTCCCAATTGATGTTATAAATTCATTTTTTATGTCTGCCTGTATCTGCATATTCTGATTATGCATATCGTGTATTACTAATTGTGTCATATTGATTGTTCCGAGTATGCAAATAAAAATTAAACAATATTTCGACACTAAATAAGTTACACATCCGATATGCCATGCGGTGTAACACCCGACAGCGTAAAAGGAAAATGTAATTAACGCCATGACGCAAACTATCTTGATGATGCCCCCATAACTTTGCATACATATGACTATGTATGTTACTAGCTTTGCTATCATAAAACCACCTGCTTTCCGCAAATTATTACTAGACAAAAAAGACCAGACACTTTACGTATCTGGTCGTATGGGTTTCATTATTTTTAGTTTGTATATGTATTATAGCGCATATTTTCATATTAAGCAAGCAATTTTAGAAATTCATTGCTATCTGATGTGCAGAATCACTATTAACAACTAATGCACCTTTTTCAGAAATCAATCGTCCTTTTGGTGTTTTCATGATATATCCATTTTTAATGAGATATGGTTCATAGACCGATTCTATTGTTTCTGAATCTTCCCCGATTATATCAGAAAGTGTTGTCAATCCAATTGGTTTGTTGAAATCTGCTAAATTCTTTAAAATCAACATATCTGTTTCATCTAATCCATCCATTACAATACCCAATGTATCCAATGCTTGTTTTGCAACAACTATATCTACCGGAGATTCATCTACAACTGCAATATCTCTTGCTCTTGCAACATATTTATTTACAATTCGTGGTGTACCACGCGCATTCTGTGCTAACAGCAATGCCCCGTCCTTATCCATATCAATTTCGAAGATATTTGCAGTTCGTAAGGCGATTTTCTGTAATTCGCCTACAGTGTACAATTCCATACGATAAGTCAGTCCGAACCTATCTCTCAAAGGTTTGCTCACCATGTCGCTCCTTGTAGTTGCGCCAATTAATGTAAACTTTGGTAATGGTAAAGAAATCTGTTTTGACTGCGCGCCCTGTCCGATTGTAATATTAACAAAGAAATCTTCCATTGCAGTGTATAATACTTCTTCCGCAGACTTGTCCATCCGATGAATTTCATCTATGAATACAACATCATTTTCTTTAATACTATTTAGAACTGATACAATGTCTCCGGGCTTTTCAATTGTAGCACCGGAGATATATTTCATTTTTGCATTCATTTCATTTGCGACAACTCCTGCCAACGTTGTCTTTCCTAATCCTGCCTGTCCATAAAAGAGCATATGGTCTGTAGGTACTCCGCGGATTTTTGCAGATTCAATCATTAACTGAACTGTACCTTTTAGTTTTTCTTGACCTATATACTCTTTTAATCCTAAAGGGCGAATTGTTTTTTCTTCAACCTGTTTGTTATCCTTGAGGTCTTCTATTGTCGTTTTGATGTTTCGCATATTTTTCCCCTGCTAATACTTGAATTTATGTATCATTTGGTTCATTTCTTCTGATAAGGTTTCAATTTTCTCAGAAGAGCTTTTCACATTTGCGCCCTCTCTGGCAACATTTTCAGCATTCTTAGACAGAGATTCTGTTGTTGCAAGAATTTCTTCTGACGAAGCCGATTGTTCCTCTGTAATGGAAGCCATTTCAGTTGCAACATTGTTTACTTCATTAATCTTATCAAGAATTCCTGCTACATCAGATTTTGAGTGTTGAATATTATTGTAAATATTTTCATACTTATCTACTGCGTGTCCGGCAGATTCATGGCACTGTACAACTTTTTCTGTTGATTCATGCGTTTTGGACGTGATATTGTCTACTGCTTCATGAATTGCCTGCATCTTCATTGCAATATCAACTACCTGTTCTTTACTGTTTTTCGCAAGATTTCCTATTTCGCTTGCTACAACCGCAAATCCTTTTCCTGCCTCTCCTGCTCTGGCGGATTCTATAGATGCATTAAGTGCAAGAAGATTTGTGCTTTCTGCAATGCTTTCAATGGTAGCTGTTATCTGTGATACTTCATCTGTTGCCGTTTGAACCGTGTCTACAATCTTTTCTAACTCTTCCATGTCCTTAAGCACTGTATCCATTTCAGCCTTTAAGTTCTCCATTTCGGATTTTCCATCGTTTGCTACAGATACCGTTTCTTCAAGGCTTCCAGATGCTTTATCTCCATTTTCTTTGATTGTTTCAACCGCAGTTGCGAGTGCAGTAGCATTTTCTGCAATTGCTTGAATTGACATGGTAAGCTGTTCTACGGTTTGCGTCATTTGATTCATTGATTCAGATTGCATCTGTGATGCTGTTGTAAGTGTACTGGATGTTTCAGCAGATGTCATCGTTGTATCTGTCAAATGATTCGCGTGTTCTGCCATGGTTGATATAATATGCTGTAAGTTATCACATAATTCATTTACAGATTTTCCAATGATACCGATTTCGTCATTTGCATATTTGTCTT
>CALELW010000077.1 GCA_937902905.1 uncultured Clostridium sp. | reverse complement strand
TGCATCGTAACCTATCTCTGTAACACTATCCGGTATTATTATACCTGTAAGCCCTGTACACTTTTCAAACGCTCCGGAATCTATTACCTTAATACTGTTAGGTATTGTTATGTTTGTAAGTGCTGTACATCCGTAAAATGTGCCATCAAGTTTTTCAACACCTTTTCCTATTGATACGCTTGTAAGGTTAGTGCATTCTCCAAATGCACCGCCAAAGTCGCCATTGGCAATCTCTGTAACACTATCAGGTATTGTTACACTTGTAAGTCCATTGCATTTCCGAAATGCATAATTTCCTATTTTCGTAACACCGTCGGGTATAGTTATACTTGTAAGTCCAGGGCAATATGCAAATGCATTGTTTCCTATGGTCGTAACACTATCCGGTATTGCATATCCACCTTCTCTAGCGTTAGGATATGCTATAATTTCCGTCATATCTTTATTAAATAAAACTCCGTCAACCGATGTGTAATTCTTGTTTTTCTCATTAACATTTATTTCTTTTAAGATATCACAACCCAAAAAAACTTCTACGCCTATTGAAGTAACGCTATCCGGTATCGTTATGCTTGTAAGGCTGTCACATCCACTGAATGTACGATTACCTATATGCGTAACACTTTCCGGTATATTTATACTTGTAAGTTTAAAGCAATATTCAAATGCACTGTCTCCTATCCATGTAACGCTATCCGGTATTGTTATACTTGTAAGTCCTGAACAGTTGTAAAATGCAGAATTATATATTGCTATAACTTTTTTTCCGTAAATTTTAGATGGGATTGTAATTTTTGTATCATTTCCATAATATCTCATTATATACATTCCATCACTATATTCGCTATATAGATAATCCCCAAACTTTTCTGCTCCAACCGAAAAAGTCATTCCTGAAAAACAAGATAAAATCATAATCAGTGACATTATCAACGCTAAAGCTCGATGTTTTAAAGTATGCATTATTTTGTACCTCCGTTTTATCCGTCAATTTTATTTTGAAGTTTCGCCACGAATCTTATATAAATTCAGTAATCTTTTCGAACATTTGCTTAACCACCTCTTCATTTCCGCTATTATAATTAACTGTGCAAATACTTTCTTCCGGAACTTCTATTTTTAGTTTCCTCATTCCATTAAAATCATTTTTGTCTGTAACAAAAATGATTTTTTTGCCTCTTTTCACATAATCATGAAGAAAAGCATTTATATGATTATCGTCCTCATTTATATTGAAGCCTAAAATCACAAGAATGTCAGTATTACTTAATAATTCATGAAACTTGTGAAATTGTTCGGTTTGAACAGGAGAAATTATCGGCTTCACTAAAGATTGTCCAAATATGAACGGAAAGAATATCTTATCGGCTTTTATTTCATCATTTTCAAAGTCGGAAATTTCCAGCAGTTCCGGATATTCAAAAAGATTTAGCTGACCGTTTAAATATATAACATTCTCAGATACCGTTTCGCAGAATTTATAGTAGTTTGTTGTAACAACACCGAGGCATTCTATTTTTTCGCATTCTTCAATTTTTTTATGTATCAGTTTATAATATGAATTTTCCGGTGCCAATTCATAAACTTTTTCTTCGTAAATCTTCTCGGTAAGATTTTTGATATTTTTTAGAACAGCGGAGTAATTCACGTTCCTTTTTGAAGAATTATCAGGCGACGCTTCATCAGATAAATACTCTTTGTAAGCGCTATAACCGTTATTAACAAAAAAATTAAGAACATCTCTTAAAATTGTAAAATAACACGCCCAATAATAATTGAAAATTTCGAAAAGCGTACCGCACCGTATTTATAGGGATCAATAATGGTATGAAAATAACCGTCAATTGAACCTGCGATGCCTACATTTAAATCAAAATCAAT
Organism: uncultured Clostridium sp.; assembly: GCA_937902905.1. Taxonomy (GTDB): domain Bacteria; phylum Bacillota; class Clostridia; order Lachnospirales; family Lachnospiraceae; genus Eubacterium_F. The sequence goes on along the minus strand of CALELW010000077.1, from coordinate 781 downwards.
CTCATCTGTATCGGTTTGCGTAAATAAATCTTTCAGTATCGGCACATTAATTGACGAATGCTTGTAATTGGAAACAGTTATAATTTCTTTAAACTCTTTTTTAATTTTATCAACATCGCTATTTTTTTTTACCCCCTTCTTTTGTGCTATCAGTTGAAGCGGGTATATGTTTAGGAATATTATCATTACGCCCCAGCGTATCACATATTTGACGTAATTCATCATCATTAAGAATTTTACGGATTTTTTCTATGTGTTTATAAAAAAATAATTCGTCGTGTGTAGATTTATGAATAATGAAATTTTTAAGTAAAAATGTTGTCACGTCTAATGTGCTTTTCTTATATGAAAAATTAGAATTGAAATACTTCATCGTAAAATAATTTGATAGAGCATCATCAAATCCCTTTAATGATTTATCGGCATATAATGTTAATTTTAAATACTCCAAGCCTGAACATAAATTAAAATTATCTTTGCATTCAGCACCTGCACCAAAAAGAAATGCGATTTTCTTTTCCTCTCTCATCATAAATATCTTTCACTTTCACTCAAACACTCAAATTTTTCGTATTAACATATTCATAGATTAGAATATTCGTCATGTTTTATATATCAACACAAGATATCGGAATTTTCTTATTGGGTACAACATAATCCGTATTATGTTGTAAGGTTTTGGCAGTAAAAAAATTAATCTGCTATGTTTCACTTGAAAACAGGGCAGAAAAATAAAGCCTTTTTTCTTTTGTTTGAAAAAGGGCGTATTTGTGTTGCTCAT
>CALELW010000076.1 GCA_937902905.1 uncultured Clostridium sp. | reverse complement strand
TTTTTCTACGGAATTACGGAAAACAAAAAAGTGCCAACGAACACTTGACACAAACTCGTCCGGATGATGAGTTGAAATGAAAAACTATCTGTGATATGATAAAAAAAATGATTTTTTTGGAGGTTTTAGCAGATTATGATATTTGGAGTATTGTTAGCCGGCGGTGTTGGAAGCCGTATGGGAAATGTAGAGAAACCGAAACAGTATATGAATATTGGTGACAGACCGATTATTATTCACACAATTGAAAAGTTCTTTGTGAATGATAAATTTGAAAAGATCCTTGTTTTATGTCCGGAACAGTGGATTTCACACACCAAAAATCTTATTAAGAAATATTTGGGGGAAACAGACCACGTTGCTGTTATGGCAGGTGGTACAACGAGAAATGAGACAATTATGAATGCCATTTCTTATATTGAACAAAACTATGAAGTGGATGATGATACAATCATTTTGACTCATGATTCCGTTCGTCCGTTTGTGACACACAGAATTATTGAGGAAAATATTCATTATGCACTGGAGTATGGTGCCTGTGATACGGCTGTGGCTGCAACCGATACGATTGTTCAGAGTGAAGATGGCAAAGTGATTTCATCTGTGCCGGACCGCAGTAAGATGTACCAGGGACAGACGCCACAGACATTTCGGTTAAAGAAATTGAAATCCCTGTATGAATCTTTGACGGATGAGGAAAAGCGGATTCTTACGGATGCGGCAAAGATTTTTGTTATGAAGGGTGAAGACGTATATCTCGTAGAAGGGGAAGTATCGAACATTAAGATAACCTATCCTTATGATTTGCGTGTGGCAGAGACATTGATTCAGTCAGAGCAGGAGGATTAAGAGCGAATGCTTAATACAGTATACCAGTTAGTGGCTCCTCGTAAATTCGAGGTCACTTATGAAAATATTGGATTGCAGGATGATGATATTATCGTTCGTCCGACGCATCTTTCGATTTGTAATGCAGACCAGAGATATTACCAGGGGCTGAGAGAAGAGCATATACTTCGTCAGAAACTGCCGATGGCATTGATTCATGAGGGGATTGGTGTTGTGCTTCGTGACCCAAGTGGTGAATTTAAGCCGGGGGAAGAAGTTGTAATGGTTCCGAATACGCCGGTAGAAGAAGACGAGTTTATTGCGGAGAATTATCTTCGTTCGAGTAAATTCCGTGCCAGCGGATTTAATGGATTTATGCAGGAATATGTAAAAATACGCAAAGACAGATTAGTTCGTCTGCCACAGGGAATTGATAAAGAAGTAGCTGCATTTACGGAAATTGTCAGTGTCAGCGTGCATGCAATTTCGCGTTTTGACCGGTTTGCACATGGCAGAAGAAATGTGGTTGGTATCTGGGGCGATGGTAATTTGGGTTATATTACTGCCGTATTTTTCAAAACAATGTTCCCGGATACCAAACTGTATATTTTTGGTGTCAGTAAGGACAAGCTTTCCGATTTTACATTTGCCGATGCGACATACCAGGTAAGTGATATTCCTTCGGATATAGAATTAGACCATGCCTTTGAGTGCGTGGGCGGAGCAGGTTCCGGAAAAGCAATTGACCAGATTATTGACTTTATTAAACCGGAAGGGACGATTTCCATATTAGGAGTATCCGAGTATCCGGTGCCAATTAATACCCGTATGATTTTGGAAAAAGGATTGAGATTGTTTGGGAGCAGCCGAAGCGGAAGAGTAGATTTTGAAAAGACGGTTGAGTTATACAGAGAACATCCGGAAATTATCAATTATTTGTCCAATATTGTTGGCGCGGTAATTCCGGTTCGCTCGATTGCTGATATGAAAAAAGCATTTGAGATGGACATTCAGAAGTCCTTTGGAAAGACAATCATGCTTTGGGAGAAATGAGGGAGCTTATGATAGCAGTAATTGTACCAATTTATAATACAGAACAATATTTACAAGAAACCATAGACAGTGTCATTTGCCAGACACTGTCTTTTGCAGAGCATATTCGGCTGATTTTATTGGATGATGCCAGCACAGATGGCTCACTTGCCATTTGTGAGCAGTTTCGGAAGCAGTACCCGGAGCAGATTATCGTGAAGCACTATGACACAAATCAAGGTGTTTCTTCGCTTCGTAATGAAGGGGTACGGATTGCTGGGGAAATGGGTGATGAACTTATTACCTTTTTGGATTCGGATGATAAGTTGGCATTTGATGCGATGGATAAGGCAAAGAAGTATTTTGAATCACATCAAGATATTTCAGTTGCAGCCATTGGTGTAAAATATTTTGGTGAAAGAGATGGCGAGCAGCGTCTAAACTGGCGCTTTCAGGAAGCGGATGTTGTTGACATCAAAAAACAGTATACGTTCCCACATTATTACGTGGGAGGTGTTTTCTTAAGAAAACGTGTTTTAAAAGAACTTCATTTTGATGAGTCTATGAGCTTTTGGGAAGATGCTCTGGCAATTAATCAAGTGATTGTATCAGAAGGAAAATATGGTCTGATTCAGGATACGTTTTATTTTTACAGAAAAAGAGAGGATGAGTCTTCTCTGGTTGATACGGCATGGCATAAAAAAGAGCGTTATACAACGCTGTTATCGTCCGGTTATGGACAGTTATTTGCCTATTCAAAGAAAAAATACCATCGGATTATTCCGTATGTGCAGTACATGGTAGCATATCATATGCGGCTTATGATGATGAAAAGTAAGCAGAGCATTATCGAAGAAATTTTATCAGAAGAAGAATTAGCGACACTCAGAGATGATGTTCAGAAAGTGTTAAAAAAGATAAAAGTGAAATACATTTTACAGATTCCGACATCACTCCCGATTATTGAGGGAATGCTTTCGATGCGTGCCGGAAAACAGGTGCGTGCGAAACGTGTTTATAAAGATAATGACTGCGTGCTTATGTATAAGGGCGTGGAATTAGCCAGAATGTCCGAGCGTTCCGTTAAATTGTTCCATATCATAGAAGATGAGGAATCAGAGTTTAACGGTATGTGGAGGGGACGATTCTGTACACCGATTTATGCCATGAAAAAAGAAGACTATATTTTTGCTGAGCATAACGGAATACGGATTGATTCCAAAGAATTTATCTGCCGTAAACAGATTTTTATTCTTGGGAAACGTCTGCGATGCTACTACCATGCAGGTTTTGCCATTGCAATTCCGAAAGAATGGGACCGCGCTGTGTTTGGAATCCATATTGCGGAGGCAGATGCTGATATTTTGATGAATGAGATTGTATTTAACGAAGTAAAGCCGATTTATTTTGAAGGGGAAACAGAAGAACATGAGGAATTCGAAATCGACAGAGACGATGAAAAAGACATGTAAATACCATTTTTATAAAGCAGGGCAATGGTTATGGCTTATGTTTTTGTATGGTATTGTTTTGATAGCTTTTAGCAGTTTGATTCAAAAATCTTTTTTTGCAATGATTCTACTGCCACTTGTTGTCTATGGAATATATCGTTTTTTTATGAGAGAACGAATTGCTTTTAAAGAGATAAATTATCAAATTGTTTTTTATGTTTTAAGTATTGTTTTTGCTGTATTTATGTTTTTTGTTGCTTATTCTGTGCGTGTGCAGGTTTTTTCATGGGATTGGGGGAAAATGATTCGTTCTGCCAGTGAGTATACATTGACAGGTAAGCTGGCGGATACTACGTATTTTGCAAGATATCCGAATAATCAGTTTTGGTATTGCATTTTGACATTCTTTTTTAGAATGGTTCGTTTTATATGGCCGCAGGCGGGTCTAAATGAATTTTATTTGGCGTCTATAGCACTTGGGTGTGTTATGACAGTGGTTTCCATTTTATTACTTCATCACATAGCTGTGCTTATCTGGAATGAAAAGAAGGCATTTTTTGTTGGATTAATGACATGGTTTTGTATGCCGTTGTGGTTATGGGCTATGTATGCCTATACGGATATGGCAGGAATGCTTTTGTTGGTAGTTATGGTGTATTGCTACACGAAGGCTGTTTTGAGTGAATCCGGCTGGAAAGTTTGTGGCTGGTTTTGTTTGTTTGGAGTGGCTGCATCTGCTGCATTTTCAATTAAAGTTACCGTTTTTATCCTTTTTATTGCTATTTTTGTTTGCTTATTACTGCAAAAAAAAACATGGAAAAAAATTGTTTTTTGTATTCTTATTACTGCAGTTTCGTTTGGAGCCGGTCATGAATTGTGTAATTATGTGAAGTCTGCTGTAATTCCGTTAGAAGAATCGTTTTGCGATGCATATGAATTTCCGCTGACTCATTGGATTATGATGTCTCTTGGATATGGAGGATATCAGCAGGAGGATGTCGATTTTACCATTTCATTTGATTCTTATGAAAAGAAAAAAGAAGCCAATATAAAAGAGATTAAGAAACGATTGAAGGCACGTTCTTTTCATGAAAGTTTTAAGTTTTTTTGCTATGATAAACAAACCAGAACATGGGGAGATGCTACGTTTGCAAGTTGTGTATATTTAGCTGAAGGACCGCAGGAGCCGGACAATATATTAAAACAATTTGTGACATTGAAAGGAAGCAAATATTGGATGGCTCTTTTGTATATGACGCTATATTATGGCTTAATACTTGTTGGGATGTTTTTATCGGCACGATTTGCAGTAAAAAGAAAAACCAATGAAAAAGCGACGGATATGCCGATTTTTGCTTCAAGTATTACAATGTTTGGGATTGCACTGTTTCAGACCATTTGGGAATGTAATTCAAGATATTTAGTTGTATTTATTCCTATTATGATTTTGTTAGCTGCCGATGGCTTTTTTGCATGGAGAGATTACCTTAGAGAGGAGAGAGTAAAGTGAAACACTATCATTTTTCAAAATCGGATACATCAATTGCAAAATTAATTGCTATTACATTGATGTTATTGCATCATTTATTTGGATTTACTGATCGGATTTTGCCAGAGAATATGTACCAGAGTTTATATATGTTTCGCGGGCAGCCTATAGAGGCAGTAATCTGTGCTTCTTTTAAGGTGTGTGTTGCTTTCTTTTTATTTCTGAGTGGATATGGAACATATCTGAGCCTGCGTAAAAGTAAATCAATGTCTAAAATGATTGCAAATCGTATATTTCGATTTTTAAAGTACATATGGCAGGTTATGATTATTTTTGTTCCGATTGACTTTGTGTTAGGTGTAACAAAAGTAAATCTTACATCATCATGGACAATTCAATATGATTTTAAAAGCATTATTCTTGGTATGCTTGGATTTGAGAAATATAACGGTGAGTGGTGGTTTGTTATGCCATACATATTTTTACTTATGATGACTCCACTTATGTTGCGTTTTTTACAGAGAAAAAAGGCTGATTTCTTTACAGATTTTCTGGTTGTTTTGGGGATTGCTTTGTTTTCTTTATATGGTATTCCTAAGTTGATGAATTATAATATGTTGATTGATTTTAAAGGGACAGTATGGGGAATTCTGCTTTGCAACGTTGTGTACTTACTTCCAATTTATTTATTTGGTATGATCTTTGCAAAGTACCAGGTATTCTCATATTATCACGAGATTCTGCCAAAAGGAATATTAAATTATCCCGTATTATTTTTTGTAGCAGCTGCAGGATTTTATATGCGTTATAAACTTGGTTCTTCTTATGATTTCTTTTTGGTCGGACCTATGATTTATTCGTGTGTTATGCTTATTAAAAAAATTCCGGGAGTTATCTGGGTGTCACAAAAGGCAGGAAGATATATTACTTTTGTTTGGTTGATTCATAGTTTCTATGTGTTTCAATTTGGACAGAAATTTATATACTCCTTCGGAAACCCGATATTGATTTTTATCGTGCTGACTATCGTATCATTTGCGTCAGCAGCAGCTGTTTACTGGCTGTTTGCCGGATTATCCAAAGGAGTAAAGAAAATCAGATGTTTTCATAATCGGACAGTGTAAGGCGGTTTTCTAAAATTAAATCAATGGCTTCACGAACAGGAGCGTCACCGGACTTTTGAGTCAGAACAAAATCGACGTAAGGGTGCAGGGCGGCAGCGCAGTCAGCCGGTGCAAAGGTAATGCCGGCTGTTTGCATTGCAGACAGATCATTCATATCATCGCCAATATATACCGTTTGTTCAGGAGTGCAGTCATATTTTTCCATGACATCTTTTAAGATAGCAGCTTTATCGCGAATACCTTGATAAAGCACGGTAATTCCTATTTCCTCACATCGTCTTGTGACAATATCTGAACGGCGCCCGGTAATAATAATAGGAATTATGCCTTGATTAATTAAAAGTTTAATGCCTAATCCGTCTTTTGCATTAAATGCTTTCATTACTTCACCGTCCTTACCGATATAAATTTTGCCATCGGTTAACGTTCCGTCAACGTCCATTGCAAACAATTTAATTTTTGAAAAGTCTTTTTTCATGTGAGTACCTCCAGTATCAGTAATCATTCATCCATTACCGTTTCAAAATAAGATGGTGTAATGAATGAGATAGGGCAGCTTGATTTTCTTGTGTTTTTGTAATCAACAAGCATACTTTTTATATCTTTATTTGCCTCTTCGGCATTTAATGTATTTCTGGTTTTTTCCATAGCTTTTTCAACATAATTCGGATTTTCGCTGTTATGGCTGTAACCATCAAAACCGGCAATAGAAATGCTATTTACATTCATGAGGTCTAACAAACGAAGAAGAAGCACGCCTGAATTATCAAGTTGTTCCCATCCGCATTTTACCAATCGCAGAAAATCAATGATAAAGAGGTCGTTATCTTCTTTTGTCGTTACATTTGATGTTACAATTTTTTTGCATTTGTTAAAAGCAGCTTCATTACGCCAATATTGATACCGATTTTTGTTGCTGAAATACGCATAATCAATCGGATAACAATCAGTAAGAAGATTGACGCTTATTACGATAGGATTCTTCTCTTTATAAAAGAGTTGTATTTGTTCTTGGTGCGTTTTAATTGTATGACCAGGGAGAAGAACTAAAATATCTTTCCCACTGAGTGCCTTTTGAAGTGACGCAATGGCAGAATTATCATCACAATGGGTGTTTTGATAATCTAAATAGGTTTTTTCAAGGAGCGAGTAATCGTACCGTTTTCGCTGCACCGGATCCAAACGGTTTAGTAAAAAATTAATATCGCGGCTTGCAATTCCTGCCTTTGCTGAAAGATAGGAGATGTTGTTCACATGTGCGCTGTGTGAACCTGCAAGAAAATAAGGAATGGAGTAACCCCATTCATAACTGTTGTGGAATCCATCAATATAGTTGTCTATCAAATCTAAAACAATATCAATATCATAACCACTGTTAAATTTACGGTTCATATACTGCATGACGAGTTCTGTATTTGTATTTCCTGCGCCGCGGCCCATTCCTGCCATCGTGCTGTCTAACACAATATTGCGAAGCCCCTGACTCATATCAATGAAATCTTGAGATAGAGCAAAGGACATCTGCAGATTATTATGTGAGTGAAATCCAATTTTTGCATTTGCCCACAAGTTATGATGAACCAGATAGAATACACGTTGCAAATCCTCACGATAAAGAGAACCAAATGTATCAACGATGGAAAAAGCATAAGGTTCTAACTCATTTATTTTTTCAATTAAGTCTAAAAGTTCAGAATCTGTGTAGCCTAGTATATCGACCGGCTGCACATAAAGCTTGTATCCTTTATTGACAATCGCCTTGCAAAAATCAATAACTTCAAAACGTTCGCTTTTGAAAAAGCAGGCACGTACACCATCAATTGAAGTACCATCGTATGGCTCTAGGTTGTCGATATGGTATCGGCTGTAATCAGCAAGGCAGACATAAGACGAGTGCTTTCTGTCTGTAGGTAAAAATGAGCAAAGCTGTGCAGCATTATTAAAGATGGTTGTGCCATCCCGATGTGGTTCATCTTTTAGAAATCCGCACTCAATAACATCTATGCCGCTTTCTGTTAATCCCTCAATAATTCCTTTTATTGCGGTATTGCCAAATTGACTGTCAATCAGGTATGCACCATCACGCAGTGTACAATCTAATATATTTACTCGTTTCATAAAAACCTCCCTGTTAAAATTGATATTACCATTCTGATGGAAGAAGCCAATTTTCATATGGTATCATATGTCCAAATGCGACAATAGCTCCTTTTGCAGTTGGATAGTAGCGAGCTACCATGCTATTTTTAATTGCAAGAAGTTCAGGGGCAATCTGTTCTCCTGGAATTTTTTTATTTGCACTATAATAGCGTCCAAAATAATACAAGGTAGCAGATTTATTAGTCATCTTATTATAACATTGTGTTACCATTTGGGAAATTTGTTTGTGTAAAAACTTTCCATATTCACCAAATGGATTATGAGTAGCAATCAAATCCCATTTTTTGTAGGATAAGATAAGATTAATATCTTCCTGTATAGCACTTTTACAGGTGGAAAGCATATCGGTTTCATACTTTCCGTTACTAAGTGTTTTTCGAACATCAGGATAATCCAAAATCAAGTATTTGTCATTTGTCGTACGCATTGTTTGCTCAAAGGCTGTTCTTCGTTTTGTATTCCAGCCATGCGTCATGCAGACAACGAGGTATTCACCTTCCAAAAGATGTCCACCACCCCAAAGTGTTTCATCATCCGGATGTGCGGTAATCATTACTTTTTTTATAGCAGTTAAGTCAAGATTATCTAACATTTGTTTTGTGATGTACCCTTTTGTACGAGTGATTTTAAAATTCCAGCTGCATGTAAGGGCGGGATTTGCCTTGTATACAGCGGTAACAGTAACGGATTCAATCGGACGAAGTGCAGTCACTACACCGTCTTCGTCAACTGTAGCAGCAGACTTGTTGCTGGATGTCCATTTGATTCGATGATCCGTTGCATTGGCTGGACCTGTTATTAACTGCATTTTGTGTGTTGTTCCTGATTCCAATGAAGCAGGATTGTTTTTTGCAAATTCAATTGATGTATAAGGAATATCCTCAATTGTAATGTGATGTTTTGCCTTTTTTTTGCTCCCCTTTTCACGAACCGTTATCGTAACCTTTCCTGCCTTATGAGCGGTAACAATACCATTTTCATTGACTGTAGCAATTTTTGGCTTGTTCGATGAAAAGATAAGTGTATTGTCCGTTGTGTTTTTCGGAGAGAGGGTTGTTGTCAGTTCGATTTGTTCTCCGACAAATTCGGTGTTTTTCCCGGAAAGCGTAATTTTCTTCAATTTTATACGATTTATTACTTTTAATTTAAACGTGGTGCGCTTGGTTGTTCCCTTTACGGAAGCGGTTATGGTTGTATATCCCTTTTTTTTTGCTTTAATCACTCCCTTTTTTGAAACGGAGGCTACCTTTTTGTTTTTAGAAGTAAAAATTACTTTTTTATAACGGGCATTATTAGGTTTAACCAAGGTGTCCAATTTCAGTTTGTCGCCAACTACCATAGCTTCTTTTGGTTTGTTTGTTATTTTCACTGATTTCGTGCGAAAATAAGAAACAACGCGTACACAAGCTGTAAGTTCTTTTTTCTCACCGGGGATATTAAGCGATATTGTTACCTTGCCCTTTTCTTTTCCGGTGACTGTACCGTGTTTGTTTACAGAGGCAATTTTTGAATCACTGCTTTTCCATGTCCAATCTGTTTTGTTTTGCTGTGAAAGTGCCTGATCTTTTACCTGCATTGTAATTTTTTTTCCGATTTGCACGGATTTATCCGGCATTTCCTGAGTAGCTTGTGCTTTTATATAAGTGCTGCCTGCTAAAAAAAACATAGCACATAAGCATATTAAGATTTTTTTTGTTGTATTCATAATAATAACATCTCCTTTAGTTAAAAAATAAATAAGATATGTGAAGAAAATATGTCAAATTTACACATTATTTTTTCTTAGTATATTTTCAACCAAAGCAACATGTTCCGGTAAATCTACACCAATGGAAGTGTAGTTTGTTTCTTTTAAGCGCATGGTGTATCCCTTTTGAAGTGCGCGCAGTGGTTCAATTCCCTCGCCCCTTTCTAATTCGGTCTGCTCCATATTGGAAAACTTTAACAGAAAGTCTTTCTTGTAAGCATAGATTCCGACGTGGCGGAATACACGTGCTAACTGACCGTCTTTTACATTGGATGGAATGACGGAGCGGGAAAAGTACATCGCATCCCCTTTGTCATTTGTTACGACTTTTACCGTGCTTGTGGCGCGGATTTCATCCGGGTCTGTGATTTCTTTTTTTAAACTGCCAAAATAAACCGATTCATCTTCTGTAAAAATGGAAATTACTTCCCGAATCATTTCCGGGTTGATAACCGGTTCATCTCCCTGAATGTTAATATACAAATCGCCATCGGTATGTTTGGCAACTTCTGCTACACGGTCAGAGCCGGTCTTATGGGTGTCTTTTGTCATTTTTACATTCATGTTGTATTTTTCGCACGCTGCACGGATTCTTTCATCATCGGTGGCAACGTAAACTTCGTCTAACTCTTTGACTTTCATAGCTTGTTGATATACCCAGTATATCATTGGTTTTCCACAGATTTCTACCAACGGTTTTCCCGGAAAACGACTGGATTTATAGCGTGCAGGAATAACTCCTATTATTTTCATTTCAATTCCTCCCTGTTCTTTTTCAAAACATCTTCAAGTTTTACACGTGGGAAAATTTCAAGATTTCCACCGCGTGTGGCATTATAGATGTGAATATCATGTTTTTTTGCATACGAATCAAGAAGTGCATATACTTCCATGGAGCGGTCAATAATGTGTTCTCCAATTTGTTTGGTTGTTAAAGTATTTGCATGCATTCTTGTTTTGATTCGATTAATGTCTGTTTCTGCTACTTCTTTTGTTGTGTAATTATCGGTAAAATGACCGCCTTTATCATGAGGGTTGGTGCAATCTACGCCAAGAAGATAAATTTCTTTAAAACCCATATGAAATGCCATCTCGGCGGCAAGCGAAAGTACGGTTGCTTTAATCATGCAGTATGCCTGAATATTTCCACGTACTTTGTAGCGCTCGGTCGGAATGGTGTGGACATAGGTGGTATCAACCGGTTTTTTGCGCATGCGGCGGTAGGTGCGCTCTGTTGTGAATAGAGGAGCTTTTACCATTTTGGAAAGTTCAATTCCAAGTTTTGATGCGTAAATCGTATCGGATACACAGTGAAACGATGGACGCCAGTCGGTCTTGTCAAATATTTTATATACCATATTTGTACCAAAGGTGTATTCATCTTTTAATAAATGTAAATCTTCACCGGTCAGACTAGGTCCGTTTCCGATAAGAAAGCACCGTTTTCCTTTGTGGCTGTCTTTTAAACGCTCTAAGCGTAAACTGTTATTGTTATGGAATATTCCGTGGGAGCGGAAAAATCCAAGAATGTTATAGCGCAGTAACAGCCATAAAATGCGTATGCGGTTTAGTGTTTTTTTTGTATAGCGAACAAATCGTTCGTAAATCGTTCTCTTATGAGGTTCAGCGTTAAGGCACATCTCAATTACGCGCCTGCTTGAATTCCCGTCCTCGTAAGGATTAAATTTTTTATTAAATGCCAACTGTTTTTTTCGGTAGGGAAATTTGGTTTTCTGACTGCGGATGGCATCGGCTAATTCTTTTTCTGTTTTCGTAATCGGTCCCGGTAATTCCTCCGGTGGGAGATAGAAGCCACGGACATCTTGCCCATAGGAATCTTCATCGTACATATGAAAGACCATTGGACGCATTAAATTCGCATAGTCAAACATGGTGGAAGAATAGTCGGTAATCATTAAATCGCTGACTAAATACAAATCATTCACCTGTTCTATGTTACTTACATCAATAATGGCAGGGTTATCTTTTATTTTTGCTGTTCCGATTTGGTGATGGGCGCGGAACAAAAGAATGTAATCGCTGCCAAGCTCGTCCATCAGTACACCGGCATCAAAGCCATCCGGCAGAGAAAAGACTCCGTTTTCATCCAGTGAGGAGTCACGCCAGGTTGGCGTATAGAGAAGTACTTTTTTTCCTTCCGGAATGTGTAACTTTTCCTTTTTCTTTTGAATTTCTTCTTCCGTGTAACGAAACAGTTCATCATTGCGCGGATAGCCACTGGCAACAAATTTTGCAGAAGGCTCTTTCACTGCAAAAGCAGAGGCAATTTTTTCATCATAATAAGGAGACGGAGATGGGAAAAAGGTGACTTTTTTTCCTTTTGCCCGGTAGCGTTTGTGCATATGAGAACGAGTCTGACGTGGGTCAGAATCGACTTCAATGTCACAGCCAAGTCTCTTTAACGGTGTGCCGTGCCAGGTCTCAATATAGATTTGGTTCTTTCTGGGTTTTAAATAATCGGCAACTGTTACATTATTAATCCAGTAACGGGCACTGGCGTAGTATCTGCGGTAAGCAGCGGTTCCCTTTTTAACCAATATTGTATGGTGATTTTCCAGCAAATCAAAATGTGCCGAAGGGTCAGTAAATGCCCACACAAAATAAAAAGAGCGGTATCTTTCATCCTTTTGCAGCTCGTCATAAATGGCGCGCACGCTGTCGGTGGCTTTTTTTCCGCCATAGGATTCAAAGACAATATAGTTGTCAGAGATTGTCGAGTGCAGTTTTGTGATACCGTATTTTATCCTGTTTTTATAATAGGATAGATTCTGTCTTAACATGTAGCGGGACCGCTTGTCCATGGTTTTATGTTCCTTTCCCTTAAGATAATATATACCTTATATACTATAACGATTTATGGGGGAAAAGTCAAATTTTTTGCAAATGTAAAAAAAATGTGATATGATGTTCATAATAATGCAATGATATGAGGAGGATAGGTATGTCAAAGGGTAAAATAATTTATATGGTGGTACCTTGTTATAACGAGGAAGAGGTACTGGATGAGACAACAAGACAGTTAAGTGATAAATTGCAAAAACTGATAGATGCCGGCGAGATTAGTGAAAAGAGCCGTATTTTATATGTAAACGATGGCTCAAAAGACCAAACATGGCCGATTATCTGTCGTCTGCATGAAGAATACACACTTGTCAGTGGAGTCAATCTTTCCAGAAACCGCGGGCACCAAAATGCTGTGCTTGCCGGTCTTATGTATGCGAAAGATCATTGTGATGCGGCAATTTCGATGGATGCGGATTTGCAGGATGACATTCATGCCATTGATGAGATGGTAGACAAATTTAATCATGGAATTGATGTTGTTTACGGTGTGCGCAGCAGCCGAAAAAAAGACACGTTTTTTAAGAAATTTACGGCAGAAGGATTTTATAAGTTTATGAAATGGATGGGGGTTGATATTGTCTTTAATCACGCAGATTTTCGTTTGATGAGTAAGCGTGTTTTAATGCAGATGGAAAATTATAAAGAAGTCAACCTTTTTTTACGTGGAATTGTGCCGTTAATCGGATATCCGGCAGATAATGTATATTATGAACGACAGGAGCGTTTTGCCGGAGAGAGTAAATATCCGTTGAAGAAAATGTTATCGTTTGCATTTGACGGTATTACTTCATTTAGTGTTAAACCAATTCGTTTTATATTAAGCCTTGGTCTTGTCATCTTTTTGGCAAGCCTTGGAATACTGGTTTATTCGATTGTACGCCATGCGATGGGAGCAACGGTGCTTGGCTGGAGCAGTCTGATGGTTTCTATCTGGGCACTTGGCGGTTTGCAGCTCCTTGCGATAGGAATTGTCGGTGAATATATTGGAAAGATGTATTTAGAGACAAAGGGACGCCCGAGATTTGCTATTCAGGATATTCTAAATGATGCAGAGTAAGCGGGGGAAAAGTTAGGAGATGTTTTGAGAGGGAAAGGAATGGAAAGATAAAGTGATAGTGGAAAAAATACAACATTTTTTTCGTATGGCAGCGAAAAAGGTATTTCTTTGTTTACACATTTTTATTGTGGCTATGATTTTGCTTGAATTTGGAAGATTTGCAAATGATGTATTTCCTTTACATTATCAATTGCCAAATGCTTTACTGGCACTGTTTGGGCTGGTGGCAATATTTTTCCTTTTTTATATGTTTCACCGCACGCGAAAATTGGCAGATTGCGTTTGTACAAAATACAGAGTTGTTGTTCTTTGTATATTTTATGCGGTAATTATATTTATAATGCAGATGTATCTATGTAAATGTATCTATTTTTATACGACGTGGGATGTTGGTATAATGCAGTCGGCAGCTGATGTTATAGCACAAGGTGGAACAATTCAGGATTGGATTATGCAAAGGGGAGATACGTTTTCCCGGAATTATTTCAATGCCTATCCAAATAATATTTTTTTGACGGTTATTTTTGGCGGAATAAAATATATTTCATTTTTTTTTGGATGCGTGGATAATTATTTTCCTACAATTGTTGTAGGAGTGATTTTTATAGATGTTGCTATTGTGTTTACCGTCATGACCATTTGGAAATTAACTCAAAATCGGAAAGTGACTGCTTTGTCCATAATCATTTGTACAGTTGTATTGGGGTTCAATCCATGGATTATAATTCCCTATTCGGACGCATATGTATTACCTTTTTTTAGTACTGTTATGTATCTTTACTGTTCCATGAAAAAAGAGAAAAAGAATTATGCATCATGGATAGGAATTGCGATAGCAGCTTCTAT
>CALELW010000075.1 GCA_937902905.1 uncultured Clostridium sp. | reverse complement strand
CGTCTCTGACATCCGGCAGTGCACGGGAAGCAATAACCGACATCGCATAATCGATATAGGAAGTTTCCATTGTTTCTTTCAAATCCACCGGTTTGATTGCATCAAAACTGTCTTTGTCGAAAATATTTTCGTCCATTTCATTACTCCTTCCTAAATATCGAGATTTCTAACATACTTCGCATTTTTCTCAATAAATTCTCTTCGTGGTTCTACTTTATCTCCCATTAACACATTGAATGTTAAATCAATTTCTGAAGACTGTTCCTCATCCATTGTAACCTGAAGTAAAATACGTTTCTCCGGATCCATTGTTGTATCCCACAACTGCTCGGCATCCATCTCACCAAGACCTTTGTAACGCTGGATGCTGTTATTTCCATCACGTCCGATTTCTTCAAGTGTTGCGTTTAACTCTTCATCGCTGTATGCATAATAGGACTTTTTATTTTTATCAATTTTATACAAAGGCGGCTGTGCCAGATATACATAACCCTGACGAATCAGCTCCGGCATAAAGCGGTATAAAAATGTTAAAAGCAGCGTAGCAATATGTGCACCATCGACATCGGCATCGGTCATGATAATGATTTTATGATAACGCAGTTTGCTGATATCAAAATCTTCTGAAATTCCGGTACCGAATGCTGTAATCATTGCTTTAATTTCTGCATTCACCAAAATTTTATCAAGTCGTGCCTTTTCTACATTTAAGATTTTTCCACGAAGTGGAAGAATCGCTTGTGTTGCGCGGTCACGCGCCGTTTTTGCGCTGCCGCCGGCGGAATCTCCCTCTACGATATAAATCTCGCAGTTTTCCGGATTTTTGTCACTGCAATCTGCTAACTTACCTGGAAGACTGGTTCCCTCTAACGCCGTTTTACGGCGTGTTAAATCGCGCGCTTTGCGCGCCGCGTCGCGGGCACGCTGAGCAAGTAATGCTTTATCACAAATCAATCTGGCAATTGTCGGGTTCTGCTCTAAGAAATATGTCAGCTGTTCGCTCACAACATTATCAACAGCTCCTCTTGCCTCAGAGTTTCCTAACTTCTGTTTGGTCTGTCCCTCAAACTGCGGCTCCGGAATCTTGATACTGATAATTGCCGTCAAACCTTCGCGGATATCTTCACCACTTAAGTTTGGATCCGCATCTTTTAAAATCTTCTGGCTTCTTGCATAATCATTAAATGTTTTCGTAAGCGCATTTTTAAATCCTGCCAGATGCGTACCACCTTCCGGCGTTGTGATATTATTTACAAAACTATAACATCCTTCATTGAAAGCTGAATTGTGCTGGAATGCTACTTCTACCACAACATCGCCCTTTTGTCCTTCGCAGTAAATGATATCTTCATACAAAGGTTCCTTATTTTTGTTTAGGTACTGAACGTACTCTTTAATTCCGCCCTCGTAATGATATGTTTCTGAATAAGGTTCTTCTTCTCTTAAATCTGTCAAAATGATTTTGATTCCCTTAGTCAAAAATGCCATTTCACGAAGTCTCTGCTTCAAAATGTTAAAACTGTATTCTGTTGTTTCCGTAAAAATTGTTTCATCCGGCAAAAACGTAACTTTTGTTCCTCTTTGATCCGTCGTACCGATTTCTTTTAACGGATACATTGTTTTTCCTTTTTCATAACGCTGGATATATTTTTTCCCGTCCTGATAAATCTCAACTTCCAGCCAGTCAGACAATGCATTTACAACCGATGCACCTACACCGTGAAGTCCACCGGATACTTTGTATCCGCCGCCGCCGAATTTACCACCGGCATGCAGCACGGTAAATACAACTTCGACCGCCGGTTTTCCCGCTTTATGGTTAATTCCAACCGGGATTCCTCGTCCGTTGTCAATAACTGTAATTGAATTGTCTTTGTTAATAAATACCTGGACTTCGTCACAGTAACCGGCCAATGCCTCATCAATCGCATTGTCGACAATCTCATATACCAAATGATGAAGACCTCTCTCCGATGTACTTCCGATGTACATACCCGGTCTTTTTCTTACTGCCTCTAGCCCTTCCAAAATCTGTATTTGGTCAGCTCCATATACTACTTCTTTTTCTTCACTCATGAAAAACCTCCATCTTCTCAATTGCCATTAATTTTCCCTTGAACAATTTCAAATGTCTGATTAATGTTTATTCCATTTTTTACAAACTCTTCTAACCCGGTACAAGTAATAATCGTCTGAATTCCTTTTATATTTTCCAATAAATAGTTTTGACGATTTCGGTCCAGTTCAGACAAAACATCATCCAATAAAAGAATTGGCTTTTCTCCGATTGTTTTTTCTACAATTTCGATTTCCGCCATCTTCAGCGACAAAGCCGAAGTTCTTTTCTGTCCCTGCGAACCGTAAACCTTTACTTCCTGTCCGTTAATAAAAAACTGCATGTCATCACGATGAGGTCCCACGGTAGTAGTACCAAGTAAAATATCTCTTTCACTTTCTATAAATAAGCGTGTGGCAAAATCATCTGCCTTGCAGTTTGGCTTATAAATTACTTCCATTTCTTCCAGACCACCTGTCAGGTTGAAATGTTTTTGTTTCATAATGGCTGCTACTTCTTCTACAAACTGTTCTCTGATTTGTATAATCCGGATTCCATTTTCTACCAGTTGTTTATCCCAGATTTCCAGCGTATCTTTCAATTCACTGTTTTTCTGAATCTGCTTAAGCAGCGCATTTCTCTGTTTTAATATTTTTTTATACTGTGTCAAGTAATAAAGATATGCCTTATCTAACTGACACAATTCCATATCCATAAATCTTCGTCTCTGTTCCGGTCCATCTTTAATAATTCCTAAATCTTCCGGCGAAAAGAAGATAATGTGGGATAATCCCATCAACTCTTTACTGCTTCCAATCGGCAGCCCGTCAATCGCAATTCCCTTTGTCTTTCCCCGACGCATGTGAATTTCGATTTTATAAGTACACTGCTTCTTTTCTAAATAATATCGAATATGAGCTTCGTCTTTTCCCTTCATAATCATGTCCGAATCTTTGCTTCCCTTGTGCGACTTTGTTGTGCCTCCAAGGTAAATGGCTTCCAGCACATTTGTTTTTCCCTGTGCATTATCACCGTATAACACATTCGTTCCCTCATGAAAATGAAATTCTTCTCTTTCATAATTACGAAAATTACTCATTTCAATGGACTTTAATATCATACAGATGTTACCTTTACTTCATTTCCTTCAAATTCAAAACAGTCACCGGGATGTAATTTTCTTCCTCTTCTTACATCCACCTCACCATTTACTTTTACTTCACCATCCTGAATCACTACTTTTGCTTCCACTCCGGAACCGACAAGTCCCGCCAGCTTCAAAGCCTGACCCAGTTTGATAAACTCATCCTTAATCGTTATTTCCTGCATAACATCCTCATTTCTAATTCATATTTACCGGCAAAATCAGGTAAATATAGGATTCTTCTTCATTCTTGATAAAGCAAGGAGCATTTGCATTAAACAAATACAAAGTCACTTCCTCATCATCAATTACTTTTAATACATCATTGATATATTTTGGATTGAAAGCAATAACTAAATCTTTTCCTTCTTTTTCAGCTGTCACTTCTTCATCCATCGAACCGATTTTGGTATTCATCTCCATCTGAATTTCATCTTCTTTGATGTGAAGAATCACCGGTTTTTTCTCTGCCTCACGAAGAAGGAGAGTGGCACGGTCGATACATCCATATAATTCATTTTTATTGATTTTAACTTTTGTCTCATAATTTGTCTTTAACATCTGGTCGATGTTGTAGAAGTTTCCTTCAATCAAACGGGACACAACAACCGTCTCATCAAACTCGAAAAGTACATGGTTTTTGGAAAATGAAATTGAAACCTCATCATCCATTCCACCATTTAAAACTTTACTCACTTCACTCAATGTTTTACCCGGAATAACAACCTTAATCGGGTCATAACTTTCTTTCAAATGAATCTTTCGAATTGAAACTCTTACTAAATCAAGAGAAGCAATCTTAAATTCATCCCCATTAATCTCAAACAATTCACCGGTCAGAATCTTATTACTTTCATTATCGGAGATTGAGAAAATGGTCTGTCTTATCATTTCTTTTAAAGTAAACTGTGAAATGCGAATTGTCTTATCTGCTTCAATTTTAGGAAGCATCGGAAATTCATCATGAGGAATACCCGGAATATTAAACTTGGATTTTCCACAAAACAGGAGAATGTTATTATTCTCATCAACTTCAAAATTCACATCATCATCCGGAAGACGGCGAACAATTTCAGAAATCATTTTTGCATTAACAAGAATGATACCATCCTGTTCAATCTCTGCCGGTATTTTTGTCTCAATGCCAAGCTGCATATCATTAGTAGTCAGCTTTACCATATCTCCTTTTGCTTCAATTACAACACACTCCAAAATTGGCATCGTTGTTTTTCCCGGTACTGCTTTCAGGGCAATGTTAATTCCATTGTTAAAATTCGTTTTGGTACAGGTAAACTTCATATTGTGAATAACTCCTTTCCTTCCGTAAACATAATAAATTAAAGTATTAACTAGTAGTATATAGTATTAGGGGCTGTTGATTTGTGGACAAGTCTTACAAGCCCTTAATTTAAGTGGTTTAACCTTTATGTGTAAGTTTTTATAACTTGTTTGTTACTGTGAATGGATGTCTATGAAAAAAATGACAATTTTCACAATCAACAGGTTATCAAATAGTTATTGACGTAAAAAACACAGTTATCAACAAGTTATCAAGAATTGAGCTTTTTCTTTAACACATTAATGGTTTCTTCTAACTCTTTATCAACAAGAATGTCCTGTTCAATCTTGTGAACACCGTGGATAACTGTTGAATGATTCGATCTTTTGAGCTTTACAGCGATTTCCGTAA
>CALELW010000074.1 GCA_937902905.1 uncultured Clostridium sp. | reverse complement strand
TAATTAGCACGAGACAGGAAATCGAAGATGTTTACACAAAAAACTTGACACAATCCATAACTTGTTA
The DNA here is from genome assembly GCA_937902905.1 of uncultured Clostridium sp. Lineage (GTDB taxonomy): Bacteria > Bacillota > Clostridia > Lachnospirales > Lachnospiraceae > Eubacterium_F. The sequence goes on along the minus strand of CALELW010000074.1, from coordinate 3,423 downwards.
AATTTTTCCAACCAGAAACAACTCTTTCGCTAAAATCTACGAAATAGAGTTGCCTTAATCGCTGCCGGCACAAAAAATCATCCGTATTGAAAAGCCAGCGGATTTTTAACTCACTACAAGTGCAAAAATCCGCTGGCAAATATTTGTATTTTAGGCTTTCTGCTTACGTTTAGGCATTCCCTACCACGTCAAACTCTTATACTCACTGACTTTATCACGCATCAGCAAGTCTGCCACTGCCTGCTCTGCCGTTTTATCGGAGAACAAAATTGCGTTAATCTGTTCCACGATTGGCATTGTTACGTGATTTTTATTGGCAAGTGCCATCGCAGCTTTTGCACAGTTCACGCCCTCGATAACCTGCTTGATTTCTTTCTTTGCTTCCTCTAATGTCTTGCCCTGTCCTAACATATAACCGCAGTTATGATTCCGGCTGTGGGTGCTGATACAGGTTACAATCAAATCGCCGATTCCCGATAAACCGCAGAATGTTTCCATTTTTCCGCCAAGTTCCACACCAAGTCTGGAAATCTCAGCAATTCCACGTGTCATCAAAGCAGCTTTCGTATTATCGCCAAGTCCCATGCCATCCAGAATACCGGCAGCCAGCGCAATGACATTTTTCAATGCGCCGCCAAGTTCAATACCAATCATATCCGGACTTGTATATACACGGAAACGGTCACTCATAAATACATCCTGTACAAACATCGCCGTCTTTTCCGTCTTTGCTCCGACAACAACCGTTGTTGGTACTCCATGGGAAACTTCTTCCGCATGGCTTGGTCCGGAAAGGACACAGACATCTGCCATCGGCAGCTCATCTTCAAGGATTTCGCATAATGTCATTAATGTATCTTCCTCGATTCCCTTGCCGACATTTACAATAATCTGATTATCTTTGATAAAAGGCTTTGCTTCCTGTGCCGTCGAACGGACAAACGGAGAAGCGACCGACCATACAATAATATCCTGATTGGTACATGCCTTTTCCAAATCTTCTTCAATCACAATACTATCCGGAAGTTTTACACCCGGCAGTCGTTCCAGATGTTCTCTATGCTCTTTGAGCATATCGGTCTCTGCTTTAACCTTTGACCAAATCGTAACCTGATGTCCATTGTTGGCGCACAAAATAGCAAGTGCGGTTCCCCAGCTTCCTGCTCCCAAAAAACTAACATGTTTCATCTACTCGTTCTCCTTTTCCTTTTTTTCTCCCAATTTACGTTCTGTATGATTCATTAACCGTCTTATGTTTCCTGCATGCTTAAAGTAGGCAAGTGCTGTAAAAAGCAGTGCAATAACAAGCATTATAACAAACAAAGACGTTTCAATCCCATGGTACTCTAAAATTACATAAAGCGGAAAATACCACACAACAATCAATGAGCCAAGAGACACATATCTGGTAATTCCAACTACAATAATAAACAATGCCAAAAAGATACCAATCATAATCCAGCCAAGGCTCGAATTGGATGAAGAAGCAACAATAACTGCCGCCGATACCGCAATTCCCTTGCCTCCTTTAAAATGAAGGTAAAAAGGAAAATTATGTCCAATCACAACGCCAAGACCAATCACCAAAGTCATGAGATAAGTCATTTCCGGTGAATACCCCATGTTCGGGCAGAAAACAAAGCGTACCAAAAGTGTCGGAATAAATGCCTTTAATAAATCCCCGGCAAAGGTAAGCGCACCGCCTTTTGCTCCCATCGTACGAAGTGCATTGGTTGTACCAATATTGCCACTTCCCTCTGACTGGATATTATGTCCACTCATCCTTCCAACCACATAACCGGTTGAAAAGCTTCCAAAGCCATAACCAATGATTAAAAAGATTATTGAATAAACAAGTTCCATGATAAATTACTCCTTTTCTTTACGTTCCCTGATAAAAATACGAATCGGTGTACCCATAAAACCAAATGTATCACGAATCCGGTTTTCGATATACCGCTGATACGAAAAATGCATCAGTTCTTTTTTATTGACAAACAAAACAAACGTCGGCGGCTTTGTACTCACCTGCGTCATATAAAACAGTTTCAATCGTTTTCCTTTATCTGAAGGTGGCTGCTGCAATGCGACCGCCTCCATCAAAATCTCATTTAGCACACCGGTCTGGATACGCATTGCGTGATTCTCAATAACCGTTTCGAGTAAATCAAAAATTTTCTTTGTACGCTGTCCGGTCAGAGCCGAAATAAAAATTATTTCTGCATACGGAACAAAGGACAAAATATCCCGTACTTTTTTTGTATATTCTTTCACGGTATGATTGTCTTTTTCAATCGCATCCCATTTGTTGACCGCAATAATCAATCCTCGACCTCTGTCGTGGGCAATTCCCGCGATTTTCGCATCCTGCTCAGACACGCCCTCCGTGGCATCAATCATCAGAATGACCACATCCGAGCGCTCAATTGCCGCAACCGTACGAATAATACTGTAGCGTTCAATATTTTCCTTAATTTTACTCTTCCGCCTAAGTCCGGCAGTATCAATAAACACATATTCCGTGCCATTGTAAACAATTTCCGTGTCAATCGCATCTCTTGTTGTTCCGGCAACATCCGAAACAATAACACGATTTTCGCCTAACAGATTATTAATCAAAGAAGACTTTCCGGCATTTGGTTTGCCGACAATGGCAATCTTAGGTCTGTCATCCTCTTCCTCTTCAATTTTTTCCAAATCAAACAATTCCAAAACCGCATCTAACATATCGCCAATACCAAGTTTAGATGCTGCGGAAATCGGATGCGGGTCTCCAATACCCAAATTGTAAAACTCATACACATCCGGCATATATTTTTCAAAATTGTCGACTTTATTTACAACTAAAATCACCGGTTTCCCGGATTTTCTCAGCATATCTGCCACTTTAAAATCCGCATCTACAAGTCCCTGTCTCACATCCACGAGGAACAAAATCACATCCGCTGTGTCAATTGCAATGTCTGCCTGTTCTCTCATGTGCTTTAACATCTTATCCTTTGAATCCATCTCAATACCGCCGGTATCAATCATCGAAAAGGAATGATTCAGCCATGTAACATCTGCATAAATACGGTCTCTGGTAACGCCGGGATGATCTTCTACAATCGAAATCTTTTCCCCGGCTAATGTATTAAATAATGTTGACTTTCCAACATTCGGCCGTCCAACAATAGCCAATATTGCTTTTCCCATGCTCATCCTCCATTTCTGCCAATCTATCCTATTATATTGCTTTTAGGAACAAAAAGCAAGTAAACGTTCTACTTTCTTTCAGCCGGAAAATGAAAAAGCATCCCGCACAAGACGACATTCATCTCCGATTATAAACACGACATCATACCGCACCGGTGTATCCTCCGGCAATTTATGCTCCCATAAATAAAACTGGCTCGTTTTGCAAATCCGCTTTATTTTCGTGGG
>CALELW010000073.1 GCA_937902905.1 uncultured Clostridium sp. | reverse complement strand
ATCATCATAGTTGAACAGAGGGAAAATAGCCTTAATAAAGCAAAGAAAGAGGATGCTTTATTAATTAACCCCATTTATCAGCTATTCGGTACATGATACTACGATATCCATCACTGTAAGCTTTTGTTTTGAGGTAAATAAAAATCGTCAAAGCCAGTAAAATCAGTAGATTTGGGCTTGACAGAATAGGAAGGATGGCATTATGGCAGTAAATGGAATTGGAAATGGTTATTTCTATCCGGTGAAAAATCAAGAGACAGTTGGAATGAAGGCATCAGATTCAAAAGCGTCGTCTGGGACGGTGTTTAATAATGGTGGTGTGAGTTATGAGAAAAGTATATCGGATGCTGCTTCATCCGGTCTTGATTTTATACAGGAAGTGGAAAAGCGAAATAGTGGAACTAAATTTTTTGTGGGAACGATAGGTTACGGGCAGACATATGGCAATTCATCGGATGTGAATTTTGTAATTCATCCGAAATACTTAGAAAAACTAGGAACCGACGAAGAGGCGAGAATGACCTTTGAAAAGGATGTTAAGTTTTTGACGAATTGCTCCAAACAGTTTAAGGCACAGATGAAAGCACAGGGGCGGGAAGTGGTAAGCGACGGCTGGTTTTGCGATGAAAATGGAAACTGGGGCGGATGGGTTATTACGAAAAATGCAGATAAGGGTTCCTTTTTGAAGAAAATGTCAGACCATACAAATGAAATTTTAGAAAAGAAGCTGGCAAAGAAAAAAGGAAAAGCGTGCCGGGCGTATTTACAAAACCGATTTAAGGGGATTCAATTTCGATTTACAGGAGGAGATGAAAAATGCAGGTAAATGGACTGAGCGGGGCTGGTTCCAAGACAGCTGGAATTAAAATGGCACAGAAGATGGATTCTTTCAGCATAAATATTAAAAACGAGATTGCCAGAAAGCAGAAAGAGCAGCAGGAAATTTCTGCGGACAAATCATTGAGTGCAGAAGAAAAAATGAAAAAGCGTCAGGAAATACAAAGACAAATCAATGACTTATATAATCAACTGCGGCAGCATCAGATTGAACAGAGAAGAGAAAAACAACAGGCAGAGATGTCTGCAGGAAATAATCGTGCAGCTGCAAATGACGGGAAACAAACGGCTGGATTATCACAGGCTAGTATGGAGTCTATGATTTCTGCGGATTCTGCTATGGCACAGGCAAAGGTGCAGGGCAGGGCGGTGACCGGAATGGAAGGCAGAATCAGAGGGCTGAAAGCCGAAATCAGACAAGATGCGGGAAGCGGCAGCAGCGTTAAAAAGAAACAAGAAGAACTTGAAAAACTGGAGCAGAAGAAATTGTCGGCATCTGCATCCCAGATGAATACTTTGGGAACGCTAAATCAAAAGATTGCTGATGTGGCAAAAGAAAAAGAGGATGAGGATAAAGATAAGGAAGTTGCCAGTTCCTTCACAAAATGCTAGTATAGGAAAGAGGCAGGTGATACTTTTGAAAGCAGAGCAGGTAATCAGAGAAACGGCAAATCTTTGTCGGGATTTTGGTGCAAAAGAAGTTATATTATATGGTTCAAGAGCAAGGGAAACTGCGAGGGAACGAAGTGACATTGACATTGCAGTAACGGGTGTCAAAGATTTTGATGCACTTGTCGAAGAAGTGGAAAATCTGCCAACATTATACAGCGTCGATATGGTAAATATGGATACTTGTAAAAATCAGTTGTTATTGGAGGATATCAGACAGTATGGACGAAAAATTTAATCGCCGGTTTTCATCATTTTGTAATTCACTGGATGCATTGGCAGAGGCAAAAAACAGAGATTTTTCTGATTCATTTGTCTTGAGTGGAACAAGTGCAAAGTTTAGTATTACATTTGATTTGGCATGGAAGGTTATGAAAGACATTTTGGTGCAGTACTATGCAATCACGGGTTTTGTTGCCGGTTCTCCAAGAGAAGTTCTTAGAGAAGCATACAAAGCAAATTTAATTTCGGATGAGAGCTGGATGGAAATGTTAAAAGTAAGAAACGAGCTCACACATGATTATGATTGTGAGATTGTGAAAGCACACTGTAGTGCGATTGTAGAAACCTATATTGATTTGTTTTATACGTTTAAGGATACAGTGGAGCGCTTGCAGGTAGAAATGGAAAAACATCAACAATCCAATTGACATAGTGCTATTTTCTGCTATACTAAAGATAGTGGATAAAACTGCGATAGGATTGTCGCAGAGTTAAGGTAATGGAGTACCGATGTAATAATCAAAGGAGTGAATGTTATGAATAATATGTATGGATTAGGGACGTATGGAGCAAATTCATTTGTAGACACATTTTTTGGAACGAGCAGTAAAAGCAGCAGTGGCTCACTTTTGTCGTCGATTGGCGACTTGCAGATGATTCAAAAAGGTGCTTACAAAAAAGCGATGAAAGCTTATGTGGCAAAGCAGAAGAGCAGTGATTCTGCGGAGACGATTAAAAACTCCGGTACAGCAGACAGTGGGACAAAGTTGTCTGGTTTAAAGAGTTCGTCACAGAAGTTGTATCAGGCTGCAAATGATTTAAAGAATGCTTCTTATGGTGATAATACAAAAGCAGAAGATTTGTTAGATAAGGCAAAGAATTTTGTGAGCCAGTACAACAGTGTGCTGAGCACAACAAAAAATATGAACTCATATAGTATTTTACAGACGGCTGTATGGGGAACGGAACAGATGAATCTGAGTCAGGGGCTTTTGAATAAAGTTGGAATTACAATCAATGATGATAATACATTGTCTTTGGATGAGACGAAATTCAAGGCGGCAAATATGAGTGATTTGAAGGCTCTGTTTTCTGGCAGCGGTTCACTTGCTGACCGTGTGGCACAGAAAGCATCGACACTGTACAATCAGAGTACAAATCAGATTGCATTGAATCAGGGCAAGTCGACATATACGATGTTTGGCACGTTGATTTAACGAAAAAGAATAAACGAATACAACCGTGCGGCACAGACAGGAAGGACGCTGTTTGTGCCGTTCGTATGTTGAAGGAAAGGAAGAGAAGGATGCACCGTTTTTTTGTACCGGAGGAAAACCGCACGGAAAATGAAATTGTGATACATGGGGATGATGTGAATCATATCCGCAATGTTCTCAGGATGACAAAAGGGGAAAAGATAATGGTTTCCTGTGGAAAAGGTGTGGATTATGAGTGCGAGATTCAGGCGGTTTCCGATAGCGAGATAAGTCTTTTGGTTCGGGATGAGAAACCGGCGGTTTCGGAACTTCCGGTGGAAATTACACTGTTTCAGGCACTGCCGAAAAAAGATAAAATGGAGCTCGTGATTCAAAAAGCGGTGGAATTAGGGGCGGCATCCATTGTGCCGGTGAAAACAAAACGATGCGTGGTAAAATTGGACGCGAAAAAAGAAGAAAAGAAAGTGACAAGATGGCGTACCATTGCTGAATCGGCTGCAAAGCAAAGCGGCAGAGGAGTTTTACCGGAAGTAACGGCGGTGAAAAGCTTCTCGGAAGCACTTGCTATGGCAGATGAAATGGATTATGTGATGATTCCTTACGAATTGTGCGAGGGTATGAAAGAGTCGGTACTTTCCTTTACGGAGGCATCTCAAATAAAAAAAGGCGGCCGGATTGGTATTTTTATCGGACCGGAAGGCGGTTTTGAACGCGGGGAAGTAGAAGCGGCAGTGGCACAGGGGATTAAACCGATTTCCCTTGGTAAACGAATTTTACGGACGGAAACGGCAGGGTTAGCAGCGTTGTCGATTCTTATGTTTTTAATCGAAGGAAGAAATGAGGAAGAATAAATGGAATGTTATTTGGATAATGCGGCGACGACGAGACCATTCCCGGAAGTCTGCGATTTGGTGGCGCGGGTGATGTACGAGGATTTCGGAAATCCATCATCTCTTCACATGAAGGGTGTTATCGCAGAGCGGTATGTGAGACAGGCGAGAGAACAGATTGCAAAAACGTTAAAGTGTGCGGCGAAAAACATTGTTTTTACTAGCGGCGGCACGGAGAGTAATAACATGGCGCTGATTGGTTCAGCACTTGCAAATGCCCGTGCAGGCAAGCACATTATCACAACCTGTTTTGAGCATGCGGCCGTTTATGAGCCGCTGTTATATTTAGAAAAAATGGGTTATGAAGTCACTTATCTTCCCGTGGATTCGATGGGGCATGTGAGTGAGGAAACACTTCAGAATGCATTGCGTGAGGATACGATTTTAGTCTCCACGATGCTTGTGAATAATGAAGTCGGTGCGATTTTGGATGTCGAGAAATTTTCAAAAATTGTAAAAGCATTTAACAAGGATATTATTTTCCATGTAGATGCGATTCAGGCATATGGGAAAATGAATATTTATCCAAAACGAATGGGAATTGATTTGCTAAGTGTCAGTGGACATAAAATTCATGGGCCGAAAGGAACCGGATTTTTATATGTTGGGGATAAGGTTAAAATTCATCCCTATATTCATGGCGGCGGGCAGCAGCAGGGTATGCGCTCCGGGACGGAAAATGTACCTGGAATTGCCGGGCTTTCTCTGGCGGCAGAAAAAATGTATGCAAATCTAGAGGAAAATAGAAAGCACTTGTATGAATTGAAACAGTATTTTGTTTCCCATATTGGAGAAGTTGACGGGGCGGTTGTAAATGCCTGTGATGCTTCTGCGGTAGAAGAAACGGCACCTCATATTGTGAGTGTGAGTTTTGACGGTGTCCGCAGTGAGGTGCTTTTGCATGCCCTTGAGGAAAAAGGAATTTATGTTTCTTCCGGGTCTGCCTGTTCCTCGAATCATCCGGGAATCAGCGGAACGCTGAAAGCGATTGGCGTTGCGAATGAGCGGCTTGACTGTACGCTGCGGTTTAGTTTTTCCGTGGAGACACAGATTGAGCAGTTAAAACAGACGATTACGGAATTAAAACAATTGGTGCCGGTGTTAGCACGGTATACAAGACGATAGAAGGAGAGAAAAATGGTACGAGCTTTTTTGATTAAATATGCAGAAATCGGAATTAAAGGAAAAAATCGTTATGTATTTGAAAATGCATTGGTTCGCCGTGTGCGCGAGCGTTTGGAGCGCTGTGCGGGTGAATTTATGGTAGAGAAGGAGCAGGGACGTGTTTACGTGGAAGCCCTTTCGGATGATTTTGATAAGGAAGAAGTGATGGAAGGGCTGAGCCATGTTTTTGGTATTGCTCATATCTGTCCGGTTGTTCTTGTGGAGGACAAAACATTTTCCCATGTATGTGAGGAACTGGTAGCTCATATGAAAGAAGAATTGGGGGAGCGTCCATTTACCTTTAAAGTGTTTGCCAAACGAAGCGATAAAAAGTATGAGATGAAAAGCCCGGATATCTGCATGCAGGCTGGGGAGTATATTATTGAAAATATGCCGAATGCATCGGTTGATGTGCACCATCCGGAAATCAAAGTGTATATTGAAATCCGCAAACGTGCTTATGTTTACGTGACAAGTATCAAGGGACCCGGCGGTATGCCGGTTGGTACAAGCGACCGTTCAATGTTACTTTTGTCCGGTGGTATTGATAGTCCGGTTGCCGGCTATATGATGGCAAAACGTGGCGTGAAAATTGAAGCAGTTTATTTTCATGCACCGCCATACACAAGTGAGCGTGCAAAACAAAAGGTCGTAGATTTAGCGCGTCTCGTTTCCGAGTATGCCGGTAATATCAACCTTCATATTGTAAATTTTACGGATATTCAGCTGTATATTTATGATAAATGTCCGCACGATGAATTGACAATTATTATGCGCAGATACATGATGCGGATTGCAGAAAAAATTGCGAGAGAACGTCACTGCTTATCGCTGATTACCGGCGAAAGTGTCGGACAGGTGGCGAGCCAGACAATGCAGAGTTTAGCGGCAACGGATGCGGTATGTAATATGCCTGTTTTCCGTCCGGTAATTGCTTTTGATAAAAATGAAATTATCGAGATTGCGGAAAAGATTGATACCTTTGAGACATCCATTCAGCCGTTTGAAGACTGCTGTACGATTTTTGTGGCAAAGCATCCGGTGACAAAACCGGACATTGCAAAAATGGAAGAGTCCGAGAAAAATTTAGCGGAAAAAATCGATGAAATGGTAAAGAAAGCGATTGAAGAACGTGAAGTAATCTGTGTGAAACCGGAATAAAATTTTGTGGGGCGGTGCGTCGTCGTTTTGAGACAAAAAAAGAAGCGGCCATCATGCCGCCCCATGCTAAGTAACAAACCCAATATTATATTTTTTATTTAACGATGAACTCGTCAAGTTTAGCAAGAATTTCATCAATGTTGTTCTCGCTGTGAATATTGAGGTCGATTGGCTTTGACAAATCCAAGCTGAAAATACCCATGATGGATTTTGCATCAATAACGTATCTTCCGGATACTAAGTCAAACTCTGCATCGTACTTTGTTACTTCGTTGACAAAAGCTTTTACTTTGTCGATTGAGTTTAAAGAAATTTTAACTGTTTTCATACTATATTACCTCCTTATTTTGTGTTAAGAGATTTCCCTCTCTTCACGTATTATATTAGTATGATTAACGAAGTATGTCAATATAAAAAATAAACGAGGTCTTTTCAAAAAAATATTATTTTTTGTGCAAAATGCTATGGAAGGAAAAGAAAAAATGAAAGTTGCTTTTTTGACACTTGGCTGTAAAGTAAATTTTTATGAGACGGAACAAATGATGGAACAGTTTCAGTCTCTTGGCTTTGATGTGGTAGATTTTCAGGAAAAAGCGGATGTTTATATTGTAAATACGTGTACGGTGACGAATATGGCTGACCGGAAATCCAGGCAGATGTTACACCGTGCGAAAAAGAAAAATCCGGATAGTTTAGTAGTGGCAGTTGGTTGCTATGTTGAGAGCGGTGAGGCAAAACTCGAAGAGGATTCGGCTGTTGATGCCTTTTTCTCAAACCGGGAAAAAGAGCATATGGCAGAGCGTTTTGTGGAACAATTTCATTTGACACCGAAAGAAACACAGATGATGGGAAGCCGCCATGTGGAGCATGAGAGAACAAGAGCGTATCTGAAAATTCAGGATGGATGCAATCAGTTTTGTACTTATTGTATGATTCCTTATGTCAGAGGCAAAGGTAAGTTAGTCAGCATGCCGGAAGATGAGGTTATTTCTCATGTAAAATCATTGGCAAAGCAGGGCTATAAAGAGGTTGTACTTACCGGAATTCATCTTTCTTCTTATGGGGTGGACTTTTTGGACGCATTAAATTTTGTTTCGCTTGAAGGTAAACCTCTTTTGGCTGTGATTTCAAAAGTGGCAGAAATTGAGGGGATTGAGAGAATCCGGCTTGGCTCACTCGAACCAAGAATTATTACGGAATCTTTTGCAAAAGAACTTTCGGCAATAAAAAAAGTGTGCCCGCATTTCCACTTATCCCTGCAGAGCGGATGTGATACGGTATTAAAGCGGATGAACCGGCATTATACAAGTGCAGAGTATAAGGAGAAAGTGGAAATTTTACGCAAATATTTTGATTATCCGGCGATTACCACGGATGTCATAACGGGATTTCCGGGAGAAACCGAGGAAGAATTTACGATTACTAGAAATTTTTTGAGGGAAATTGCTTTTTCCGATTTGCACATTTTCCCTTATTCGCCGCGCAGAGGAACAAGAGCTGCGGCAATGACAGATCAGGTTGACTCACAGGTAAAAAAACACAGAAGTGATTTGCTGATTCAGGACACGAAGGAATATCAGAAAATCTATGCGGATGCCTTTCTTTCAAAACAGGAGAAAGTGTTGTTTGAAGAAGTTGTTTCCCATGAAGGGAAAGAGTATCTGATTGGACACAACGAACGTTATGTAAAGATTGGCGTTTTAGCATCCGAGGCAGCAGAAAAAGGATATGGGGAAAATGAGATTCATGAGGTGCTTGTGGAGCATGTTTTGGTGTGAAATATATATCATACCCTTTCGGGTATAATATAATAAAGGAAACTTGACATTATACCCGAAAGGGTGTAAAATAATGCGTATAAATGATGGGAAAGGGGCAATAATTATGAATAAGATTGCCGAATTTATAAAGACAAATCGAAAAGCCGCAGGACTTACGCAGGAGGAATTTGCTATGCGTTCAGGACTGGGGCTTCGTTTTGTTAGAGAGTTGGAACAGGGAAAAGAGACTGTACGGATGGATAAAGTAAATGTGGCTCTTTCGATGTTTGATATGGAGGCAGTTCCTGGGCGGAAGGAGGATGAATGATGGAGGAAGTATTTCGAACAGCATATGTTTATGTACGAAATGTATTTGCTGGTACACTGTGTGAAACAGAGGATGGGTATTCTTTTGCATATGATAAAGAATATATAGGAAATGAAAATGCGAGTGCTGTGTCATTAACGCTTCCATTGACGAAAGAAACGTACAATTCAAAAACATTATTTCCTTTTTTTGACGGCTTGATTCCGGAAGGATGGCTGTTAGGAGTGGTAAGCCGGAATTGGAAAATAAATGTTTCGGACCGTTTTGGATTATTGCTTGTTGCATGCAAAGATGCAATCGGAAATGTGAGTATACGGGAGGTGCGGGAATGAATTGTTTATGTTGTGGAAAACCATTACAGGGAGAGAAAGAGGCAGGCTGGCATAAAATTTGTATTAAGAAATTTTTTGATACCAGGCAGATTCCTAAAATAGAAATAGATGAGAAAACGCTAGATAAGCTTGCTGCGGAAAGTACTAATAGTGGGTTTACAGTTCCGGGGGTGCAAAAGAAGTTGTCACTTCATTTGTTTTCGGAAAATCACAAATCTAAACTTACACTGGTGAATTATCGAACAGGGTATATTTTGAAACCACAGGTGGCTGAGTTTGAAGCATTGCCGGAAGCAGAACAACTTGTAATGACGATGGCAGATATTGCAGGGATTTCTACGGTGCCTCATGCGTTGTTAAAAGGGAAAAATAGTTTTGCTTATATAACAAAGCGTGTTGACCGGTTATTTCAAAATGGGCAGATGGAAATGCTGGCAATGGAAGATTTTTGTCAGTTGGATTTGCGTCTGACACAGGATAAGTACAAAGGGTCTTATGAGCGGTGTGCAAAAGTAATAAACAGATATTCCAGTCGAAAGGGACTGGATATGACGGAGTTATTTATACGCTTGGTTTTTTCCTATATTGTTGGAAATTCGGATATGCATTTGAAGAATTTCTCACTAATTGAAACGGCTGCAGGGAGTGGTAAATATATTTTGTCACCGGCATATGATTTGCTTCCGGTTAATGTGATTATGCCGGAGGATGAAGAACAATTTGCTATTCCAATGAATGGCAAGAAACGAAATGTTCGGAAAAATGATTTTTTGAAATTTGCGGAACAATGCAATATTTCTCGAAAGTCGGCGGAGAAAATGATGGCAAACCTGATTCAAAAAAAAGATAAATTTATTGAAATGTGTAAGGAATCGTATTTGCCCCCACATATGAAAGATAGTTTGATTAAATTGATAGAGGAACGGATAGAGAACCTTGGTTAAGGATTTGAAGGAGGATAAATGACGGAAAAAGAAATCTTAAAAGAACCACAGTTTACCGATGAAATTGTATCGATTATAAGAAGTGGTCTGCCCGATGAAGAAATTGTTGAGAAATTACATGACTACCATGACAATGATATTGCAAGAAGTTTAGAAGCACTGACAAAAGAGGAAAGAATCCATTTATATAATATATTAGATCCTGAATGGGTATCTGAAATTTTTACTTTTATTGAGGAACCGGAAGATTATATTGAGGAAATCGGGATTGATAAACTGGCGGCAGTTATCAATGAAATGGATTCTGATGATGCAGTTGATTTGCTGGAGAAAATTGATGAGAGTGTAAAGGAAAAACTGCGTCCGATTCTGCACGAGGATGTTAAGGCAGATATTCAGTTGATTCATTCGTATGATGAAGAGGAAATTGGTAGTCTTATGACGACCAATTATATTTGCATTAAAAAGACATTGAATATTCGCCAGGCTATGCGTGAGCTGATTGTACAGGCAGGTGAAAATGACAATATTTCAACTCTTTATGTTGTGGATGAGAATAATAAATTTAGTGGTGCAATTGATTTAAAGGATTTAATTATTGCCAGAGAAAATGATGATTTAGATGCTCTCATTAGTTATTCGTATCCGTATTTGTTAGACTGCGAAAAGATATCCGACTGCATTGAAAAAATCAAGGATTATGCTGAGGATTCGCTTCCGATATTAAATGATAAAAAAGAAATTATCGGTATTTTGACGGCTCAGGATGTTATCGAAGCGGTTGATGATGAGATGGGTGAGGATTATGCGAAGTTAGCCGGTTTGACAGCAGAGGAAGACTTGCGTGAAACAACAAAGGAAAGTATGAAAAAAAGACTACCATGGTTAATCATCCTGCTTCTTCTGGGGATGGGCGTGTCAACCGTGGTTGGCTCATTTGAGACCGTAGTGGCGGTGATTCCAATTGTGATTTGCTTCCAGTCACTTATTTTAGATATGGCGGGAAATGTAGGTACACAGTCACTGGCGGTAACGATTCGCGTGCTGATGGATGATGAGTTGAATGCAAAAGCAAAACTTCGGCTTGTGCTGAAAGAAATGAAAGTTGGCTTCTGCAATGGGCTGCTTTTGGGAGGACTGGCATTTGTCTTTTTGGGGCTGTATATTTTCGGCTTAAAAGGCTATGCCTTTCCGATGGCATTTTTGGTGTCCGGCTGTGTTGGCGTGTCACTGCTTTTGGCAATGGTAATTTCAAGTCTGGTAGGAACATTAGTGCCACTGTTTTTTGCAAAGATTAAAATTGATCCGGCAGTTGCATCCGGTCCATTGATTACTACGGTAAATGATTTGGTGGCTGTGGTCACGTATTATGGATTGGCGTGGCTGTTCTTGATTCCCATAATGGGTTAAAAAAGAAGTTCATTCGTATTGAGACGAGATAACGCTTCCGCGTTATAGTCTCTCACGAATGAACTTCTTTTTTTACTATTTTAGCGTTGCAGTTTATGCCTCAAACTGGAACCAGTCAAAGTCAAATTTACTACCCGGCATAAAGATAAAGTTTACTTTTCCGTATCCGGTAAAGCCGTTAATTGGGAACGTGGCTTCTTTGTAATCATCACTCTGCGTAAATTCCGCCATATGATTGATTTCTCTGCCATCTTCTGCGAAGAAGCGGATGTGAATTGTGTTCACAGGAATTGGTGAATGACCGCAGATTGTAATTTTTGATGGGCCTTCTTCGCCAAAATCCATATGCTCAAATTCGAGTGTAACATTATTTCCAATGTCGGTAATTTGTTTTTCACCAACGGTAAACATATCACCGGAAATCGTATTGTTTTCGATGGCGTATACTTTTCCGTAGGCTTTGCTTAATGTCTTGCAGTAAAAGCCCTGTAAGGAAAGTTTGATGCTTGGGTATACGACAATGGAAATGCTTTGTACACCGCGGATTCGCTCCGGCAGAGTGTAAACATTTTCCTGATAGTGGTTATACCAACTCTTCGCCTGATACTTGTCTTTGACAAGGCATTTGCCGTCTTTTTCAGAGTCGCCAAGCCAGATTTCAATTGGCAGTTCATCTTCAAATGAGAAAATTGGAATGTGAATCTCATCCGAGCCATATTCGCCAAAGTCCACATTTTCAAAGAGAAAGCGTGTGCGCTCCTCAGCAGTGATATAGACACCGCCCTGAAAACTTAACTTAGCTTCGTTTGTACAGTCTTTATAATCGATGCCGTTTACCATTTTGTACGGATTTAAAGTTGCTTCGCCAAGGCCTGTCACACAAAATTCCAGCTCAGACATTACTTCCATCACATCGCGTCCGTTTTTACAGCTGCAGCACAGGCGGAATTCACCATCGCCCAATGCGTGAATGGTTGCTTCGGTTCCGTTTGTCTCGATTTTCACACTATTGCTTTCAACACCATCAAGTGTAACTGCCTTAAATTCAATTTCACGGTAGGTCGCATCCGCAGGAAGAATTTTTGCGGTAACGGTAGTTTCTGTCACATTTTCATCGAAATGATTGGTTCCATGATTTGTCAATTCAATTTTGCGAACCGGAATTTCATCGGTTAAATCTTCTGCGGATTCTTTGTTTTCCATGAAACAGGAAATGCCATCACGAACATCAGCAGAAACAGCAGGAATCGAAAGGGTGGCAGCAGTAAGTCCTTTGGAAGTGACTTCGATTTCAATGGTTCCAGGTGTATCTTTGGCGGCGATAATTGCCAGAAGACGACCGCTGAATAAGCGGCGGCTCGTTCCTTTGTAGGAATCAAAGTCGGTACTGTCACCATTGTCCAGACCGATTAAGCGTCCGGCACCACTGACGTGAACCTGAACACGGCTGCGGCTGTTTGCAACAAAGGTATCGTTTCCATCGAGAGTGTTAATCTCGACAAATAAGAGGTCTTCGCCATTTGCCAAAAGCTGTTCTTTGTCCGGCTTACATACGATTTTTTTTGCATCGCCAAAAGATTTTTGTACGGTTTCTGCAATTACTGTGTCATTTTCATCGTAAGCAACCGCTTTTAGCTCACCCGGCTCATAGGCAATCTGCCAGTCGCAGGCTAAGTGAGTGCCCTTTTTGTGGTCAATCGTTTGTGCACCAAGGGATTTACCGTTAAAGAATAATTCGACTTTTGGCGCATTGGAAAAGGCACGGACATCGATTTTTTGGCCGATATTAAAATCCCAGTAAGGCAGGAGATGAACCATCGGATTTGTCTTGTAATCCGTCCATTCTGCCATGTAATGATAGTAGCTGTCCTTTGGAAAACCGGCGGTGTCAACTTGACCGAAATACGAGTTTTTCGTAAAATATGGTGTCGGCTCGCCGATATAATCAAAACCACTCCAGATAAACTGACCGAAACAGTAATCGCGGTCGCGGTGGGCAGATACAACGACATCTGTATTTTTAGCTCCCCAGTTTGTGGTACAGTTGCCAAGAGAGGAACATTGTCCGTCATCGTAAGTTAATAAACGGTTTGTCAGTGGGAAATGGTAAATACCGCGGCTTTGCAGAGTGGAAGAAGTTTCACTTCCGAAAATGCACCAGTCCGGATATTTTTTGTGGTGTTCATCATACAGATGCTCCATATAATTGTAGCCGACTAAATCAACTTCAGCAGCACATTTCTGAGCTCCCTCACCGCCCATGATATTAGAACCCATGCCAATAACAGCATTATCGTAGTAGTCAAGTTCTTTGACAGCGTCCCGTAACATTTTTGTTACTTCTAATCCGCGGTCGAAATTGATATCGTGGATTTCATTTCCGATGCCCCAGATAAAGACGGATGGGTGGTTTCTGTCCTGACGTACCCAGCTTGTTAAATCAGTTTTCCACCAGTCCTTAAAATAATTTCCGTAATCATAATCGGTCTTGCAGTGTTCCCACATATCAAAACTTTCCGTGTACAAGAGAAGACCCATTTCATCGCATAATTCCATCAGTTCCGGTGCCGGCATATTATGCGCGCTGCGGATGGCGTTAACACCCATTTTCTGCATAATTGTAAGTTGGCGTCTGACTGCTTCACGGTTCATAGCAGCACCGAGTGCACCGAGCGTATGATGCTCACAGGAACCGTTAATTTTTACATTTCTGCCATTCAAAAAGAAACCTTTATCCGGGTCAAAGGCAATTGTCCGGAAACCAAAGCGGTCATCATACGAATCAATGGCAGTTTCGTCTTTTATAATTTCACTATGTACGGTGTACAAATTCGGTGACTCAATATCCCAAAGAAGTGGGTTTTCAAAAGTCATGGTCTGTTTGTTTACGGTAAGGCCGCAAGGAATGGTAAGAGTTTCTTCACTTGTGCCGGCTTCTTTACCATCCGGTGCAAGTACCGTGTGGCAAAGAGTAACTTCGCAGGCGGAATCGGTATCGTTTTGAATCTCATAGTCGGCATGCAGAATGAAAGAATCCCCCTCTTTTTTGGCTGCCAGATAACCACCGTCTGTTGTGAAATGAACGGCAGGACGTCTTACAAGCCAGACATTTCGGTAAATACCGGAGCCCGGATACCAGCGGCTGTTTGGAAGTTCATAGGTGTTTTTTACCCAGATGGTATTTTCTCCCTCTTTGACATAGGAGGTCAAATCAATTTCAAACTGGGAGTAGCCGTAAGGCCATGTGAAAATTTTCTCTCCATTCAGATAGATTTCATTATCCATGTATACGCCTTCAAACAGTATGGACAGACGGTCTAAACCGAGCGCAGGCACCGTGAAAGTTTTTTTGTAGCAGCTGACACCCTGAGCGTACAAATCTTTGCTGTCGTAAATCATCCAGTCATGCGGGATGTCAACCGGCTCCCAGTCCTTTGTATTTAAGAATGTATCGATGGTCGTTTCCAGTGGTTCTCTGTGGAAAAACCAGTCGTTGTTAAAAAGCTGTTTCATAAAGGTTATCCTCCTAAAAAGTCGTTTTGAATGTGGGTTACTTTATCTATGTATAAGGATAGCAAAAAACTTTGACACAGGCAATGAATTTCTTTATACTTAAGATGTAGTTTTTTGGAAAGGGAAAGAATATGCAGATTTGTAAAATTGTGCCGGAAAAATTAAGACCGGCATTGGAACTTATCTGGGAAGTCTTTGAAGAATTTGAGGTGCCGGATTATGAAGAAATGGGGATTCAGACTTTCCGCCATTTTATTGAGTATCATAATATGGTGGAAAAAGTCAATGAGGGCGAAATGAAATTTTATGGGTGCTATCTCAATCAATATCTGATTGGTGTAATTGCCCTGCGCACAGGACAGCACATCAGTCTTTTGTTTGTGAGAGGGAAATTCCACCATCTGGGAGTGGCAACGAAGCTTGTGAAGGTTGTGGAAAATGAGGTGTTAGCACAGAATCCTAAGATTCGTGCGGTTACGGTAAATGCTTCGCCGTATGCTGTGGGATTTTATGAAAAAAACGGTTTTGTTGCACTTAATAAGGAACAAAAGGCAGATGGAATTCGTTTTACGCCGATGAGAAAGGCATTGTAAAGGAGGAGAATATGAAGAAAAAAAGAGTGTTGTCTACGGTTCTTCTGATTGTATTTATAGTCGCATTTTTAGCCAGTGGAGGATATTTATTTCATTATTTCTGGATGGCGAAACAAACAGAAGATGAATTATCACAATTGCAGCAGATTAGACAGGAAGCCTTTTCGGATACGGAAGAAGAAACGGAAGTGAAATCCGAAACCGGGCGGTCGATTCAAAAGGGATACCGTAAGCTTTACAAGAAAAATTCGGATTTAATCGGCTGGGTGACGGTGAAAAATACAAAAATTGATTATCCGGTTATGCAGACGAAAAAAGATTCGGAATATTATTTACACCGCAATTTTGAGAAAAAGTCCGATGTGAACGGACTGCCGTTTTTAGATGCCAAATGTGACATTGATGAGCAAAAAGGAAATCTGATGGTTTACGGACATCACATGAAAAGCGGTTTGATGTTTGCACATCTGGAGGATTTTGAAAAGGCAGATTTTTATAAAAAACATAAAACAATTGAGTTTGATACGCTTTATGAGAAGCGGCAGTATGAGGTGGTGGCAGTATTTCGCTCGAAAGTGTATAAAGAAAATGAGGATGTGTTTAAGTATTACCAGTATGTAGGAAAATTATCTAAAAAACAGTATGAAACTTATGTGAAAAACTGTAAGAAATTATCGATTTACAAAGACGGGGCAACACCGGCTTACGGAGAGCAGCTTCTGACTTTGGTAACTTGTGCCTATCATACGGAAAACGGGCGGTTTGTAGTTGTGGCGAGAAAGAAGGAGAAAGTATGACAAAGGAAATGTGGCAGTTAGCCAGAATGCACGAACTCAAAGATTTTGGGGAAAGACTTTCGCATTATGAAAATGATGAAATGCTCATTGATGATGTGGATGAAGGTTTCTGCAATATGATGGGCTATACGCAGTCGGAACTTATGATACGAAGCTGCGGAAAAGTGGGAGATTTAATTTATCCGCCGGATTATGAGGAAATTCGTTATCAGATTCGGAAAAATCTGAAACAGAGCGGCAGTTACACATGCCGTTACCGCATGAGGAAAAAAGACGGTTCTCTTATCTGGGTGTGGGAAAATGGACGTTATGAAAAAGATGATACCGGAAGAAAAAATATCCGTTCTTTAGTCGTTGATGTTTCACGCGAAGAAGAAACAATGCGAGAAAGAGACACGACCTATGATAATATCCCGGGTGGTGTAATGACAGTCCTTGTTACCGATACGAATTTCTACATTATGGAGGCAAACCACCAGTATTTTACAATGGTGGGAACAACGAGGGAGCAGTACCTTGGCAGTTCCGGTATTTATACGTATCCACAGGATTTGCCGGGGCTTCGAAGCCACATCATTGAGCAGGCTAGAAAACAGGAGCCGATAGACTATGATTTTCGAACCAGACATCCGCGGTATCAGGATACGAGATGGTACCGGATGGTCGGCAGATATTATCAGGAAAGCGAAGAGGGATGTGAATATTTATGTACGCTTTTAGACGTTACGGAGCAGAAAAGGATGATGTATCGTCTGGAGAAGGAAAAAGAGCGTTACATGATAGCGTCAGGAATTAATGCACATTTTCTGTTTGAATACGATGTGAAGGAAAAGAAGATGCGGTTTTATGAAGATTCCGAACATATGACATTTTCACTCTGTATTGCTAAACAGTGTAAGGGAACGTTGAATGAAATCATGTATGATTCAGGACTTTTGTGCCCGGAGGATAAAGGAGTTTTTGACTTTTTATATACCGATGAAATTTCGGCATCGTCACAAATTCGGCTTCTGACAAAGGAGCACGTTACAGGGGAAGAGAGCTATCAGTGGTATGAATTTGCGGTTACGAAAGTTTTGGAGAAAGGCCAAGTTGTTCGTCTGATTGGCAGTATGAAAAATATTGAGGCGAAGAAAAAGCAGGAAGAAGAACGGTTTGAATTACAGAATATTTATCAAAAACAGGCGGATAAGATCTATGAAATAGTAATTAAAGTTTCTCTCCGTGACCACACAATGAAGGGATATTTTACCGGAGAGGAGGCATTTGAAGATATTTATCCGTTTGCACAGTTTGAAGATTACGTGGAAAAAACAGCAACGCATTATGTGCATCCGGAGGATAAGGCTCGTTTTTATACTGTGTTTGATTTGGATAATATGAAAGATGTATTAGAGTCCAGTTCGATTGAGGAAATATTATTTTTCCGTATTAATAAACCGGGTGAGGACTATCGTTACAAATGTTTCCGCTACAGTTATCTGGGAAGTGATACGGATACAATTATCGTGGAGGCGCAGGACATGCATGAACTGAGGATGATTCAGTTAAAAGAGGAAGAATCAAACCGAAGACTGATGGCAGCAGCGTTGAAAGAAGCGAAAGATATGGTGGAGATGAGAAGAAATTTTCTGGCTATTTTAACAAGAGAGGTAATGGCACCGGTTCAATATGTGAGTACGGAACTTTATAAGCAGGATAATCTGCAAGAGCGAATTGGAGAAATCCGGACGGCCGCTGAGTATGTACTTGAGGTTATTGAGAGTATGTCGGAATATGAAATAATTGAACAAGGGAAAATGCTGGTGGAAAACAATTCTTTTTCACTTGCTAAACTTGTAGACGAAGTGGTAGTTGACTGGAAAGGGAGAATGGATCAGGCAAAACTTACGCTGGAAACAAATTTTGATTTAAGCGGAGAACTGTGTTATGGGGATGAAAAACGAGTTCACGAAATCTTTAATCATATTTTGGGAAACTGTCTCCTAAATTCGGAAGAATTCGCTTCCGTGCGCGTTTTTGGAACTGTGGAAAAAAGAGGGGATGATCAGTTTTTATTATCTGTTATGTTTGAAGACTGGGGGCTTCCAATCGATGAGTCTTCCTTTGGAAGAAATTACCTTTTGGACAGTGTAAACACTAGAATGGACTGGAAGCGGAAAGAGGGAATTTACTGTACAACATTTTCTTTGGTGGTTGCCAGACGTCTGGCAGAATTTCTTGGCGGAAGGCTAGAATTGAGCCGCCGTGGGGGAAATGTGAATGTGATGAAACTGGAACTTCCATTGAAAAGGGGATGGGAAGATACGGTTACCCAATTAGAGCCGAATCCGGAACTCTTTCAAAATGAGGTGTCACTGAAAGGGTATAAAATTTTAGTTGTTGAACCACAGAATGAGGAATCCGATATGATGGGGGTACGATTCCGTGTTTGTGGAGCGCAGGTGGATGTTGCTTACTCTGGTAAGGAGGGACTTGAATTATGGGATAGCTATGTGGCAGAGCCATTTGATGTGGTGGTTGTGGATGGATATTCATTAGCTATTGATTATGAAGATTTTGCGATGGAATTTAGAAGCCGCGAGCGGGCGAAAAAAGTACCTTTGTTTGTATTAGTGGACGAAATTCAGCAAAAAAGCATTGAAACCAGTATACAGATAGGAATCAATGCCTTTTTGGAAAAACCGTTGCAGCTTAAACGTTTTTTGCAGCTTGTAGAATCTTTTTACCGTTGACTTAAGTTGCCAAATTGTTCTTTTCGCTTTCGCTTATTTTGATAGAGTAAATCGTCGCTTGCCTTCATGTATTGCTCACGCGATACCGAAAGTGACGGGTCGGAGATGGTATATCCGAAACTGGCGTTGACACAGTATGGGAGGCTGCTGTCAGCGTTGAAATCTTTTAAGTATTGTATGAAGTTTTCTGTATATTGTTTCGCCTTCTCTTCGCTATAGTCGTAGCCAAATACGGCAAATTCATCGCCACCGATGCGGGCACAGATTTCACATCCTAAGCAGGCGTGACGCATTGCATCAGCAATTGTCTGAAGTGCTAAATCTCCATGGCAATGTCCGTAAACATCGTTGATGTATTTCAGGTTATCCATGTCGATACTCAGTGTCATCGTCTTTATGTTGCGTTTCTTTGCCTCAATAAATTCTTCTTCCGAAAATTGCTCAAAACCGCGGCGGTTATAGAGTTTCGTAAGAAAATCCTCATGGTAGAGCGTGTTTAATTTTTCTAACAATGCTTCGTTTTTTGCACGAATCCGCGAGTTTTCCAATGTATTTCCAATAAGGGAAAGCCATGAGTGGAACAGTGTATTTTGTGCTTCTTCGCCATTTGATGTTGCTGCTACGTAACCGAAATTATATTCTAAATAATGAATTGGAAAGAAATATACATTCATTGGTTCTTCCCGAATGGCTTCCGGCGGCAGCAGTTTTTTCGTCTCAAAACTGGAGGTGGCAATTGGATTTAAATCTCTCAAACTATAAATGGAATGGGAGCGTTTGGCAAACCCGGGAGCTTTTTTCTTTACCTGCGGATAGGCACCATTGCCGTGAACTCCAAGACACAGATAAAAATCGCGGGTAATGTCAGGTGCATCCTCTAACCGGAGATAATCACCGATATCCTCTGCAGATGTCATATTTTCCAGTGAAATGGAAACAAATGTATTATGCACATTGTGGTTAATTAAATGTTCCATTAATTCAACTTCATACATATGGGAAAGACTTAAATCTTTCATCGTAGAGGATTCGCAGCCGCAGGAGTTACGAATGATGGTTTTCGTAGGAACGAAAGTGCAGGCAGGTGCTTCTTTTCCGTTTAATAAGATATCAATTGTTTCCATTGCTCTTTTTGCCATATCAGAAACCGAGACACAACAAGTAGTTAGCGGTGGTACATTTGCACGCGCATCACGCACATCATCAAAACCGGAAATTGCGATGTCCTTTGGCACTGAGTAGCCCTGCAGTGTAAGTTCTTTGCAAAGAGAGAGTGCCATGTAGTCGTTGGCACAGACAATCGCCTGAGGGCGGTTTGTTAAATTCATAAAGTGGTTCGCTGCAGCAGCGGCACAATTTTTCCAAAAGTCACCTTCGAAAATGTATTCATCCGGACAGTCAAGTCCTAATTCAGCCATTGCCTCTTTATACTTTTCTAAGCGGAAAATGGCATCCGGATGGTTATATGGTCCGGACATAAAGGCAATGCGGTCAAAGTGATGAACATCATGAAAGTGGCGTACAAAAGTAGGAATTGCGTCTGTGTCCTCCACTAAAATGTTGTAACAGCCGTTTACTTTTTTCCTCATGCTGATAATCGGTGCCTGACAGCGTTCTCTGACAAGTTTCCACAGATCCTCGACGGCTTCATCGCTGTTAAATGTGTCGTGGCAGACAATTAGGGCGTCGAGCTGTTCATACGGAATCAGATGAAGAATGTTGTATTCACCCTCCGCATTTTTATTATCGCTGCCATAAATGGTAAAGGCAGAGAAAGTAAGCAGATTATATCCGTGCTCGGAAGCGGATTTTGACAAGGTATGTACCAGTTGCTGCTGGTAGTAACCGGTTATATCAAATAAAATAATACCGATGGTTTTTCGTCCGTTTAACATAAGTCCTCCAATCTACTCTGCTTGTTTTAACTTATCCGAATAAAGGTAATGAATCAATTGTTTTACATAATTTTTGCCTTCATCGGTTGCGTTTGTAATTACATAAAGAACAGGCTCTTTTGTAATTGGCGTTCTGCCGGTAAAGAGTGCCTGGTATTTTTTGCAGTCTTTCAAAGAAATACCAATTACCTTGTCAGGCCCACCTTTTTGGGTGACAAAATAAGGCTTTAAGGCTTTCTTTTCTTTTTCGCTTAAAAAATCATTGAGATTCATAATAAATCCATTTTTTAAGTAAATATTTTCTACATCTTCATAAGAAGCAATCATGCAGTCTAATGAATTTGCCACCAGACGGCTGCTGATTTCCGATAAATCGCTGCCTGTGTCGGCTCCCATCTCTCTGGCAACATCCGAGCGGGTATAATACATATAAAAAGAAGCACGGTTCTTTTTATAATCCATCTTCATGGAGTCGGTAAATTGGTCGCTGAATTCTGTCAGGGTGCTGTCGGTAATGGATTCATTCAGAATCGCACACCGCATATAAATATGAGACTTGTTGATAAAATCAACCCATACGATGTAAAAAACAACGCCGGCTACGGCAAGTATAATGAGTAGTTTGGGCAGATAATAGGTTTTGAAAAAGTCCCGTTTTTGCTTCCCTGTCATATTTTTCATACGTTCTTTGTCCGATAAATCATCCTGTCTTTTTTGGTAAATGGATGCTTCTTCGGTTAAAGATGTTTTTTTTCCTTTGGTATTTAAAGCCATGTTATAATCAGCCTTTCTAATATTGATATACATAATAAATTATAGCATAGAAATGCGTGTATGAAAAGGATTGTTGTTTAATTATTGAAAAAAAGTTGCATTTTATGGCTGGTATTTGTTGGAAATACACAAAATGTAAAAAAGGGTATTGACATTTAGAAAACAGCGTTCTATAATTGCAGTCATAGATGACGAAGGCGTCAGAAACGAGAATTTGTTTCTGGCGCTTTTTCTATTGCAGGGGAATACGTCATGAAAGAAAAGGAGGAATTAGTATGGATGTAATGAAAGCAGTTGAATCGCTTCAGGGCGATTTGTGGGGCGTATGGTTCTTGATTGGCGCCGCACTGGTATTCTGGATGCAGGCAGGTTTTGCTATGGTGGAAGGTGGTTTTACCAGAGCCAAAAATGCCGGTAACATCATTATGAAAAACCTCATGGATTTCTGTATCGGAACCGTGATGTTTATGCTGATTGGTTTTTCACTGTTGCTTGGTGAAGATTATCTTGGATTTATTGGTAAGCCGGGATTTGACTTATTCACCAATTTCGCAAATTTTGATTTTTCAAACTTTGTATTTAACCTTGTGTTCTGTGCAACGGCAGCAACAATTGTTTCCGGAGCAATGGCAGAACGAACCAAATTCTTATCCTATTGTGTGTACTCCGCTGTAATTTCAGCGTTGATTTATCCGATTGAAGCTCACTGGATTTGGGGCGGCGGCTGGTTAGCAAAGATTGGCTTCCATGATTATGCCGGTTCTTGTGCCATTCATATGGTAGGTGGTATCTGTGCTTTGATTGGTGCCGCATTCTTAGGACCTCGTATTGGTAAGTTTAAGAAAGACAAGACCGGTAAAGTTGTAAAAGTAAATGCGATTCCGGGTCATAACTTAACAATTGGTGCACTTGGTGTATTTATCTTGTGGCTTGGCTGGTATGGATTTAACGGTGCTGCTGCAAAAGATTTGGCAACACTTGGTTCGATTTTCTTGACAACAACAGTTGCTCCTGGTATTGCGACTGTCGTATGTATGATTTTTACATGGATAAAGTATGGTAAACCGGATGTTTCGATGTGTCTGAATGCATCGCTTGCCGGATTGGTAGCAGTAACCGCTTCCTGTGATGTGGCAGATGCACTCGGTGCAGCAATTATCGGTGCGGTAGCCGGTGTGCTGGTTGTCTTTGGTGTATGGCTCTGCGATCATGTGCTTCATGTGGATGACCCGGTTGGCGCCGTAGCCGTACATATGATGAATGGTATTTGGGGTACTTTTGCAGTTGGTTTATTTGCTACTTCATCTGCTCCCGGATTTAAAATAGCCGGAATTAAAGAAGGCTTGTTCTATGGTGGTGGATTTAACCAGTTAGGACTTCAGATTTTAGGTATCCTTACGGTTGCTGCATGGACAGCCGTATTGATTACAATAACATTCCTTGTTATTCGTGCAACCATTGGTCTTCGTGTAAAACCAGAAGAAGAAATCGAAGGTCTGGATGCGGTAGAACATGGTTTGCCGAGTGCTTATGCAGACTTTATGCCGGCTGGTAACCGCTTCTATGCTGCATCACCGGCAGGAGCAAAGACAACGATGGGCGATGTTCCGATGGAAGCCGCTGTACCGGTAGCAGAAGTTCCGGCTCCGACTCTCAAAAAGAAGAAAGAGGTAGCTGAAGATGCAGTGAAGATGAGCAAGATTTCCATTATCTGCCGTCAGAGCAAGTTCGAGGATTTGAAGGAAGCACTGAATGCAATTGGCGTCAGCGGTATTACCGTAACTTCCGTATTAGGCTGTGGTACTCAGAAAGGTACAGCAGAGTATTATCGTGGTGTGCCGGTTGAATTTACCTTGCTGCCGAAAACGAAAGTTGAGGTTGTTGTAAGTGCCATACCGGTAGAAAAAGTTGTGGATGCTGCAAAACAGGCACTCTACACCGGTCACATTGGTGATGGTAAAATCTTCGTATACGATGTCGAAGAAGTTGTCAAAGTCAGAACCGGCGAGAGCGGATTTGATGCTTTGCAGGACGATTAATAAAAGTAAAACGATTACACTCCTAAATGATTAAAATGATACAGATAACGTCTCACCTTCTCTCAGGGTGAGGCGTTTTTCTTTGGCTTTGTAACAAAGAATGATGGATGTATCAGACCCTGCGTGCAGGACGACATCGGTGAGGACGCCTTTGTTCCAGCGGATGTCATAGCGGATATTTTCCCTGCCGCAGATTCCTCTTATAAATCCATTCTGCCATGCATTTGGGAGCGCAGGAAGAAGAATCGTTTTATCTTCTCTTGACTGCAAAAGCATTTCTGTGATGGCGGCAATTGAGCCGAAATTACCATCAATTTGAAATGGCGGATGTGTGTCAAATAAATTTTGTAAAGTCGAGTTGGAAAAGAGGAGTAAAAGTTGTTTATAAGCATTTTCTCCGTCCCATAAACGGGCATACATATTCATAATCCATGCACGGCTCCAGCCGGTGTGGCCGCCACCTTCACTGAGTCGTCTTTGTAACGTGATTTTGGCAGCATCACAGAAATCCGATGTGCTATCCGGTGTAATTTGGAAAGCCGGATGAAGTGCCCACAAATGTGAGATGTGGCGGTGCCCCGGTTCTGCTTCGTCATAATCTTTTATCCATTCCATAATCTGCCCGTGTTTTCCGATTTTGATTTTTGGAAGTTTTTTCGCGGTTTCTTTTGCTCTTTGGCAAAAATCGATATCGGTTTCTTTTAACAATGTAGAGGCTTTCTCAAAATGGTCGAATAATTCGTGAAGAATTTCATTGTCCATAGTAACGCCGTAAGACAAGCGTCCCTTTGTGCCGTCTTCCATAATATAAGTGTTTTCCGGTGACACGGAAGGGCAGGTTACCAATTCTCCATTAACCTCAATGAGAAAATCCATAAAAAAGGCAACACATTCTCGTAAAAATGGATACATTTCTTTCAGAAAATCAAGGTCTTTTGTGTAACTGTAATAGTTCCAGACATGGGTGGCAAGCCACGCACCGCCCATAACCCAGTAAGTGGCAGGGATATAGATGTCCTGCGGTGCTGTATCACCCCATAAATCGGTGTTGTGATGGGCAACAAAACCGTGGCAGCCGTACATTTCTTTAGCGGTCTGTATTCCGTTTTCCAACATGCGGAGCATATGTGTAAAGAGCGGTTTTTCGCAGTCGGCTAACTGACAGGATAATGCCGGCCAGTAGTTCATTTCCGTGTTGATATTAATGGTAAATTTACTTCCCCACGGCGCACTTAAAGAATCGTTCCAGATGCCTTGAAGATTTGCCGGGAGGCAGTCGCCGCGGCTGGAACTAATTAACAGATATCTGCCAAAATCAAAGTATGTGTTAATGAGTCCGTTGTCTGAGTGTTCCTTATCAATACGAGCAAGTCTTTCATCTGTTGGAAGGGTATCGAGAGATGAATCATAAGTAAGTGCAAGACTTGTACGGTCAAAGTATGAGCGGTATTCTTTGATATGAGTCTCTTTCATTGTCTCATAAGAAATTAAGGCAGCTTTTGCCAATGTTTCTTTTACCGTTTCTTCCGGATTTTTATGGCGAAATGTAGTTGCCGCTGTCAGCAATACGGTAATGGAAGAGGAGCGTTCGGCTAACAAATGTTCACCTATGCCGGTCTGTGTGCCGTCCGAAATGACAAAACGCATACCGGCACAGAAAGTTTCATCCCCACCGCCAAGTCTGCCGGAAATTAACAGTGTATCGTTCGTGTGGGCGGTTGTCTCATAAAAAGAACCGCGCTGTAAAGAAGCAGCCAAAGAAAGTCCGTCCGGATTTGTGCTTGTAAAATGGGCGACAATGCAGTTTGAATCAAAACTGGAAAATGTCTCGATTTCATAGGAAAAGCCGGTGTTTGCATCTGTGACTTTTGAGGTGTGTACGGCGGTTGATAAATCAAGTGTCCGCTTAAAAGCTTTTGTGTTTTTTCGTACACCGCAGAAATCAAAATAAACATCACCAAGCGTCTGGTAACTGTGCTGACTCTGTGGCGTGCTGGACAGGGCATATTTACAGAGATTTTCTGCCTCTGAAATTTTTCCATTTAAAATCAATTTACGTATTTTTTCTAGATTTTTTCTGGCATCGGGATTGTTTCGGTTTCTTTTTGTCCCGAACCAAACGGAATCTTCATTGAGCTGAAAATGTTCTTCATGTTCCTCCCCGAAAATCATAGCTCCAAGTTTTCCGTTTCCAATGGGAAGTGCCTTGTTCCAGTCTCCGCCTGACGGTGTATGGTAAAATAACTGACTCATTATGCTGCTCCTTTTTCTTTTTTGTAACATTATACAATTGTCAAACAAATTTTTCTAGTGTATGATTAAAAGAAAACAAAAGCAGATGATGGAGGTAGCAGATGAAAAAAGTAATCAGCGAATTTAAAGAATTTATCAGCCGTGGCAATGTTATGGATATGGCAGTTGGTATCATTATTGGTGGCGCATTTACGAATGTTGTTTCATCTTTGGTAAAGGATATTATCAATCCGATTCTTGGTTTGTTTGGTGGTATGAATTTTGACCAGTTGAGTTGGAACATTATCGGTGATGTTACATTGAATTATGGAAGTTTTCTGACAACGGTAATCAATTTTTTGATTATGGCATTTGTTGTTTTTTTGATTGTGAAAGTGATGAATACGATTAGCAATCGGTTTTCCCGAAATAAAGAAGAAGAAAAACAGGAACCGACCGTTAAAGTTTGTCCGTTTTGTAAAAGTGAAATTGATATTCAGGCGAGCCGATGCCCGCACTGTACATCAAATTTGGAGACATTGGACTGATTTTGTTAGACAAACCGGCGGCTTTTATGACGGATATTACGGATTATAAAAGTAAGGAGCTTTCCATGGAGAAGAAAATTGAACAGGTAAAAGAGGAAAGCCAGTCGAAGATGACATTTTTAAGGCATAAACTTCATGCAAAAAACTCTTGCGAATTGAGGTTATATATATTACAATAATAGTAATTGGGTATGATTATAGAAAGGATGTGGCGGCATGCAGGAATTGAATAATACGCAATACTTTAAGGTTGAGGCGGAGAAAGATTTGGATGTCCGTGATGTGATTGCGGCAGTTTATTCTGCATTGACGGAAAAAGGCTACAATCCGGTTAATCAGATTGTTGGGTATCTGATGTCGGGAGACCCGACTTATATTACCAGTCACAAAGGTGCGAGAAGTTTGATTATGCGTGCGGAGCGTGACGAAATTATCGAAGTGTTTTTAGAAGACTATATTGAGAATAATCTCAAGGAAGACTAGGTATTTATTTTGAAAATCATGGGACTTGATTACGGCTCAGTGACAGTTGGCGTGGCGATTAGCGACTCCATGCTTTTGACTGCCCAGCCGGTTGAAGTTATAAAAAGAAAAAGTGAAAACAAATTACGACAGACTCTGGCACGTATTCAGGTACTGGCAGAGGAAAATGACGTAGGACGTATTGTGCTTGGCTACCCGAAGAATATGAATAATTCGGAGGGAGAGCGTGTCGAGCGAACGAAAGAATTTATGGAAAAACTAAAGGCTAGAACAGGGTTAGAAGTAGTGCTGTGGGACGAACGGCTCAGCACGGTTTCTGCCATGGATGTGTTAAAAGAAGGCGGAGTGCGCTCAGAACATCGGAAGACGTATGTAGACAAGATTGCAGCTTCCCTGATTTTACAGGGTTATTTAGATTCCATACGCAATTAGGAGGATTTCATGTCAGAAAACGAAAATGGACTCATTATGCTTACGGCTGACGATGGCAGCGAGGAGGCTTTTTTTGTGTTGGAAAAAGCAGACATTGCCGGTGTATCGTATCTTCTTGTGACAGATTCCGTCGAGGATGAGGAAGCAGAAGCAATGATTTTGAGAGAGGAAACAGAGGACGAACTGGTAACATATCAGGTTGTAGACGATGAGAAAGAGTTGAAAATTATTTCAAAGTACTTAGAAGAATTATTGGACGACGTAGAATTAAGATTAGAATAGAGAGGTGTAATAAAATTGAAGAAGAAAAAAACAGGGGAAGAGCGCGTAAAAATTATTCCACTTGGAGGTCTGGAACAGATTGGAATGAATATTACGGCGTTTGAGACGGAAGAGAGCATTATTGTAGTGGACTGCGGACTGGCTTTCCCGGAAGATGATATGTTAGGTGTGGATTTAGTAATCCCGGATATCACGTATTTGCAGGATAACAGAGATAAAGTGAAAGGCTTTGTCATTACACACGGACATGAGGACCACATCGGTTCCCTGCCTTATGTGTTAAAAGAACTGAATGTTCCGATTTATGCGACGAGACTTACGATGGCAATTATCGAGAATAAGTTAAAAGAGCATAATCTGTTAAATAATGTAAAGAGAAAAGTCGTTACCTATGGTCAGTATATTAACTTAGGAGATTTCCGTATTGAGTTTATCCGAACAAACCACAGTATTGCGGATTCAGCGGCATTGGCCATTTATACACCGGCAGGAATTGTTGTACACACCGGTGACTTTAAAGTAGATTATACGCCGGTTTACGGAGACACAATTGATTTGGCTCGTTTTGGTGAACTTGGTAAAAAAGGCGTGCTTGCCCTGATGTGCGACAGCACGAATGTTTTGAAACCGGGCTTTACCGAGTCGGAGCGCACGGTTGGTGCGACTTTTGATTCAATTTTTGAGGAAAATGTACACAACCGTATTATCGTGGCAACCTTTGCTTCGAATGTAGACCGTGTGCAGCAGATTATTAATTCGGCGAAGAAGCAGAACCGTAAAGTCGTGATTGAAGGACGAAGTATGGTAAATATCGTAAATACGGCGGTGGAGCTTGGCTATATTCAGGTGCCGGACAATATGATTATCAGCTTGGAAGAGATGAAGAATTATTCCGATGAGCAGCTTGTACTGATTACTACGGGAAGTCAGGGTGAAGCAATGGCAGCTCTTTCCCGTATTGCGGCAAGTATTCATCGTAAAATCGCGATTAAACCCGGGGATGTTGTTATTTTCAGTTCCCGTCCGATTCCGGGTAATGAGAAGTCGGTATCCAAAGTAATTAATGAACTTTCCCAAAAGGGCGCAAAGGTAATAATTCAGGATACTCACGTTTCCGGACATGCGTGCGAGGAAGAGATTAAATTGATTTATTCGCTTGTGAAACCGAAGTTTTCCATACCGGTTCATGGTGAGTACCGTCATTTGCAGGGACAGGCAGAAGTAGCACAGAAGATGGGCGTGCCAAAAGAAAATATTAAGATTTTACGTTCCGGAGATATTTTGGAACTCTGCGAGGACCGTGCAACAATTGTTGGTAAAACGATTGCACAGGGAATTATGGTCGATGGACTTGGCATTGGCGATGTAGGAAATATCGTTCTTCGCGACCGCCAGCACTTATCGGAAAATGGTCTTTTGGTTGTAGTGCTTACACTGGAAAAAGGATCCAACACGATTTTGGCAGGACCGGATATTGTATCCCGCGGTTTTGTATATGTCAGAGAGGCAGAAAACTTGATGGATGAGTGCCATGAGGTTGTCAATATTGCACTTGACCGTCTGTACGAAAGAGGAATTACAGACTGGGGAAGAATTAAAACAGAAATTAAGGATACTCTGAATGATTTCCTGTGGAAGAAGATGAAGAGAAATCCGGTTATTTTACCAATTATAATGGAGGTATAATCCATGTTAAAAGCTGTACGAACCATGTTAATTGTATTACTGAATATCGTGTTTTATGGTTTGGTTGTATTTGGTGGTGTACAGCTGTGCCGCGTCGGCTATTCCTTTGCCTGCGAGGCGGTGGGCGATACGGCAAAAGATTTGCCGCCCGGACAGACAAAAGCATTTACCATATCGGAGGATGATGGTGAATTTGAAGTGGCTAAGCGGCTGTCGAATCAGGATTTGGTCGGTAATCCGGCGGCGTTTTATGTGCATATGCAGTTGATGAAACGCGAGGGAACTGATATGCAGAAAGGTATTTATACGCTGAACAGCAGTATGACCTACGAGGAAATTATCCGTGTAATTTACGGATTGTAAATGATATCACATAAAATCCCATGTTTTCTTATGGCAGGACTGGGATTTTTTGTGCGTTTAGTAAAGGAGAAAAAATGGTACACACAAAGACGAGTCACCATGACCGCATGGAAGTGTTTTTGGAAAAATACAGAGAACCGCTGCCAAAGCCATTAGAAGAGCTTGAGAGAAAGGCACTTTCAGAGGATGTGCCGATTATAAGGTCCGGCACAA
>CALELW010000072.1 GCA_937902905.1 uncultured Clostridium sp. | reverse complement strand
TAAATATCAGAATATTTAGTTCCGACCTCGCCTTGGTTGTCTGAAATTTCAAGACCATTCTTGTCAGATTCTTCACCTCTTACGTTGTTTTCATTTTCCGTATCGGTTGTTTCTTTGATTTCTGTTGCAGGAGCTACTTCTTCTGTTGAAATCGCAACTTCTGTGCTTTCCGGTATTTCAATATTGACGTTCTCTGTACTTTCTACCTGTTCAATGGATTCTGTTGCATTTTTTGTTGTCTCAGTCTCCGTTACTGCTGTATCGTCATTATTCTGATGCTGTTCTGTAGATGCCATTTCTGTTTGCACTTGTGACGGCATTGTAGATGCACTATCTGTAACTGTTAACGATTTTGTGATATGTTCTACAATAGATTTTGCATTGGAATCAAGACTGTCATAATCCTCACCTCTGATTCCTACAAACATGGAACATTCATAATCATTAGTTGACACATATGCAAATTTTCCGGTAAATACGCCATATACTTCTGTTGTAACTGACACATCACCCTTTACTGTTGCAATTAATTTGTAAGTGTCATTCTTGTTTTCTTCATCATAAGACAATTCTTTACCTACTTTATCAAACCAGATTCCATCCAAGGAATTGCTCTTGATGGCAGATTCTACGCTTGTTGCATCCTTTAATCTATATCCGGTCTGATTTTCTACTGCCACTACCACCTGTCCAATGTTGAACAACAGATACGTGTTTTCTCCATCTTTATACAGATATGTATTTGCACTGTAATCTTCATCTTTTGAAATATTTGTAATTGCGGTCGCTTGCGCCAAAAAATTTTCCGGCATATCAAAGGTAACGCCATCTACAGAAGTGACCTTTGTATAATTTTCTTTATGATTTTCATATAAGTCATTTCCGCAACCTACACATGAAATAACTGTAATCATTGCCATAACAAATGCAATTGTTCTTTTCAACTTTTTCATTTTTCAGTTAGTGTTCCTTTCTTATAGAGTAATTATATTATACCATAAATATGTTGTATTGTCAATTTTGTGAACTGCACTATTACTCCTATTTTATCGCTTACTTAAGTTACTATTATGGTATTTCGTGGAAAATGTAACATCTTCTCCAAACCATGCAGGCGGGACGAAATGTTCTGCTTCTTCTTTTGTCTCAAATTCTACTTCGGCAAGCTGTAAAGGCGCAAGTTCTCCTTCAAAAACATCGAGTTCAATGGTGAGTTTATCAGTAAGTGGAATCAGGTATCTACGTTTTTGAATAAGGATTCCATCAATTTTTTCTTTTAAGTGAGCAAATGATTCTGCATTTAACGGAAGATTATATTCCTCTCTACAGAGCGTTCCCTTTCCCTTGTAAGTTAATGTATATTCGTCGTTGGATTTTCTAATTCTCACTACTGGTTCTGTACACAAAAATCCTTGTTCAATATGTTTACTTTTGTAAAGTTTTAAATTCTCCGGCAATTTTTTAATTAAATATTTTCTTTCAATTTCCATTTTCATAGCCTTTCTTTGTTTTTATGTAATTTTCCCTTAAGAAACGTTATCCAAAAACGCTATTAGCTTTCGCAATTCCACGAATCCATTGCATGTATTACAATATTTTGTATCTGATTGCGTTATTTCTTGATTTATAGCCCATTCTCTTATCGTTTCAATGACCTTTTGTTTTTCGTCATCTCTAATATGTTGTTCTACATCCAAAGAAATGTTGTCGATATAACAATCTATAGCGTTCCGCTCATCTTTTGTTGCTTCTCTCATATTTATTTTCTTTATTTTTTTATGTTGTTCATTTTTTAATGCGAATGTGGAATGATATGGTTCTGACTTATTCCCACAAGAACCACAAACGCCCCAATATTGAAAGCCATAATTCCAGACAGTCATCACCCCTCCGCATTCACATTCTGCTGTGATTCCAATACTCTCGGTTAAGTTTCTTATGTGTCTTTTTCTCATTTTTCACCAACCCTTCAATATGTACATTATACCATACTAATACCGTATGGTCAACCACATAACACAAAAGCAAGCAAGTCAAACCAATATTGAACTTGCTTGCTTTTGGTTATTCTTCAATTATCACAACATCTTCTGTATATGAATCAGAATTTTCTTGGAAATTTACATCTTTAATTTCCGTATCAATATAATGGTATATTGTTACTGTATATGTACCTGCCTTTAAATAAGAATAATCTGCTGTTAAAAGATGGTTTTTTGAATCAACTGTCATATTTGTGGATGTACCATCTTCAAATGTAACAATTCCCCAAATATTGCCGTCTCCATCATATGTTGCGAAAAATTCTATCGCCTGTTTATCTTCGTCAAAAGTAAATATTGTATCTTCCGCAATAGTATCAGCTTCTTTCACTGTGCTTTCATATGAAATGTCCACATTCACGTTTTGCGGTTTAATGTTAATTATCCAATTTCCTGCCATTACTTCTGCCATTTCGACACTTGCCACTCCATTTTCAGCAGTCATTTCATACATGGTTTCATCTGGTGCAATTAATGTAACCTGCATATTTTCGTCCGGGCATTCATTTGTGTCATATGAAACGGAAAACAATATATTTGTTGTCTTTTCCTTTACGGTTATACGGTATTGCTGTGAATTTGCTTTCAATTTTTCAACTTCTGTCATTTGTGACTGTGTATTCATGTCACATTGACTATCATCTTGTTCGCCTCTCTGGTAATCATAATATTTAAACAATTTATCATTAATCATATAATCATATCTGATATGATGTTTACAGACGCAGAAATATCCGCTTGGCATTCCATTTGGCAAAGCAATAGACATATATCCATTTTTTGTATCGGTAGCCGAATCTGTAGTATATGATTCCATATATTCAAGCATGATTTCGTCTGCTGTTATATTCGATTCTTTGTAAGTACTTCCTAAATAATAAGCAATCTGATAAACACCCTGTTCTTCCAGTCCGGTTACTACTCCGTAATCGCTTACCATGGATGCTGTCACAGGTTGTCCATTTATTGACACCAATCTTATTTCTGATGCTTTAGAGGTATAGAACAAATCATATGCTGTTGTATTTTTAACGACGTTGTTTTGAGGAAACGATATATAGCCGTCACTATTATATGTTCCCCCAAACAATCCAAAAGAGTACCCTATGTATTTATATCTGTCTAAAGATTGTGCTTTAATTGTCGATTGCACACTTTTAATAGCAATAATGCTTGTCGAATATGCAGATGGGACTTTCAGACTATCTTTTTCCATATAAATAACATTGTTTGACTTATTTACTTTATATGGTTCATAAAAATATGAGCCTTCTTTTATATAAAAGTCCTCTGTCTTTAAGTCATTTTGTTCTACCGAACTAACAGCATATTTATCATCTTTATTAACAAATAACTGTTTCTTTTCGCATCCGCTTACCATCATGATAGAAAACAATAAGAGAATGGCTATGCTACACTTTACAACTCTCCATTTTTTCATTGTTTTTTCTTGCTTCCTCTCTGCTTTTCT
The DNA here is from genome assembly GCA_937902905.1 of uncultured Clostridium sp. GTDB lineage: Bacteria > Bacillota > Clostridia > Lachnospirales > Lachnospiraceae > Eubacterium_F. Next base: position 4,854 of record CALELW010000072.1, on the reverse strand, counting down.
TTAAATACATTCTTATTGTTGAACTGCTACACCCATATTTTTCACTTAGTTTTCTATAGCTCACATGTTCTGCACCAGTTTTGTTATAATCAGCAATAATTGCATCTCTTATTTCTTTTGGATATTTTTCCGTTCCCCATTTTTTACCTTTAAAGTATTCCTCTCTTGTTTTTAAAATCAGATTGTCATATGAGGTATGTGTTTCATCCCCATCTCTGAATGTAAGAACATAGTCTTTTACTCCATTGGCTAAATTATATGGGTCTGTTAACTGCACCCCGCTTATTGCTTCATAAACGACTCTTCCTGCCTTATAGATATGTTTTTTTCCCTCAATTTTAACCATTACAGTTCCACGCTTGCTTATAATAAGTTCGTCACCTTTCGAATTGAAGATTTTACCATCTTGTGTCACTACATTTCCATAATAATCATATGTTTTGTTTTCCATACTCATTACCATACCCTATCATTGATTGAGCATTACAAATTTTTATAACTTCTTTGTACAATGCCTGCCTTTCTGTTTCTGTTAATGGTATCTCTTCTCTCATCAATTCACATAATTGCACTGATAATAGATTGTTTTTTGCCTCATCTATTAAAATGCTTATTGTTTTTTCTTTACTATATGCCTCTTTATAACACCGTTTGCTTGTCAAAGCTTCGTATACATCCGCTACTGATACAATACTAACTTCCAGTGGTACTGCATGTAAGCCTAACGGATAACCACTTCCATCCAAGCGTTCATGATGAAATAACGCAATTTTAACAATTTCTTTTTTTATCTTTCTGTCTTTTCTTAAAATTTTTGCACCAAGTACCGGATGCGCTTTAATCAACTTACTTTCGTCTTCTGTTAAACGTGTTTCCTTGTTTATCAAATCATTTGGTATCTTAGTTTTCCCAATATCATGCAACAATGCCCCGTGCGTTGTAATACTTTTCATTGTTGTGGAATCCCCAATACTATTAACAATCCCCAAAGTGTAATACGCTGTGCATATACAGTGTACGCAGGTGTTATGATGTGTAGAATCCAAGCAAAGCAAATATCTAGCAACATTGGGTGTTATTTCTTTAATTAATTGCGCTTTTCTATTAAAGTCCATTTATTCCTCCTAATTCAAATATACACAATCATGAGGATACGCCCCCTCTTTTGCACAATCTTTCAAAACCCCTTTATTGCTTAAATCTGTCACATCCGGGCAATCTTTTGTGTGATAATACAATTCTCCATTCGCATCTTTTTGAATATAATAATTTTTTTTCTCAACTAAATCAGACGCTGTAAACGCAAAAATGTCTGTATAGTTACGATATGTCAACGTTTGCTCCCCTTGTGATAATGCAATAACACACGGCATATCAAGAACGCTTTCGACGTCACTGTCATATGCACTATTAATTGTTATCAAATAATTAGCATCATATGTATTAAACCAAGTATTCTTTGTGTTTGCGTAATAGTTAATCTGTTCATTCATAATGGTTGCTATTGTGATATTCTTTTCTTCCACGAAAGATTCTTCCGAATTCATAAAACTCAATTCAGCAGGATTTCCTAGTGAATTATAAATATCTTTATAGTCTCCATTATATTCTCCTTGGTTATAATACACCGTTATATTATTATCCAATCTGTAATTAATAACATAGTTTCCATATGTTTCAGTCCACGTATTTAGTTCCGTCATTTCTTCTTTGCTGTATGATTTACCATCTGCACCCTTATAGGAATTTTCATATTCCATATAATATCCATTCCAATCTACGATGAACGTTGTGCTAAGATGATATTTATTCGTAACCATCGTATCTTCTGTTACTGTATTGTGGTTCTGTCCGTATATGTTTTCCAATGCTCCAACGGCAAGCCATCTTGTATCTTCATCTGCAAAAATGAGTTCCTTTTCTATCTCACCTTTTTCCAGTGCGCTATCTGTGCTTGCAAGTAATGATTGTTCTTCTACAACATTCGTATTATTTGAATCTATTACTTGGTCGCCATAAAATGCAAACATAAAAAATCCGAGTATAAATATAGCCAGAAACAATAACGAATAGTGTGTAATTTTCATAAATCAACCTCCGTTAGAGCCTACAGTTCTGCTATACCGTGTTATCATCGAATTTGCATCCGTCTGCGCTCCTGTCAACCATGAAAGCATACTAGAACCGATGCTTGCATTTTTTCTTGTTACGACTACTAAAATGGTATCGCCAGTTGTCATCGGATAATCTCTTACATCTGTTGCATTGGCATCATACATATATTCAAGAATTTTTTCATTCGGTGTTGTCATCCAATCTTTTTTCACTTCTCCATTGTCTGTAGGAAATGCAACCTGCGTATCATATGACAACGTAATCTCATATGAACCTGTTTTGCATATTTGTTCATATGTTTTTTGATAATTACTTGCGGATATTCTTCCAGTTGTACTGCATTCATTTACAAATCGGACTGCCATATCAGATACATACGAATCAGAAACATCATTCGCTTTCATTAACAATAAAATTACTCCAATGATAATTCCCATGAAGTACATAAAATATGAAAACATCTTTCCTAAAATATCATTATTCATATCATTCTTCCCTTACTGTTTTTCGTATATTATTTGAACAACATTTCCATTCGTGTCTCTTATGTACTTACGGAGATAAGTTGCATCAACGTTGACCACATTTTGAGACATCAGAATAGTCGGGTCATCACTTCTTGCATATTGCAATAAATTCTTTCCGTCATACAATTCTGTCACAAGATTATGCATTGTCCTGTTTTTTACAGATATATTGGTTTGTTTACTATTCAATATATCTGTATATACTTGTTTTCCGGTTATTTCGCCATCGTAGACTATTTCCCCATTAACTACATATCCGTTATATGTTGTATTTTCCGGCATGGTTTTTGTAACTGCTGTATTTGAATAGCTTGCGTCTTGTACGTTGGAAAAATATTTATATTGGCTAAAGGCAAGTCCAAGTATCAATGTAACTGACAGTATAAAAATAACTATATCTACTGCAAAATATAGAAAATCCGTGATTTTCTCGTTCATATCTTTTTTTCCTTTTCATTTGAAAACAGTCTGTACCCCATTGCATGAAGCACAGACTATTTATTTCGGATTTAGTTAATAGTAAATCTAATACCTACAATACCTTGGTCTTCTCTTACAATTTCTCCATAATAATTTGTATTTGGATTAATATAATACTGAGCCTCGGTTTTCTTATTCATTTTTCTAACAACATCCGAGTTTGTAGCTAAAAGATTTCCGTTTAACACTGCTGTACCATCTGCATAGTTTACGGACTGTGTGGCACCACTTGCTGAAACATATGATACCCAAATATTTTCATCATCAACAAATTCCTTGATGGCACTCTGCACCTGTGAGCCTTTTAAATCGCCCTCGTATTTTGTATAAACTGTTTCAAGTGCTGTATCACCTGTTTTAGTAAACTCATCTGTGCCCTTTGTAATGTAATTTCTTCCAAGTGCTACAACTGCAAATACAACTGTAATAAAGATAATTACCAATACAATACCAATACCGCTCTCCAAAAAGTCCATCATTTTTTTCATCATAATAGTTTATCCTCCTTATAAATAAGTTGCTTTATGTTTTGTTTTTAAAACATTCCATTTAATCCAAGCATCATATTGTACGCATATAATCCGACAGGTACTAATAAATACAACGCGACTGTTGCCGCGAAAGGGAAAAACGAGATAAATCCTGCAATACTTGAATTGTTTTCAAGTCTTGTATTCATTTCTTCCATTCGCTTATCTTTGTTAAATTGCTTATCAATTTCAATTTCTGAAAATGCATCTGTCACACCACATTTATCAATCGCTAATAGATTATCAATGAAATTTGCGAATGGTTCATAGGTTGTCTGGTCTTGCATCTTTTTCAATGCATATTTATCACCTCGTCCGAGATTGATGCGACATTCTGCAATGTCTTCACGGAAACAGAAGGAAAACCTTTCCATCCATTCCAGAATACCTTCTACTGTCATTCCACTCATATGCATTAATACAAGCATCAAACTCTGAAACTGCATGATTTCATCTGCTTTTCTGCTTTCAATGACATTTTTCTTTACTGCCATAAACAAATCCGGTATATGGCATACTATAAAACCAACTATTAATGCAATAAAGATATACCAGAACCTAAAATAAGTACTATAGTACTTATCCATACGCTGTGTTACATATTCTGCAACTTCCCGTGCATATGCTTCATTTCGAATATCTGTATTTTTTACAATGTCATTTGTCAAGGTATCCACATCGGCGTTGGCTTTTGTATGTGTGAAAAACGCCTTATCATTTGCATATGTTTTTGCTGTATCCTGCATTAATTGTCGGTAGCTTTCACTTGGCACTACGCTTTCCGTGAATCCAGATGAGAAGTCATGTAAATATTCTGCTTTCTGTGTCACATCAGACATAAACAAAATACCAATTGTAAGAAGTACAGCACCAAAGAAATACACTATTTTTCTAAATACATATACACGCACACCAGAATAATCTCCCATCGCCTGCATATTGTCATTAATCTTCTCATATTTCAAATAATTGCTATTAATAATATTCGCAATAAAATCATCTACTGGTTTTACATTATCTAATATTCTTGAATATGCATTGTCTCCATGCTCTACGATAATGTCATCGTCTTTAAGCAGGTCGATAATTTTATAGGTGATATATGCACTTGCAAAAATAAGTATCATTGCAACAATACCGTAAATTCCATTGTAGTATTGTCCTAATTCTGGCATTCTTGCTTTCGCCCATAATTCAAATGG
>CALELW010000071.1 GCA_937902905.1 uncultured Clostridium sp. | reverse complement strand
CATTTTTCTTGGCATTTTCGATGGCTTCCGGAACGATTTCGACGCCGGTTACCTGACCGTTTGGGACAGCCTTTGCGAGAAATAAAGAAATGGTTCCGATGCCGCAGTAGAGGTCCCAGACACGCTCATCTCCCTGCAAATCAGCAAAATCGAGTGCTGTCTGATACAGTTTTTCGGTCTGAACCGGATTGACCTGATAAAAGGACTGTGGTGAAATTTGGTAGCGGATGCCGCCGATTTTGTCCTCGATGGCAGGACTGCCCCACAAAAGTTTTGTGGAAGGACCGAGAATTACATTTGTTTTCTTTGTGTTGATGTTGAGGCAGATGCTTGTCATTCCCTCAACCTCACGAAGACGTGCAATGAGTTCCGCGGCGTGTGGCAGCTCATTTCCATTTATAACAAGACACACCATAATCTGCCCGGTGTGGTAGCCGCGGCGCACGTAAATATGGCGCACGAGTCCCTTGTGGCTTTCCTCACGGTAAGCGGAAATGCCATACATACGCAGAAAATCCATTACGTTTTCGACAACTTCATTGATTACCGGGTGCTGAATGGCACATGACGAAGCGGGGATTAAGCGGTGGCTCCGTCCGGCAAAAAAGCCGGTCTGTGGGATTCCATTTTCATCTTCACGAACCGGAAACTGCGCTTTGTTGCGGTAATGCCACGGAGATTCATTTTCGCCCGTCATTCCTAAAATCGGAAGCCATGTGACAGAAGATAAATCCACACCGCCGAGTCTTTCCAGACAATCTTTTACTTTCTTTTCTTTGAAGGCAAGCTGGCCTTCGTAGGAAAAATGCTGTAGCGTACAGCCGCCGCACAAAGATGCAGAAGGGCACGACGGCGTCATGCGCTCCTTTGACGGCTCCAAAATTTCAACCAAGCGCGCAAAGCCATAATTTTTATTTAATTTCATCAGGTGCACCAAAACCTTTTCGCCCGGAAGCGCACCCTTTACAAAAAGGGCATAGCCATCTACATGACCGATACCCTCTCCGTCTTTTCCTAAATCTTCAATCGTAATGACAATTTCATCATTTTTCTTAAACTGCAATTTCTTCTTTTCCAAGTCCATTACTCCTCTGAAGTTTTTCTCAAATTGCTCTCAAACATACGGTTGAAACCAAGCCATCCCATGTTGTCGCCTGCCTGAGTAAATACTTCCGTCAAAGTCTGCAATTTTGCGTCGGCGTTATCCGCCATATGTAACGCCATTGCCTCCATAATCGCCGGCACTTTCGGCGAACCAAATTCCATCTTTCCGTGATGCGCAAGAATACAATGAACAAGTTCATTTTTCAATTTTGGTGGGAATCCCGGAATCTGTGCTGCCGCATTTTCCATGCAGCGTGCGCCAATGTAAATGTGACCGAGAAGCTGGCCGTCATCCGTGTAGTCATTCATTGGAAAATCCGAAATTTCCTGAATTTTTCCCATGTCGTGGAACAATGCCGCTGTGATGAGCAAATCTCTGTGAATCATTGGATAATGCTCCGCAAAATACTGGCACATGTCCGTGACGCTGAGCGTATGCTCCAAAAGTCCGCCCATAAAACCATGATGAACACTCTTTGCTGCCGAATGTTTCTTAAATGCATCGACAAACTCTTTATTTTCCACAAAATACATTTCCAAAATTTTTCGCAGATATTTGTTCTGCACACTTGCCACATATTTCAAAATGCGGCTAAACATTTCTCCGACATCTTTGTTCGTGCAAGGCACATAATCCGCCGGGTCATATTCACCCTCGTCGCTGATGCGGACGCGGGAAATGTTCATCTGCAGATTGCCCTGAAAACTTGTCACCATTCCTTCGCAGTGAATATAATCCATTGGCTCAAAATTGGCAATGCCGTTGTTCAGCTCCCAGATTTTTCCGTCTGCAGTTCCCGTTTTATCCTGTAAGGTCAGGGAATAATATGTTTTTCCTGCCTTTGTTTTCAAAATCTGTTTCTGTTTACACAAGTACGTGCCAACAAACTTTTCGCCCTCGCGGTAATCCTTCAAATAATTCATTTTTTTATCTCCATTTCATATTAGTATCTTTTTTTCACAGCCGTAAATGGTCCATAGATTTTTTTGCCATTTACCTTTTTATAAGCACGCACCATAAAGCCATATTTCATGCCGTGAACAAGCATGCCGCGCTTGTAGCTGCGCCCCTTTTGCGTTGTCGCTCTGCTGTACTTTGTCTTAATGCCTTTTACAAACACTTTCGTATAAACCTGATAACCGGAAACGCTTTTTGTTTTTTTCCATGTTACCACAATTTTTCTTCCTCTTTTTTTCGCCTTAAGCCCTATAATTTTTCCCGGCACCAATTTTACCGATGCCGTTTTTGCTCCTGTCTGCACCTGTGTCGTACCATCCGCGCGTGTACGGAACACGCAGACCTGATAAATGTAAGTTTTTCCTGCTTTCACCGACTTGTCCACATACGTTTTATTTCCCGGCGTACCATCCGAAATCCGCGCAATTTCTGCAAAAGCACTTTTCCCACTTTTTCTAAAAATGACGGCACCCTGTGCCTCTCCACTCTGCGTCCATGTAATTGTAACCTGTTTTAACGAAGACGCTTTTTTTGCCGCCGTGATGGTTGCCGCACCAAGCGGAGTTTCCGGTGTTTCAATTGTCACGCCTGACCCCGAAGCCGCCGTTGACTCATCGGCAGACACGTTTACATTTGGTCCTATCATCATTCCAAAAATTCCTGCCACTAAAAAAGGCACTCCCACGAATTGCATCCATTTTTTCAAAAATGTCCCCTCCTTAACTTCAGCTCTTTTGATTCTAAGAACATATAACTTATGTTATCCGGATTGCTTCGCTTCGCAATCCTCGGAATCATTGACCCTGATACCATAATAATAGAAAAGGAGGGAACAAGCAAGGTGTTTTTCACCAAGTTCAGTTAATCAAACAATGAAATTCCAAAGCGGATTCGTCTGAAAAACTTGTAAAACAGGACAGCAATCAGCGACAGTACCATGTATAAACAACTAAGTACACCACAAGCGCCTCCGATAAAAATAACTACATTCAAAAAAATTGTTCCCAACATAATCATTTTCCTCCATATTTAATTTTCGACATAACAAGTCCGTCCTTTTGCCAAAAATCAAAGACATGACATGAAAAAATAGCAGATTTACAGCAAAAGAACAAACCATCTTTATTCAATTATCCAATATGGAAGGCGCGTTTTTTTCCGTCCGTCCGAAAGAGCCATCGCAAAATGCGCAGGCGGCTGCCTGTGTCGTGACCTTTCGCATAGAGATGTAATAAGAGTGCTGTTAATACAGCGAGAAATATAAGAGAACCAAAGCCCGCTAAAACAAGCGGTGTTCTCGATAAATATCCGGTATTTCTTGCGGTGCTGCGAAGCAGGCAGACAATTGGCGTCTGCTCTGAAAAACGCTCGCCGCGGATGGCATATTTAATTCCGGAGCCATCAATTCGCGCATCCGAAGAAATCGTATTCGAACAGCCCTGCGAAATGACTGTGCGGTCAGGCACATGGTCAAAAAGGACGCCGCATACGAGAATGACAAATATGAAACTTGCAATCATTTTTCTTCGTGTTTGTGTATTCATGGCTCTATTGTAAAACAACTGGTGGAATTATTCAAGATAGAGTTTGGGGTTTATTTGGGGTTCCCGTAATTTAGGAGAAAATCTTTGCGTCTCGTGGGCACTCCCGTTAATTGAGTGCGTAGCGGTATGGGCACTGAAACTACCAGTGCCACATACCGACGCACTCAAAACCCACTCGTCACAAAGATTTTCTCCTAAATTACTGCAATCCAAATAAAATCCGCAGCAAACACTTGACGCGAACCAAGGTCCTAACTCTCACAAACAACCGTTTCCCTTGAAAAGCACAAAAAGAGTTGCATGCTTTTTCGGCATAAACAACCATAAGAGCAAAAATTTGCGAAAAAAGTTGCATTTGCCTCGTGATTTCTCCTGATATGACCGAATTTCATGCCAAAAACACATCAAAATGCAACCTTATAACACAAATCACAGGAAAAGAGTTGCCCAGCTCCCATAAAGCCACGTCGCCTCGCCCAAACACACACTGCAAACCAATCCCCAAAACAAACTTCCCTTCACCAATCAGAATCGTTGCCAAGTTTTTTGGTGTCTGTAAATCAGCAGAAAAACTTTGTGTTGAGTGGGTACAAACACATGGGTATCTGGCATGTGTCTTTGACATGCCGATACCCTTATGCGTTTGTCTAGCGAAAGCGCCCACGAAACACAAAGCTTTTCTGCTGAATTACGCCCCCAAAAAACGCAACGCTCCCTTTACAAACAGAAACCAAATATTGTACAATAGCAGTGCAGGAGGGCGGCTGCGCCGCCCTCCATGCGTCACTACATGAAGGGAGTTTCCATTGTGAACAAAAAAGTATTACAAACACTTGAATATTATAAAATTATTGACATGCTTCTTGAGGAGGCAGACACACCGCTTGCCAAGGAAAGCATACGCCACCTTCTGCCTTCGTCAAAGCGGGAGGAAATCATTAGCTGGCAGACCGAAACTTCGCACGCACTCATGCGTCTTTTAAAACAGGGAAGGCTGCCATTTCACGGGCTGAAGGATATTCGTCCAAGTCTGGTGCCGCTGGAAAAGGGCGGCGTGCTCGGCATGGGTGAACTTCTTGACATCGCTCGGTGTTTGGAGATTGCCAAAGAAGCTATCGCTTATGATGCCAAATTTGAAGATTTAAAAGATGCACTTTCGGGACGCTTTGGTGCGCTTATGGATTTGCCGGATTTGCGTCTGGAAATCAACCGCTGCATTTTGAGTCCGGAAGAAATGGCGGATGATGCGAGTTCCGAATTGAAACGAATTCGCCGTGCCATGAAAACTACGAACGATAAAGTACGTGAGCAATTGACGGCAACTATGAATCTATCCGGCTCCATGCTGCGTGACAACATCGTCACCATGCGAAACGGCAGGTATTGTCTGCCGGTCAAGCAGGAATATAAATCTACTTTTCCGGGTATGATTCATGACCAGAGTTCAACCGGCTCGACCTTTTTCATTGAGCCGATGGCAATAGTGCAGTTAAACAATGAGCTGGCGGAACTGGGTATGAAAGAGCAGGAAGAAATTGAAAAAATACTGGCGTCGTTAAGCGCTCTTGCAGCGCCTTACGCCGAAGATTTACAGAGAAATGTGTTGCTGCTCGCGGAGCTTGACTTTATCTTTGCAAAGGCAAAACTTTCTAAGAAAATGCAGGGAAGCGAACCGCTTTTTGACCAGGATTACATCCATATTAAAAAGGGACGCCACCCGCTC
>CALELW010000070.1 GCA_937902905.1 uncultured Clostridium sp. | reverse complement strand
TAGCACTGGACCAGGGAACGACAAGTTCACGCTGTATTTTGTTTGACAAGCAGGGAAATATCTGCAGCATGGCACAGAAAGAATTTGAACAGATTTATCCTCATGCGGGATGGGTGGAGCATGACCCTATGGAAATCTGGGCTTCACAGTTATCCGTCGCGACAGAGGCGATGAGTAAAATTGGTGTAACCGGCGAAAATATAGCGGGGATTGGTATTACGAATCAAAGAGAAACGACAATTGTCTGGGACCGGCATACAGGACAGCCTATTTACAATGCGATTGTGTGGCAGTGCCGAAGAACAGCAGATGACATTGAAAAACTGGTGAAAGATGGTCTGGCTGATTATGTGCAAAAGACGACGGGTCTGATTCCGGATGCTTATTTTTCTGCATCGAAAATTGCATGGATATTGGATCATGTTACAGGGGCGAGGGAGAAGGCAGAAGCAGGTGATTTGCTTTTTGGAACGGTGGATACCTGGCTGATTTGGAATTTGACGAAGGGTGCTGTTCATGTAACCGATTACACAAATGCGTCCAGAACGATGATGTTTGATATTCATAATTTGCGTTGGGATGAGAAAATTTTAGATTATTTTCATATTCCAAAATCTATGCTTCCGGAGGTTCGCCCGTCCAGCAGTGTTTACGGATGTACGGATTTGAGTCTGCTCGGCGGGAAAATCCCGATTGCCGGGGCAGCAGGGGACCAGCAGGCGGCTTTGTTTGGACAGTGCTGTTTTCTGCCGGGAGAAGTGAAAATACTTATGGAACCGGCTGCTTTTTGTTGATGAATACGGGAGAAAAAGCGGTAGATTCAAAAAACGGTCTGCTCACTACGATTGCAGCAAGTTTTGAAAATCAAATCCAATATGCGCTGGAGGGTAGTATTTTCGTGGCTGGCGCAGGTGTGCAGTGGCTGCGTGATGAGATGGAGTTATTGAAAGATGCTGCTCAGACAGAGGTATTTGCCAATGCGGTGGAAGACACGAATGGTGTCTATGTTGTTCCTGCATTTACCGGCCTTGGTGCCCCATATTGGAATCCATACGCAAGAGGAACGGTTGTAGGTCTGACAAGAGGCTGCAAAAAAGAGCATTTTGTGCGTGCCATTCTGGAAGCGATGGCATATCAGACTTACGATATTTTGAAAATTATGGAGCAGGAATCCGGTGTCGATATTGTCAGTCTTAAAGTTGACGGCGGGGCATCGAATAATAATTTTCTAATGCAGTTTCAATCCGATGTACTCGGTGTTGATGTGCTTCGACCGGAGTGCGTAGAGACAACTGCACTGGGAGCTGCTTATCTGGCAGGTCTTGCCGTAGGTTACTGGGAGGATTTGGACGATATCCGTAAAAACTGGGCACTCTCTAAAACGTTTGCGGCAGATATGCCGGAAGAATTGCGAAATGAAAAATTAGCCGGATGGAAGCGTGCCGTACGCTGTGCGCTTGCTTGGGCGGAGGAGTAGATGGAGCAAAGAAGTAAGGTAGAACGAAATGCAAAATCTGTTATTAGAATTTTGGGGTGGGAGACATTTGTGATTAGTTGACCTGATTTTGGAAAATGGTAAATCAAGTCAACCATTTTATGGATAAAAGTTGACTTAATTGCAGAAAAGACGGAAATAAGTCAAAGGAAAGATGGATTTTGGTTGACCGCAAGAGAAGCTTTGGCGAGTTAGGTCAATGAACGGTTATAGATTCGAGGAAGCTTATGACTACTGGATGGATGAGAGGAAAAAATGATATTTGAATTTGGAAAGTACAAGGTAGATGTTGACGTAGAAAAGACAAAACGTTTTTATGAAAAAGCGGAGACGTTTGCAATTTCAGATGATTTTCATGTGTCCTTCCAAAATGAGGTTGCCATGCTGGAAACGGATTTTCCTTTGCCGGTGATTCAACTAGAATTTTCAGTAAATATGCCATGGGTGTTAGAGAAGGAAAATTCGTATAGATAGCTAACAAGAAGTAAAAAATTACGCAGAAGAGTTAGGAGATGATGAGAATGGATAAATATGAGGGCATAAAAAATGTATATTGGAATATGCGAGAGAGGAAGAGGACGTTAAAGCCATTGTTGCAATAGGGTCTTTCACAAGAGCAGATGCAAAAGCGGATGAGTATTCGGACTTGGATTTAATTATAGTCACTGAGAAGCCGGAGAAATGGTTTTTAGGAGAATGTCTTGAAAAGTTTGGTAACGTGAGTATCTCCTTTGTTGAACCAACATTAGGTGGCGGAAAAGAAAGACGTTCCATTTATGATGAAGATAAAGATGTAGATATGATTATTTTTACTCCGGAGCAATTTGTTAATAATCTAAAAAGTGGTGTAGCTCAATGGATTATGAATAGAGGATATTATGTAATGTATGAATCCGGGGGATACACAGAAATAATAAAGCAGTATGTGAGTCATATTCATTCAATTCCGAAAATGTCGGAGACAGAATATATCAATGTGGTAAATGATTTCTATTTTCATAATATTTGGGCATGCAAGAAATTACGACGCGGAGAAGTCTGGGCGGCAAAAATATGTGTGGATTCATATTTGAAAAATTATTTGCTGAAAATGATTGAATTATACTGCTTTAATCAGAATGGAATCGATGTATGGCACGATGGAAGATTTCTTGATAAATGGGCAGATGAAGACATAATAAATGAATTAAAATATTGTTTTGCGCATTATGATTCAGAGGACATTATGCGGGCTCTTTGGGCAACACATAATCTTTTTGACAGAATCGCAAAAGCCGTCTCACAAACCTTGGGGTATAAATATCCTAACGATGCAAAAAAATGTGCTGAAAAATATATGGCAAAAGGGGGAAGTGAAGAATGACACGATTCGTGTCGCATATGTGACAGAGCGTTTCTTACTATTTTTCATAGGGTATGGTACCTTCTAATCAGTCGATAGGAAATAAAACAAAAGGAAGGTTAAAGACAATGAAAAATAATGGAAAGAAGCCAATGATTTTAGGAATGTTAATGCTTATAATGTTCATCATCTGGACATTGCTCATACAATATGTGGATGTACAGCCGGTAGGACAGCGAAATACAGAAATCGGATTTGCTTCGTTTAACTGTTGGTTTCATAGTATTACGGGAGTGAATATGGTAATTTATACAGTTACAGATTGGTTAGGTCTTGTGCCGATATTTGTATGTTTGATTTTTGGTGGAATTGGTTTGGCTCAACTCATAAAAAGAAAAAGTCTATTTCGGATAGATAGAGATATTATTTTTCTTGGAATTTATTATGTGGTTGTGATTTTTGGATACTTGTTTTTTGAAATGATTCCTATTAATTACAGACCTATTCTAATTGAAGGAATACTGGAAGCATCGTATCCATCATCTACGACACTGCTTACTTTATGCGTTATGCCAACTTTGGTTTTTCAGATCAATCGCAGGGTTGCAAGTGTTATGGTAAAAAGAATTATATATGTGTTGACTGTTGCGTTTTCATCGTTTATGGTTATTGGAAGATTAATTGCCGGGGTACACTGGTTTACTGATATTGTAGGCGGTGTTATTTTAAGCGCAGGGCTATTTTTCCTATATAAAGCCACTGTGTTAATGCTATGTGATGATTAATAAATGAAATTTAAGGGAGGTCCTGAGATGGAATTTAGTGAAAAACTTCAAGAATTGAGAAAAAACAGAGGGCTTACGCAGGAGGAACTCGCAGAAGCCCTGTTTGTTTCAAGAACCGCGGTCTCCAAATGGGAATCGGGCAGGGGATATCCGAGCATAGAGTCCCTTAAGGAAATATCAAAATTTTTCTCGATAACGATAGACGAATTGCTTTCCGGAGAAAAATTGCTCTCTATTGCAGAAAAAGAGAACAAGTCCAATATGCAGAATTTATGTGCTTTTGTGATTGGAATTATTGATGTGTTTTATTTTATGCTTGTAGCACTTCCGTTGTATCCGAAAACGGCAGAAGGGTACATTGTTTCAGTAAGTTTGTTTCACTATGCAGAAACCGCAGCGTTTAATCGAATTACTTACTGGATTTTATTTATTGCATTAATTTTCATTGGAGTGATAGAAATTTTGTTTACACAGTTAAAAAAGAAAAAGGCGCAAAAGTGTATGTTGATTGTTTCGATGCTGCTTAGTATTTTGACGGTAATATTTTTAGCATTAACAAGAGAGACATATGCAACAACGTTGGCATTTCTGTTGTTTGTTGTGAAAGGGTTTTTGTTAGGCAGGGTAGGGAGATTTGAAGCTTAAAATAAATTCAAACGGAATTGGAAAATCTTTTTCTTAAAATGTTGAGAAATGTAATTGTTTGAGATATAATGCTAATATATATTTAGTAATTTGAAAGTGGGTGATTTATTATGAGTACACTAGAAACAACAGTTGACATGATGGAACGATTGTCAGAAGAAAACTTGGTAAAGGTTCAATATGTTACTCGCCAATTACTTATGACTCAGGAGAATGGCAGGACTCAAGAGAATATAATGACAAAGCAGAGGTTTTTAGAAGAATTGGAATTATCTCGCCAACAGGCTACCGCTGGAAGATATAGGGATGCACAAGAGGTTGTTAATGATATAAGGAGTAAATATGATATTTTACCATGTGGTTTCTGACAAACCAAAATATATTGGACAACATTTTGTTATTGATGAGGAGCACCCAAATGGGGTGTATAATCGTGTTTATGAGCAGATAGACACCGTGAATGATATTTATAGTAATCCTGAAAAATATGAAGGAACAGAACTTGAGCACAATGTTTTGGTTGCCCTTCGGGAGCTGGCGCTTGAAAAGGTACGCAAAGAAAAGTATCCGGAGTATCCTTCAAGAGTGGCGGCTTTATATGTCTCTAAGTCTTTTAAAGAGGCGGAGCAATGGGCAGATTATTTTGCGAGTCTTGGCAGACCTACATATTCTGTGGCTAAAATTAAAGTTAATGGAAGTGTTTTTTGTGGAGATGCTTATAAGTGTTTTGATGGAAGTATATATGAAGAAGAAAATCTGAGACGTGCTGAAATTTATTGGAAAAATGAACCAAATGGAGATGGAAATATGCCTATTGTTGAGGTGCTTGTTAATGGCGAGATTGAAGTTGTTGAGATAATGAAAGAATTAAATGCAAATATATAAACGGACATAATTAGAAACAGAAAATGGTAATGGAAAGGGGAAAATATGACAGGATACATGTCGGAAATGCGTAAATTAGTCGGACATAGGACAATCATTCAATGTGCCGCCAGCGTAATCTGCGTAGATAATAATGGGAAAATTTTACTTGGAAAAAGAACAGATAATCACAAGTGG
>CALELW010000069.1 GCA_937902905.1 uncultured Clostridium sp. | reverse complement strand
TTCCAGCAACTAAAGCATCCTGACCACCGTAGCTTGTACATACACTAGATAACACATCTGCTGAATATGCCACTCGATAATTTACAACAACACATATAATAATCGCTAAAATAATTAAACCATGACATTTTTTTCTCATAACATCCTCACCTCACTTAAACTAATACAACCAAGCATGTCATATGTGCAGGCTGCCGCTTTATTGTGGTACTGTGTATGGTTTCTCACTGCAAACAACTTACTCAAGATTAGATGTTTCATAATATACCCTCTCCTTATTAATCTAAACCATCTCTTTTAGTGGTCACATATTATGTCTCATAATAATTTTCAAAAAAATTTGTACTCGCCAATTCCTAATCTTGTACACGCATAACTCATATTCCATTCTGGCGTATTTACATCAATTTTCTTAACTTTTTTTGTCGTTTCATCATAACACAAAAAATCACCATCGAATAAGTACCACTTTGAACAAATATGCATTATAAATCTGCTTGCTTGCCTTTTCTCTAACACCTTTGTCAAAGTTTCATCAACTGTAAATTGTTTACCCTTTTCATCATATGTTAATATAACATACTTCTTTTTCATTTCCTCTTTTATTGAATATTTAGCTTCCACCTGCCAGTACACTTTACTTTTATCCGATAGTATTGAGTTTATTTTATAAGTCTTTTTTTCTGCACTTGTTAAATCCAATTGGCCGTTGATTAATTTATGTATGTCATCTTGATTTAAGCAAAGCCTTTTTTTCTTTTTTAAAAAATCATATTGGTAACAGCTTTTTGAATCTGTCGTATAATATATGCAGTTTTCTCCCTTTCTCGCTCCAAGAATCCGCTTTGTTTCAAGCAAATAAATATCCCCAGACGGAATCATCTGAATCATTGTTCCACACTCTCCTACCCATAAAATCCAGTTTTTATCCTGCTCCCACGCAGTCCAAACTTTGGCTTCCGTACCAGCCTTTTTAGGATATGCAATTTGTGCAGGTACCTTTTTACGTACTGTATGTTTCGTCTCCAAATTCATAAGCATCACAACAGTTCCATAACTAATCCCTGCATAATAATTATCATTAACTGTAAAACCATTTTCATTATATGTATTACGCACGATTTCTGCTTTCGATTCATCTACTATATCACGATGATTCTTGCCCTTATGCAATGGAATTCTTCTTAACAAATCACCTTTATCAGTATTATACTCACAATAATACAACCACTTATCATTAACATAAATAATGTCCATATCATTGCTTAGTCCCAACATATGTGGTAATTCAATTTTTTTCGTTCCATCCAATGCGTATCTAGCATTTGATGAATAAATATCTGTAGAATTTGCATAAGGATACAAATTCATAACCGGATTTTCAGTTTTCTTTTCGTCTATTTTATTTTGTTCTTTTCTATCAAAGCAGATAAAAACCAGTACAAAAACAATTGCAAGTACCACTCCTGCCAAACCAACTTTTTTAATCATACTTATCTCACTTTCTCAACTCTTTCATACTCTTAATTGCATAAATTTCATTATCCATTCCATCTCTATCACATAACCGAACAGTTCCTGTTATGCTATCATATTTTAGCAAGCCATTTTCGCCCTGCCAAAACCACTTGCCTTGAACACAACCTAACAATATCATAAATACATGTTTCTCATTCCACGGCAAATATAAATGTTTTGCATTATCCAATTCTGGCTCATAAAGCACTAAATTTTTATTTACTTGATAGGATAGCAATACCTCTCTATTGTAACCACCCTTCATTTTTGTTCTTACTGAAAAATAAACCTTTTCTTTACAATAATACATTTCCTCTATGCTAAATTTTTTTATATCATCCATAGAAACACGCAGGCAATTAGCAAGCACCGGTAAAACTTCTTTTTTGGTTATTATCACACTCCTTTCACCCGTTTTAATACTATATTTCTCTATTATTTGAGGGCGATTTTCTTTGCAATAATAAACTTCATCCTTTAATGGGTCAAATACCACATTATTTGTCTGTTTTTCATTAATCGATATAACTTTGTTTTGTTTAATATCATAATAAAACAAAGCCTTTTCTCCCCACACTATTCCTTTCGATGAACTTCCAAACACTTGCCACTCCAGTACTTTTAGACTTGTTATTTCCTTTGGAACAATGCACTTTTTTGTTTTATTATTTTTCAGATCAACTAAAAAAATCTCATCTTCTTGTTGTATAATATAACTCCCCACTAAAGAATTATTATAGTTTACACATGATGCAGAGCGTAAATAAACAAGATACTTATCTACAACTATTGCTTCGGTTACTCCATCCAAATGCTCCACAACTTTTTGCTCTTTGCCTGCTAATACACTTCTCCCATCTCGCCCCTTCTTTAAAGGAATGCGGCATACTGCTTCAATTTCTATCTCATATAAGGTGTTTTTTCTAATCTCCTTCTTAAAATACAACCAATCATCCGTTACTCGAATCAAGCACCCTTCCCCCATTGTTGCCTTTAACTTTCTCTTATTTTCTCCGTTTATGTCATATGAAAATAAATTATTTTTCTCCACACAAAATATATCCGTAGAATTTGCATAGGGATAATCCCCCTCCCACGTTATCTTTTTCTTTACCTCTTGTTTATCCGTATTTTGCTTCACACCACAGCTTGTACAACTAAGCAATATTAACATAATCATTATTATAACTAACTTTTTATTGTACCGGAGCGCCATCCCTTTTGTTCCTCCCTTTCTTTTAGCAGTCTTTTTGTTCTGTCAACTCTTTCCCTTTTATATAATACAACGATTCAGCACTTATAAATGTTGCAGTTTATTGGACCTTTTTGTACGTCATACCAAACATAAACGAATCCCTAACAACACATAGATTATTATCAATCACTATTAAGAATTCCCCTACATCTTCCGATATCTTTTCAAATTTTTCTTTTACTAAATCCAATCGATATATTCCATCGTCAATTGATTCTGCACGTGTAAGCGAATTATTCATATCTCCATCATTATAACTACATCTCATGTAGTAGACTTCCCCTTTCCAACGAACAACATCATTCCTTATTGCATACTCATATGTTTCTTTTGAAGAAAAAGGAACTTTTTGTATGTACTTTGTTTTTAAATCAAACAAATACATATCAAAACCATCCGCACCATCACTTTCTGTACAAAATACAATTTTATTTTTCACAACGCATGCTCTTTCAAAATTAACTTCCACACCTTTTTTCTTCATATCAATTGCTTCAATTT
>CALELW010000068.1 GCA_937902905.1 uncultured Clostridium sp. | reverse complement strand
TACCACGTTCATAAAACTTGCATGGGCGTGGGTGAATGGCTCATTGTATTCCTTGGTTTTTTATGTAATTCTGCACGGTTTTAAGTGTGTTTTCACTTACGCTTGCTACAAAATAGCTGTCCGTCCAGAAATGCGGTTTCCAGTAATACTTCTTCAACAGGCTGTCCCCGTATAGTTTTCGTGCGTATCTTGATGTCTGTGTCTTTATTACATTTACAAGTTCCCCCGGCGACACCTGTGGTGTTGTCTCCAATAAAAGGTGCAGGTGGTCTGCTTCCCCATTCATTTCGAGAATGTTGATTTTCCGGCTTTTGGCTATCTCCTTTACCTTGCCATACACTGCGTCCTTTATTTCTCCCACAAGTACCGGACGCCTGTATTTTGTTACCAGTACGATATGGTACTGCAATATATAGCAACTGTGTCGGTTCGTGTAATACCCGTTTTTTGTCATTCCCTGCATGGTCATCTTCCTTTACATCCATTTTTATTTATGTTATAATTTTATCAGTAAATTCAATGTTTTTCAAGAGGTACACCCATATGAGTTACAGAGTTGTCCAGTGCCAAGTTGCCCGTGGAAATTTCATATATGATTACTGCGACAGCAATGCAAGACTTGCAAAACTGTTGTACAACTCTGCCCTTTTCCGTATCCGGCAGATTTTTACCGGATATGACAGGGATTGTCTTTCTGATAACCAGAAACAGATATTTGCCGAGATTGCTGTTCTTAAGGAAGCCTTCCCTTCCATTAATGTCAGCAGGGTTATCTCATACTCACATCTTGAAAAACTTATGCGCGCAACACACAATCCAGACTTTTTCGCAGGACTTCCAATGCAGTCAGCACAGGCTGTCTTAAAACAGGCTGTCTCTGATTTCAAAAACTGGCTCTCTGCTTTAAGGGATTACAGGAAAAATCCGTTAAAGTATCTTGGCAAGCCTAAAATGCCACATTATCAGAAAAATGATTCCATGACTTTTACCTTCACAAACCAAGATGCTGTCCTATACTTCACGGACAATGGGACTCTCCTTAAATTTCCGCTTTTAAAGGAACGTCTTTTTCTGCCTAACATTGAAAAAGGTTCTGTGCTTAAGGAGGTAAAGGTAAAACCGTTTTATGACAGATACATCATTTCCCTTACTCTGGAAACAAATACATCTGTCGCGTGCGTCGATTCTGAAATGCCTAACATCTGTGCGGTTGACTTTGGAGTAGACAACTTCGCAACTATCGTTTGCAATGATAACTCGTCAAGGCTTTACAAGGGCGGGGATGTTCTTTCCAACTGTCAGTGGTTTTATAAATCCCGCGCAAAAGCTGTCAGAATCATCACAAAAGGACACAAGAACATTAACGTATCTTCCAGATACATCAATGCATTGAGCGTGTACCATTACAACTTCGTCCATGACCAGTGTCACAAGATAAGCAGAAGCATTGTCCGCTACTGCCTTGAACACCGCGCAGGTACTATCGTGCTTGGTACAAACAAGTACTGGAAACAGAACACCAATATCGGGAAACAGAATAATCAAAACTTTGTTTCAATGCCTGTTGCAGTACTAAAAGATATGATTGCTTATAAAGCATCCGAGGAAGGCATCCGTGTTATCATGCAGGAAGAATCTTACACTTCCAAAGCAGACATCACTTCCATGGACTACATCCCGACCTATGGTGTAGACGACGATAAAGCTGATTTCTCCGGTTCTCGCATAAAGCGTGGGCTTTATAAGTGTGCCAACGGTTTAATCATAAACGCCGACTGCAATGGTGCTTCCAATATCATGCGGAAAGCATTCGCAGATGCATGGAAAGACACACATGACTTTTCATTTCTTGCAGAGCCAGAAGTGTTTGGATTCCACGAACTGAATCCACAAGGTAATCCCGTAGAAGGGATAGTGGCTGTGTGAACAGCCTAAGACAGCACGGACAGCTAATCTATTAGTTCGAAAGACGCAAGTGTTACGGCTTCTTTAAGACACCACTTCCATTTCCTTTAATGGGAGTTGGTCATTCATAACTATTCAAGGATTTCACTGGTGTATAATATGTGTGTCTTCCGTCTTTATGCGACACCAAAAATCCTCTTTCAATCAATCTGTTCAAGAGAGTATGAACTGTCTGCCACTTCCAATCAATACCGAAATCGGTATAGGCACTGTTTGTAACATCTGCCATGGTGGATTTTTTTCCATAAACAGCATCTCTTTTCCAAATAATAACCATGCAGACTTCTTCACTGTAGGGTAACTCTTTTTTCATGGCATTTCTCCTCTTTTCGTGTTTTTATTCTGGAATTCGTTCTAGTTCCGGTATTTCTACCTGCATTATTTTGAAATTTTCATGAATTACTAATGCTGTAAAACTATATCCAATTTCACACAATAATTCTAATAAGATACTTGCATTTATATTATCTTGACCATATGAAGCTACAGTACAATCATTGATTACGGTTTCAACATCTGCATTCTTCCATGGATTTTCTTCACAGGTAAATTTTTTTGTAATGCTTTCTATTGCTTCTTTCTCCACCGCATATTCAATTTTCCCGGTATGAAACACATAAAGGTCTTTTGTTTCCATAAACGGTGCTATTAATTTTTCCATACGCTTTGTCATTGTCAGATTCACCTCTTAGCGACTGTAATTATTGACGGTAGAATTTCTTACTGCTTCTGCTTTGTATCTATTTACAATATCTTCTCTTGTAATTTTTGGCTCATTTCCTTTTACAATATTTGTATATCCATAACCGAATCCTTTTTTCATCTTCTTAATTTCCTTTCTATCTCTTATAAGTACATTATACCATATTAATACCAAAAAGTCAAAGTAAAACGCACAGCTATTTATTAAAATTAGCTATGCGTTTCGGATTTTTTAATTATCTTTTATCAACAAAAAGGAAGGAACAACAATCCAAAAAAAATCCTGCAAGAGCAGGTGTTTTTATGATATTTTATAACATCTAGGTAAATAAATTTTTGTTGCAAATCACCTGCAAGAGCAGGTATTATATGATATTCTATAGCCGTAAACAATGCAGTAAAAATCCTTACACCGCCTGCAACAGCAGGTATTTTTTTGTATCCTATAACTTTAATCCCTTCTGTATATTCATTAATTCCTCCTGCAACAGCAGGTATTTTTTCAGTATTCTATAACAGATAGCGATTATACAAGCGAATTAGTGTACCTGCAACAGCAGACATTTCTTAGTATTCTATAACCATTCTTCCGCATTCAACCTCTGACGTACGCCTGCAACAGCAGACATTTCTTAGTATTCTATAACAAGGTAGCTTCTTTTAGCGGATTATCCTTTTCCACATCATTAGATAATCCGCCTTTTTGCTTACAAATATTTGAATTCTACGGTCGGATATTTTTTTGAAAAATCTTGCAGTGTTTCTGTTGTGATTTCTTTTTCCCATCCTTTTTTATTTTTGCTATATCTAAAACCATCTGCAAATAATTTATCTTTCATGTCATACGAGCCTTTGCCCGCAAATAGGAGTTTTTTTTCGTTAAATGAAAGTTTATTTTCAGTATTAATTCTATAATTAATACCGTTATTCTCAAGGAATATTTTTTCATTATCCACTTCTGATAATGGCAACTCTTTTTCCCAAACCTTATTTACGCCGTTCCAGATGTATCCACCGCGAACTTTAATCATCTCCTTCTTGGTGTAACAATTAAAAAGTTCCAACGTCACAATATTTTTCTTATAACCAATATCCTGTGGTGTCCACTCATTTAACATTTTTATGATTTTGTTGCTGTCACTTGCATCCTTTGTCGCCAATAAAAACTGCTCCTTGCTAAACAGTTTCATGTCAAGTGCAGTATACAACAATTGCCG
>CALELW010000067.1 GCA_937902905.1 uncultured Clostridium sp. | reverse complement strand
ATCAGGGAACGCAGCCGATTGTGCTATTTTTAGGACCGACGTATTGTTATAACATTTTAAATGTATTTGCACGCGAACTTGGAAAAGCACTCGAACAGCAGGGACAGTGTGTGTTATATTATGATGTAGAAAAAAAAGACATCAATGGAATACCGGAACTGATGCAGCAGCCGTATAAGGCATTAGTAGGCTTTCAGACGTGGCTGCTGTCGGTACAGCGCAAAGAAAATGCGGGGAATCTTTTTGACATGATTTCCGGTGTGAAATGCAATTTTATGCTGGATCACCCTATCTGGCTCGCAGAGCAGTTGAAGAACGTGCCGAAGCAGTATTGTGTTTTGACGCATGACCGGTATTATCAAAGTTTTATTCAGAAGTATTTTAAAGGGGTAAAGCGGGTTGCGCTGCTGCCGCCGGGAGGGCGTGTGACGGAGAAGCCAATTTTTGGATACGAGCGCAGATACGGGATAACATTTCTGGGAACATATGGGGATTATCGAAAGAAACTGGAAGTGATTCGTGCTTGTGTGCCGACGATTCGTCATCTTGCGGCAAGATACCTTCTTCTTGTGAAAAATCAGCCAGATTTGCCGGCGGAGGAAGCGTTTGGGAAGGCATTGCAGCATTATGGCGTGGAATGTTCAAAAGAACAGTTTTTGCAGTTGTTCGGGGAAATGAAAGCGGTCATCCAGTGTATTATGTACTATTACCGGGAAAAGACGGTGAGGACGATTCTTGCGGCAGGGCTTGAACTTCATGTATACGGAGATTCCTGGAAGGAGAGTCCGTTTTGGGGAGAAAGCCGGTTAATCTGGCACGAAGCAGTCGAGGAGGAAGAAGCACTTGAAATTCTGCGCGACTCAAAAGTATCGCTGAATGTAATGGCATGGCATAAAGATGGATTTACAGAACGGATTGCGGACAGCATGCTATCCGGTGCGGTTGTGGTGAGCGATGAGAGCAGATGCCTGAGAGAGGATTATCAGGAGGAATGTGTCTTATTCTCGCTAAAGCAGATGGAGGAACTTCCGGGAAAAATCCGGGCGGTTTTAGCGTCGGAGGAAGAACGGGAGCGGATTGCTGAGGCAGCATACCAGAAGGCAGTGCAGACGGCGACGTGGGAGAAGCGCGCGGAAGAACTGCTGGCAATCATTGAGGAGGAGAGCCGATAATATGGAAAAAAAGAAAATTGTGCTGTGGACAAGTTTTCAGGCATATGAGGAATTCCGTCCACAGTTGGTGATAGAGGAACAAAAAGGAAATATCGAGATTGCAGCCGTGATGTTTTTGGATGAAGGGGTTGTGAAACAGGTAGACGGTTATGAGGTCATTCAGATTGAAAGACTACCACAAATGTCGTTTGATTATGTGCTCGGTTTTGGGGATGAACTTGCGGATGACATGATAAAAATTTTAAAGACAGTTGGGATTGAAAGAGCAAAATTTTTGTCTGCCCGGATATTGAAACTGCCGAATTTCGATTTTGGGCTTTACTGGCAGGGACGGGAAGCGAAGGTAAGCATTATCGCAGATAACTGCTGGGGAGGAATCAGTTATCATTCGCTGGATTTGCCGTTTTGTTCGCCGTTTATCAATCTGTTTGTAAAAAAAGGAGATTTTGCCAGATTAGTCTGCAATCTGAAAGAATATATGGAGCTTCCACTGGAATATGTGGGGGAAGACGTGGATGGAAACAAAGGAAACCGCTATCCGGTCTGCAGATTGGGAGATGTTGAGATTCACTGTAACCATTATGCGAATTTTGAAGAGGCTAGAGCCATCTGGAATGCGCGGAAGGCGAGAATGAACTGGGACAATCTGTTTGTGAAAATGCTGATTGAAACCGAGGCGGATTTGGAGGAATTTTTAAAAATTCCATACCGGAAAATCGGTTTTTCCAAGATAGCATCCCAGGAAAAAGACATCATCGACTGCTCGGACATTGTTACATCCGGATATTTGCAGGAACAGTATCGGGGACGTTTCTGGGAATATGTGAACTGGCAGTCCAGAGTGGACCGTGTGGATTTAAAGCAGTACGAAGTCATGAAGCTGCTGTTGGGCAGAGAGGATTTCAGAAGAGTAAAATAGGATAGAAAGGCAGAGCGTCAGATGAAAATTTTATTTTATCAGTGGCATTCATTTATGAATAAGGGAGTTGAGGCAGCA
>CALELW010000066.1 GCA_937902905.1 uncultured Clostridium sp. | reverse complement strand
TTTTGCATGCCGATACCCCTGCGTATTCGTCTTAGCGGGAGCGCCCATGAGACATAAACTTTTCTTTGCGAATTATGGAAACTGAAATAAGCATCCATAAATATTTAACACAAATTATATCCACTATATCCTGCACTAATTCTTAGTAGCGTTAAGAAAGATTATGTTTCTAACTGCTTCTACAGAATCCGCAATAAAGTCAGCTCCGGCCTCTTCCAGTTCTTCTCTACTGCCGTAACCAAATAACACACCGGCGGAATCGATTCCGTTTTTCTTTGCCCCGATGATGTCATGGGAGCGGTCGCCGACCATGAGAACTTTCTTCTTATTATATTCTGCCGGAATCTGTTTTAGGGCGTAAGCAATAACTTCTGCTTTGTCCGTGCGGGTTCCATCCATATTCGCCCCAGCGATATAATGAAAATAGTTACTCAATTCATAATAATCGAGAATTTTTTTCGCATAAATCTCTGGTTTTGAAGTGGCAACAAGACAGAGAACACCCTGTTTTGTTAAGTCGCAAATAAGTTCTTTTATTCCCGGATATACTTCATTTTCGAACATTCCCTTTTCTTCATAATATTCTCTGTAATACGAAACGGCCTGCATCGCCTGTTCTCTTGAAAAAGAATAAAATTTCTCATAAGATTCGTGCAGTGGCGGTCCGATAAAACGGTAAAGAGATTCCCGTGACTGTCCTTCAATTCCATACTTTTTCAAAGAATACATCACCGAATTGGTAATTCCAAGTCCGGGATTTGTCAATGTTCCATCTAAATCAAATAGCACAATGGGATATCTCACTTTTTTGTCTCCTTCTTCCAAAGTTTTGTCATTTCTTCCACAACCTCACGAATTGATTTCCCTTCACAGTCCACTACATAATCAGCATATTTTTCGTACAACGGCTTTCTTTCCTCATATAAATCCAGTAAAGTCTGCCCTTCGCGGATAGACACGCCGCGCTCCGACAAATCTCCCAGACGATTTTTCAGCTCCTTATAAGATAATTTCAAGTAAAAAACCGCACCGATTTCATGCAGATGTTGCATAGCTTCCTTTCCATACACCGCACTTCCGCCAGTTGCAATAATTGTTCTTTTCACATCAATGGATGCGTTTACCTGATTTTCTATCTCATTAAAGCCATCCAGTCCTTCCTTTTCAATAATCTTATGAAGAACGCATCCCTCTCTCTCCTGAATCACCAAATCAGAATCCAAAAAAGAGAACCCTAATCTTTTTGCAAGTACAACACCAACTGTGCTTTTCCCCGCTCCCGGCATACCAATCAGTACAATATTTTCTTTCATCTACCGTATCTCCTCCTGAAATTTTATCATCCGCGCCAGATCGAAAAGGCGGTGTAAGCTAAATACATTACAATCATGGTAAAGCCCTCTGCCCGGTTAATCCGCTTTCCGGTAATCACAAAACCAAAGGCAATCAGACTTACTGCAAGCAGTACACACAAATCCACGAAAGAAGCCATTGAAATTGCAATCGGATGTATGGTACTGGAAACTCCTAAAATCAACAAAAGGTTAAAAATATTCGAACCAACCACATTGCCGACAGCCATTCCGGTCTCCCCTTTGGATGCCGCAACAATTGATGTCACAAGTTCCGGCAGGCTTGTCCCAATTGCAACAATCGTTAAACCGACTAGTGTTTCACTCATGCCCCACGCTAGTGCGATATTTTTCGCATGGATTACCACAAGCTGTCCTCCAATAATAATTGCTGCAAGACCCAATATAATATAAAGAAGGCACTGCCACATTGGCATCTTTTTTGCCTCATCATTGTCTGTTTCTTTATTCTTTTTTGCAAGATAAATCGTATACGCAAGATATAATACAAACAACGCAATCAAGATGATTCCATTCCAGCGGTACAGCACACCGCCGGTCGCATTCATATTTCGATAATCCGGTACTTTTCCAACAAAAAACAGATTGCCGGCAAGAATCAGTAAAATAAGCGTTGCCACCAAAGAAATCGGATAATCTCTCTTCTTAATTCCGGAATCCACCGGCAGTGCTTTCATCATCGCACAAATACCAAGAACCATCAAAAGATTAAAAATATTTGAGCCGACAACATTGCTTACCGCAATCGCATTGGAACCAGCCATTCCCGCTGATACACTGACCGCAAGCTCCGGCGCACTCGTTCCCATCGCCACAATCGTAAGTCCGATAATAACACCGGGCACCTTAAAAATTCGTGCCACTCCGGCACTTCCGTCAACAAAGGCATCCGCTCCTTTAAGCAACAAGACAAAGCCAATCACCAGTAACAAAAGGTCTAACCACATTTTCATTTTCATTCCTCCATTCTTTTTCCTGCCACCATAAAGTCTCAGCCAAGTAAGTTTAGCTTATGCCACAATAAAAGCGAGACTTTACCGCAACACAAATAAAACACTGTGCCACAATAAAAGTCTCGCTTCATAGAATATGTACCGGAGCCGGGCTATCTTTTCGATACCCGCTCGTGTATTGACGATATCATATTACGTTTTAAAAACGCAAGCTACTCCCCTTTATTCGTAGTTTATCAAACTATATCATAATTATACGAGAAACGCAACTTTTTTTTATTTTTTACCAGCTTCCGCCACCACCGCCGCCGGAACCACCGCCGGAAAATCCGCCGCCGCTGCTGGAACTTGGTGTCGAAGTCATACTCGTCATCGCCGTAGACATGGTCGAAGACATAAAGTGACTAAACATAATATAATCAAATGCGCGGTCATCCTCGCTTGAATACCAATTCGGCGCCGACATCGTAAGAGACTCAAATTTCTTCATCCACTTACTCGACACGTCAAGAACATAGGTATACGGAAGTATATCATAAAAATACTCTGGATTTTCTTCCACAAGAGCCTCTAATTTATCCTTTTCCGCTGTAATCAGGAAATTACGGAAACCTAAAATGCGTCCAAGGATTTCTGTACCATACGGTGTTCGTTTGGATAAGAAATCATGGAAGAATATTGCCACAAAAGAAGCTCCCAAGGCAAAAACGTAGGAAATCTGATACAACGGGTGAACACACTGCATTGCCGAGTTCATAAAGAAATAGTATGCGACTGCCGCACCTGCCAATAGTCCCAAACAAATACCGATTTTAGGCAGTATTTTCCCTTTTCTAAATAGGAAAAAGGAACTTAACATCACGGCAACACCAATGCCAAGCGGAACTAAAAGTCCAAATATCGTGGAATACTCATAATTTTTCACCGGATAAAAACCGGCAAAAAGACAGGCCAAAATTGAAAGCAGCCACAAAATCCAGCCTTTATTGATAGAATTCGCATAAAAAATCTTTTCCTTATTTTCTCTGGAATTCACTTCTGATTTAACCGCATTAATCGTTTTATAGAAGGAATCCTCCAAATCAATTTTGTCCACACGGCTAAAGACATCAAACAGACCATCCATAAAGATTTTCTCTGCCTTATTCGTGCCATTATACTCTAATCTCTTAATCAGTGTAAAATCTTTTTTGTTTGGTCCCTGATGAATTTCAATATAGCCTTTCTGTGCTAAATCAACAATCATGGAAACAACATCTTTTGAAGACGCATATCCCCGATAGGCAAACGCAAGCTCCACACTGTTTAAGCCATCCGGCGGATAAAATTCAACCGTTTCAATAACCGGGTCATCGCGGCCAAAAATAAACCAAAGCAGAAATGCCACAATCACAGCCACTACGGCAAAAACAATTCCAACATATGCCATCCATGGTGTATGTTTTACCTTAACAAAATAACCTTCCGGCAATGAAAGGCGGACATTCACGCCCTCTCCCACTCCAAGGACGACATCCGTATCCAGCTCACCATAAATGGTATTGCCATCAATAGAATAATACAGACCATCCAGTTTTGCTTCACCGTAGACACCATAAGACATACCAAGATTAGTCTCATCAAAAGTTTCCGGCATCTCAACTGAAAATGATACATTGGAAATGGTGGTCCCCCATCCCGTACCAATTACATTGAAATAAAACTCATCCTCATTTGGCAGCACATCATTTCCCAGTACATAGTTATAGGAAATGTTATATTCATATTTACCGGTAATTTCTACATCTTCATCACCAAGACGAACTCGCAGGTTATCACCTTCTCTGGAAGATTCATATTCCTCGTCTCCACAGTCAAGATTCTCCACTCTTGCCACAATGCGGTTCGAACTGCCATCTTCACGCTTTACATCATTAATAAGCGGGATATCACGGTATATACCATGACTTTTCGACTTAAAATTCACTTCTATGTGCTCTTTTATCTGATAGGTGTTATCCTTCGTCACCTTCATATTTACCTCATATTTATCAATGGTAAAATTTGCAGCCTTCGCATTCATTGGAGCGGCAAAGAAAAGTGAAAGAACAATAAAAACACCTGCAAACAGAAAACTTTTTATTTTCAATCGAATTTCACCTTCACATTCTGGCGCTCTGCCTGGCTCTCAACCTCAAACATCGTTTTCTTCTCAAAGTGGAACATACCGGCAATAATATTGGTTGGAATCGTTTGTACCGACATGTTATAACGTTTTACCGTACCGTTATAATATTTTCTGGAATTGGCAATATCCTCTTCCACTGCCTCCAGCTGATTGCTCAAATTCATGAAGTTCTGGTTTGCTTTCAAATCCGGATAAGATTCTGCCAACGCCATAATGTTAGGTATTACACTGGAAATAGCGGCACCGCTCTCGATTTTCTGTTCTTCAGTCATGCTGTCATAATTGTTTCCTCGTTTTTCAATAACAGCAATCAATGTCTCACTTTCATGTTTAGCATAACCTTTTACAGTTTCTACCAGATTTGGTATCAAATCAAAACGCTTTTTCAAATATACATCCATTGTAGCAAATGCCTCTTCAACATTTACTTTCTGTTTTACAAGTTTGTTGTAGCTGCTGATTACAAAAATAATTAAAAGTAATACAACAGCACCAATAATAATTCCTACTAACATGTTATCCCTCTTTCTCCGGGTTTCCCGGGGTTATTATAAATCTATTTTAAAGTACAGTATCATCCATTAACACTGCACGAATTTCTTCCTCCGGTACGCATCTTGCGTACGTTTCTTCTCCAAATGTCATAACATCGCCGATTCCTTTTTGGAAAACAAAGCGAAGTCTGCCATCTCTTACTTTTTTATCCGTGTATAATTTTTTCACCAATTCCTCGCGGTCAATATACTCCGGAATCCGAACCGGAAGTCCCACTGCCTCTTGCAGCGCAATCACCCGGTCACATTCCTCTTTTGACAAATAACCGGAGTGGCATCCAAGCAAAACCTGTGCCGTCATACCAATCGATAATGCCTCACCATGCAAAAGCCGGTAATCGCTCACTGTCTCAATGGCACGACCCACCGTATGTCCAAGATTTAAGATTTCACGAAGGTTATTCTCCTTTTCATCTTTCATCACGACCTCATACTTAACCTTGCAGTTATGCTCGGAAATGTATGTACAGGCTTCTTTGTCGCAGGAAAGAATATCCTGCCAGTGTTCTTCTAAATAAGTAAACAATTCATAATCGGCAAGACACGCATGCTTAATCGTCTCCGCAAGTCCATTGATTAAATGACGTTTCGGAAGAGTCTTCCACGCATCAATATCCACATAAACTTTCTTCGGCTGATAAATCAGACCAATCAGATTCGTAGCCAAATCAGTATCCACCGCTGTCTTTCCACCAATTGAAGCATCTGCCGCAGCAAGAAGTGTCGTTGCATAATGAATCACCGGCACACCTCTGCCAAACGTTCCTGCTAAGAAACCAGCCAAATCGGTCACCACACCACCACCGACTGCAATGACACAGCAGTCACGGCGGTAACCTTTCGCCAGCATAGCATCCTCAATTTCTTCTTTTGTCTTTCTTACTTTACTTTTTTCTCCCGCCTCAAATACAAACAAATCTCCCTGATATCCGGCCGCAAGAAGTTTCTCTAAAACCGGTCTGCCATAAACTTCATCCACATTCGAATCCGTAATCACGGCAAACTTCTTTTTATTTCCAACAAGACCTTCTTTTATGTCCCGAATCATTTCATCTATCAGTCCACAGCCAATCTGAACATCATAAGAGTCATCTACCACTTTTTTCAGTGCAACATGAAAATTACTCATATGTCATTTTCTCCTTTGTCATATTCTTTTTTAGTATACCGTATCTTGCCTTTTAGCGCAACTAATCTTATCGCATTTCTTGACATTATTCACAAGAAATGATACCATTTCATAGAATAAGAAAATGATGAAAAAGGCATATCTTGTCTTTTTCAAAAACATGCGTTAAAGGAGATATTTACTATGTGCGGAATTATTGGATATGTAGGTCTTGACGATGCAAAAAAAGAACTGTTAAAAGGCTTACAGGCATTGGAATATCGTGGCTATGACAGTGCAGGTATTGCTTACTGCCTACCAAACGGAATAAAGACAATCAAAACGGTGGGAAAAGTATCTTGTCTAAAAGATAAAGTTGCCAAAGAGGCAGCGGATGATGTAACCACTTGTGGTATCGGACACACCCGCTGGGCAACACACGGTGGCGTATCGGACACAAACTCCCATCCCCACACAGCAGGCAAAGTAACTTTGATTCATAACGGAATCATTGAAAATTACAAGGAATTACAGGAAGAACTTGCTGCAAAGGGAAAAGAACCAATCTCCCAGACTGATACAGAAATCGCCGCAATGGTAATTGATGACTGTTATACCGGTGACCCGGAAGCTGCCATTCGTAAAGCCATTTCAAAACTGGTTGGTGCATATGGTTTTTGTATTATTTTTTCTGATATACCGGAAACCATCTATGCTGTGCGAAATGGCAGTCCTTTGGTTGCCGCTCATACAGACCGCGGTTCTATCATTGCTTCTGATATGGTTGCTTTAGTCAGTCACACGAAACATTATTTCGTCTTAAAAGAAGGTCATATTGCAAAATTGACAAAAGACG
>CALELW010000065.1 GCA_937902905.1 uncultured Clostridium sp. | reverse complement strand
GAAATTGCCGGTTGTATCGGATGCGGAGCCTGTGCGAAGACGGGAGAAGGATGTTTTCGCAAGGACGTTGTAAATGAATTTGTTGCAAAGGCCGGAGAGGCGGACGGATATATTTTTGGTTCGCCGGTACACTATGCTGCGGCAAGTGGAGCATTGACATCATTTATGGACCGTGCGTTTTACAGCGGTGGCAGTAAAATGACCGGAAAACCGGCAGCGGCTGTAGTAAGCTGTCGTCGTGGAGGAGCATCGGCGGCATTCGACCAGATTAATAAGTATTTTACCATTAACTGTATGCCGGTTGTTGGTTCCCAGTATTGGAATCAGGTGCATGGGGGCAAAGCAGAAGAAGTGAAGCAGGACGAAGAGGGAATGCAGACGATGCGGACGCTCGGAAACAATATGGCATGGCTTCTTTCGTGCATTGAAGCAGGAAAAGAGAAGGGTATTACATTCCCGGAGAGAGAACCGGTAATCCGTACAAACTATATTCGCTAAGAATGCGTGGGGTTACACAAGAAAAATTTAGGAGGGCCACACATGAATATTTGGCATGATATCAGCAAGGAGCGGATTTCTTCGACCGATTTCATTGCGACAATTGAGATATCGAAAGGAAGCAAGAAAAAATACGAATTAGACAAAGAAACGGGATTGATTATTTTGGACCGTATTCTTTACACTTCGACCCATTATCCGGCGAACTATGGATTTATTCCGAGAACGCTCGGCGATGACAAGGACCCGCTTGACGTACTTGTGATTTGCTCGGAGGAAATTGAGCCGATGTCGCTGGTTCGCTGTTACCCGATTGGCGTTATGTACATGCGTGACAATGGGGATATGGATGAGAAAATTATTGCGATTCCGTACAACGACCCAACATACAATTACTATACCGACATTGAGCAGCTGCCGGAGCACATCTTTGAAGAGATTCAGCACTTCTTCTCGGTATACAAAGATTTGGAAAACAAGGAAACGGATGTCAAGGACTTTGGCGGTCCGACAGAAGCAATTGCGGTTATTGAAAAATGTATTGCTAATTATGAGAAAAAATACGGCGATAAAAAGTAATGAAACAATGAAATGGTTTATCGTGTGATAAGTAGTATGCATATGAAAAGCCCCTGTCAATTTCGGATGAGATTTTCACCCGAAAAGACAGGGGCTTTTTTGAATCATTAACAATTAACTTTCCTGCAAATAAAGAGCGTTCGCAGCAATTACTTTTTTCATAGCTTCCTCGCCCGGAGCACCGATGGTATTACGTTTTTCTACGCAGGTTTTCATCGAAATTGCTTCGTAGATATCCTCCTCGAAAACAGGAGAAATCTTTTTGTACTCTTCCAATGGAAGGTCATCGAGTGGAATTTTCTTCTCGATACAAAGCAGCACTAACTGTCCGATGATGCCATGTGCATCACGGAAAGGAACGCCGTGGTTGACTAGGTAGTCAGCGGCATCGGTCGCATTTGTGAAACCATGTTTTGCGCTGTCTTCCATAATTTCCTTATTAAATTTCATTGTATCAATCATGCCGGTAAACAGTGCCAGACATCCCTTTACGGTGTCAATGGCATCAAAGGTAAATTCCTTGTCTTCCTGCATATCTTTGTTGTAAGCAAGCGGAATTCCCTTCATTGTTGTCAACATCGAAATCAAAGCACCGTATACACGACCGGTTTTTCCGCGAACAAGTTCGGCGATGTCCGGATTCTTTTTCTGTGGCATGATACTTGAGCCTGTGGAATAAGAATCATCAATTTCAACAAAACGGTATTCGTTTGAGTTCCACAGAATGATTTCTTCGCAGAAACGGCTCATATGCATCATAATCGTCGAGAGAGCACTGAGCAGTTCGATGAGATAATCACGGTCGGAAACGGAATCCATACTGTTAAAGGTAGGACCGTCGAACTTCAAAAGAGAAGCGGTGTACTCACGGTCCAAAGGATAGGTTGTTCCGGCAAGAGCACCGGCACCGAGTGGACAGTAATTCATGCGGTCATAGATGTCGCGCAGGCGGCTTCGGTCGCGGCGGAACATTTCAAAATAAGCACCAAAATGGTGAGCAAGTGTTACCGGTTGAGCCTTCTGCAAATGGGTAAAGCCCGGCATAAAAGTATCAATATTTTCTGACATAATCCGGTGAATTACCACCATCAATTCTTTGAGCAAATCATTGATTTCAACGATTTCATCTCTTGTATATAATTTCATATCCAAAGCAACCTGGTCGTTTCGGCTGCGTCCGGTGTGAAGTTTTTTACCGGGATCTCCGATGCGTTCAATCAGGTTTGCCTCCACGAAACTGTGAATGTCCTCGTGTTCTGCAGTGATTTCTAAGGCACCGCTCTCTAAATCATTAAGAATTCCCTGCAGGCCATCGACAATGGCATCTTTTTCAGAAGCAGTTAAAATTCCCTGTTTTTCTAACATTGTTACATGTGCAATACTTCCTAAAATATCCTGTTTGTAAAATTTCTGGTCATAGGAAATGGAAGCGTTAAAATTGTGTACTAACTGATTGGTCTCTTTGGTGAATCGTCCTCCCCAGAGTTTCATAAGTATCCTCCATTCTTAAGCCTGATAAGCAGGCGGTTATTTAATGCTGTATCCAAAAGATGCTCTCCCACAGCATCATAAACATACTATCATTTACAAAGAAAATTAGCAATAGAAAATTGACCGATTGGAGGTGGCGTGGTAAAATGAATATCAATGCCGTTAGATATAGAAACAAACGGTAAATTAGTTTAAGGGGGATATGGCAGTTTGAAAAAAATAATAAAGACAATTGGCTGGACGCTGCTTGCCCTCCTTGTCTGCTACGGCTTGGAAGTGTTGTTTCGTGCCTTGTTTGGACTTGCGTTACATAAAGGCATGACAAAGCAGGAACAAATTCAAGTGCAGATTATAGCAAATTTTATTTTGAAATTGGTTGTTCTGTTTGTATTTGGCTTTTGGTATGCCGTGCGGGAAAATAAATGGCATTACAGACCGGATTACCGTCCGCTGTTTACGGTAAAACGCATCGCCGGATTGACGGCAATTGGACTGTTTGGGCAGTATGCGATTGGCATCACCGTTGGATTCCTGCGGTATCTTCTGCCAGACATATTTGCTTCCTATGACAATGTGAGTGAAATTTTAAGCTTGAAAAACGGCTCTCCGTTTGCTGTGCTGCTTCTTGTCGTTGTCGTGGGACCGATTGCGGAGGAATTATTGTTCCGTGGCGTGATTTATGGCGGACTTAGAACTTGTTTTCCGGTTGATGTGTCAGCACTTGTTTCGGCACTGATTTTTGGTATATACCATAAAAATATTGTTCAGGGATTGTATGCGGCTGCCTTTGGTATTATTTTGGCATACATCTTTGAAAAAACACAGAGTATCTGGGGAAGCACCCTTATGCATATGGCATTTAATTTAAGCTCTTATCTAAT
Organism: uncultured Clostridium sp.; assembly: GCA_937902905.1. GTDB lineage: Bacteria > Bacillota > Clostridia > Lachnospirales > Lachnospiraceae > Eubacterium_F. Next base: position 4,436 of record CALELW010000065.1, on the reverse strand, counting down.
CAGTGGAATCGGACAGTGGTTTGCCTACCGGCAAATCCGGATTGCTTCCATCTGGTATGTAATTTTTTATGTGCTTTGCATTGTGGTTGTGGCGGCAAGTATTTATTCGCTGCACCGGCTGCCGAACCGATATGATGAAATTAGAAAAAGGAATGGAGATGTGGAAGGATGAGAACCTTTGCAAAATCAGATAAATTACATGGAGTATGTTACGATGTGAGAGGACCTGTTCTGGATGCGGCAAATGAGATGAAACGCCAGGGCATGGAGATTCTCCAGTTAAATATAGGAAACCCGGCACCGTTTGGCTTTCAGGCACCTTCGTGGATTTTGGACGCCATTCGCGATGCATTGGATGACCCGATGAGTCAGGGGTATAGTGAGTCCAATGGTATTGTTGAGGCGCGTGAAGCAATTTTAGATTATCACCAGTCAAAGGGACTGCCGAATTTGGAAATGAATCACATTTACATCGGAAACGGAGTCAGTGAAATGATTTCCCTTGCGATGCAGGGATTGTTAAATGATGGCGACGAAATTTTGATTCCGGCACCGGATTATCCATTGTGGACAGCTGCGGCAAAACTGGCAGGAGGAACGCCGGTTCATTATATCTGTGATGAGAAATCCAACTGGTACCCGGATATTGCGGATATGGAGAAAAAAATCAATTCCAGAACCAAGGGAATTGTCATTATTAACCCGAATAACCCGACAGGTGCTTTGTATCCAAAAGAAGTGTTAGAGCAGATTGTGGAGCTGGCAAGACGCCATGAACTGATTTTGTTTGCGGATGAGATTTATGACAGACTTGTTTTTGATGGGAAAACGCATACATCGATTGCGTCTTTGGCACCGGACTTGTTTGTTGTGACGTTTAATGGCCTTTCCAAATCAGACTGCATAGCGGGATTCCGCAGCGGCTGGATGGTGCTCAGTGGAGACTTGTCAAAGGGCAAAGGCTACATAGAAGGAATTAACATGCTTTCGTCCATGCGTTTGTGTGCCAATGTGTTAGCGCAGCACGTGGTGGCACCGGCACTGAAAAACAAACCGGATGTTGATCCGCTTTTATTGCCGGGGGGCAGATTGTATGAGCAGCGAAAATGCATCTGTGAGGCGATTGATGGTGTGGATGGTTTGTCGGTTGTTCATCCGGAAGCAGCCTTTTATATCTTCCCACGCATTGATGCAAAGCGTTTTGGAATTCAAAATGATGAGCAGTTTGTATTAGACTTTCTACGTGAAAAACATGTACTTTTGGTACATGGCGGTGGCTTTAACTGGGCAAATCCGGATCATTTCCGTATTGTCTATCTGCCGGAGGTATCCGTTCTTACGGAATCCATGAAAAAGATGGATGAATTTTTGGAAAAATACCGCTAGGCTTGTCTTGCTTTTTAAAATAACTTTCGGTATAATGAAACTAGGTTTGGAGATTTTTGTGAAAGGAGAAATAAGATGTCGGCGATGTATGTTCAGGATATTACAAATCGAACCAATCAGACAGCAGGTGTATCGCTGTCCGCTTCGCATACAAAGACATCCATTACTCCGTTTCAGAAAGTGTTAGAAAAGGAAAATGCGTTGTATGCTGCGGCTTCTGAAGAAAATACAAAAAGTGCATCGGTAAAAAAGACGGCAGCAAAGACCACAGAAAAAACATCGTCAGCATCAAAGACAAGCAAAACGTCGAATGATTCTTCTGAGAGTACAGGAAGCACGACGTTAAAAAGTATCTTTGAGCGGGCGGCAAAAAAATATGATATTTCCTATGATTTCTTAGTTGCCGTGGCAAAGGCTGAATCAGATTTTAACACAAAGTGTGTTTCCTCTGCCGGAGCACAGGGAATTATGCAGGTGATGCCGGAAGAACAGAAGGGGTTAGGAATTAAGGATCCGTTTGATGCTGAGCAGAATATTATGGGAGCGGCAAAACTTCTGAAAGCGCATTTGAAGAAATTTAACGGTGATTACACATTAGCGGCAGCCGCATATAATGCAGGCAGCGGTGCGGTGAAAAAGTACGGCGGTGTGCCACCGTATAAAGAGACAACAAATTATGTGAAGAAGATAAAGAAATTTATGCAAGAGGGAGTTACTGTTCCAAACCGTAAGGTTTCAACTACTTCCGATGCTTATGAGGGAAGTGGTGCTTCTACTGGTGTAGAAGAGAAGAAAACAACGTCACAGTCGGTTGATACGGCTTCTACAAAAGCAACGGCTTCGGATTTTGAAAAAGTAACCGTAGCAGTTGGAACCGGTGATAATGCGGTTACGATGACATATGGTGCTTATTTGAAATATTTAGAAATGGGGAGCACCGGCGTCGGTTGATGCGGCACTCCCTCATACAAGTTAAGAAAGAAGATTTTGCATGGCAGTCTGATAAAGGATATCACTTTTCGACTGCCAGTTTTCACATACTTTGATAGCATCTGCTTCGGTGGCAACGTCCAAAGACAGCTGCATAAGAACATGATTGCCGTCGCGCAGTGTACAGGTGGCGAGATAAGTGCCATCGTTTGTTGCATGGTAATCACTCACTAAAGATGTATCATCAATGATTTCAAATTTGTGTTCTTCTAAGTAATGATTGATTTCATCCCGGATTTCTCTTGATAAAGGAGCACCAAACAACTCCAGAGTTTCGGCACCCGCTTCGGTCAGCGTGTAGTACGTTAAATGATAGGTGCTGTCCTCTTTGATTAAATCCGCCTCCAATAATTCCCCAAAAGCATTCTGCAAATTAAAATAATTTGTGTAGCCGCGGTCTGTGATGTAATCGGAAATCACGCCGGGCGGCAGTGGAGAATCTACTTTACTTAGTGTATATAAAATGATTAGTTTATAAATCGTAATTGAGCCATTTGGCATAGCAAATTCCTCCTTATTTCCCGTGGTAAAATTTTCCCTGAAAAATGTGTTCCTGCTTCATTTTCTGATGCAGGGAGTTTAAAACCATTCGCTTGTTGGCACTCCACAGAGGAGCAATTAATAAGTCCTTTGGTCCATCACCGGTCACACGGTGTATCACCATATCCGGTGGAAGAATCGAAAGTGCATCGGTAATGTAGTTTAAATATTCTTCCAGAGTCAGCGTCTGGAACAATTGCTTTTTATAATCCAACGCTAAGTCGGTTCCTTTCAGTACGTGCAAAAGCTGGAGCTTTATGCCGTCACTTCCCATATCAGCAACATATCTTACCGTATCGAGAAAGTTTTCTTTTGTTTCAACCGGCAAACCGGCAATTACGTGAGTTACAACATCCACACCGATATTTTTCAGGTTTTTTACTGCCGTTTCGTATACGGAGTTGGGATAACCCCGCCGGATGTAACGGATGGTATCCGGATGAATAGTCTGTAAACCGAGTTCAACGGTCACCGGCATTTTTTTACGGCAGTCGGACAACAGGGAGAGAATATCATCTCCTAAACAGTCCGGTCTCGTTGCAATTGCAAGCGTGACAACCGATTCATGTGCCATTGCTTCCTCCCACGCCGCCCGCAAAGTTTCAACCGGTGCGTATGTGGCGGTGAAAGATTGGAAGTAAGCGGTAAAATGATGCCCTGCATTTTTGTAACGGGAAACACGGGCAATGGCTTCCTCTATCTGCTCGGTAATACTTCCTTCGGTGGCGGCAAAATCACCTGAACCACTGCCGCTGCAAAAACAGCAGCCTCTTGTACCAAGCGTGCCATCGCGGTTTGGGCAGGTGGTTCCACCGGCCAGAGAAATCTTATATACTTTTTCACCAAAACGTTTTTTGTTCTCGTAATCCAGAGAGTGGTACGGTTTATCGCCCCATTTTTCCATGATTAGTCTGCAATATGTGCTTTTACGGCGGCACTTACAACGTCTGCAACGCGTGGGTCAAAAGCTTCCGGCATAATGTTATCTTCGTTTAACTCATCTTCCGGTACTAAAGATGCAATCGCAAGAGCGGCTGCTAATTTCATTTCTTCCGTAATCTGTGTGGCACGTCCCTCTAAGGCACCTTTGAAAATACCGGGGAAAGCAACTACGTTGTTGACCTGGTTTGGGAAATCGGAACGTCCGGTTCCGACAACTTTTGCACCGGCTTTTTTTGCAAGGTCCGGCATGATTTCCGGCACCGGATTTGCCATGGCAAACAAAATACCGTCGCGGTTCATCGAGGCAACCATTTCCTCTGTTACGATTCCCGGAGCGGAAACGCCTACGAAAATGTCAGCACCGACAAAAGCATCGGCAAGACTACCCTCTTTGCCGGACAAATTGGTAACTTCCATCATTTCTTTCTGCATCCAGTTTAAGTCTTTGCTGTTTTTACTTAAAATTCCGGATTTATCGCAGAGTGTCACATCTTTAAATCCATAGCGGAGTAAAAGTTTTGTGATAGCGATTCCTGCGGAACCGGCACCGTTTACAATGACTTTGCAGTCCTCTTTTT
>CALELW010000064.1 GCA_937902905.1 uncultured Clostridium sp. | reverse complement strand
TTTTCAATTCTTCCATTGCCTTTAAACCAACCGGCGTAGCCGCCCATCCAAGTCCAAGCACATTACTAATCATGTTGGCGGCCATATATTCATTTGCCTTATGCTCTTTTGGCACGCCCGGAAATAAAAAAGCAAGAACCGGTCGAAGTGCTTTTGTAAGCGCATCGATAATTCCTGCCTTTTTTGCAATATTCATAAGTCCTGTCCACATGGACATGATGCCAAGCATCGTAATACATAAAGTCACTGCTTCTTTTGACGAATCCAGTGCTGCTGTTCCGATTTCTCCGATTTTGCCGGTTGCCGCCGCAAACAAAATCCCAATGAGAATCATAAATCCCCAAAGTTTATTGAGCATACGCACACGCCTTTTTCTTTTATTGTATGCGACAGGAAGATAAACATTCCCACAAAATCAAAAATCGCTGTTAATGAGTGGTGTTCCAAACACAACTTTTGTAACATCCTTTTTTTCATCATAGGAAAATGCAGCCATCATATTTATGCGTCTGCCATTTACCTTTTTGGAACTTTCAAATCCGCTTGTATAGCCGTATGCGACATAGTAATCCGAACTGCTATCGGAATTGCTGTTCATTACTTCTCCACCGCCAAATTGACGAAAAAGCTTGTCTGCCATTGTGTGCTGCTCCGATGCATTCAGCCTGCCATTTACCACACCTTCCATCACTTGGTTGTTACTATTTATATTTCTTGTATCAGCAGCCGCTTCCTGAGTTGATGCTTTCATAATGTCACTTTTTGCAAATGCCTGTTCAAACGCAGTCTGTGAAACATACCATCTGGTTAATACAGTCTGCAAAATCACAATAGCCCACAGAACGAATGCCACAAATGCCGCTGCGAAAAATTTCTTCTTGCCCAAATAAAATCATCCTTTCCAAAGTCATCCACTTGTGACTTTCTTATAGGATTTCCGATTTTTTGAAAAATATGCAAATTTGCAGGTACAACTCAAAAGAAGAAAGAATCACAAATCGACTCGAAACAGAGAATTCGCAAATGCGAATAATGTTTCTCCCTGATTTGTGATTCTTTCTTCTTTTAACTTCTGTTACTGCAACTCTTTTTTCAAAAAATCGTGCTAAGCGTTGTTTTTTAGCAACTTGCCCGCATAAAGAAGTCCTCTTTTGCCAAAACTAATTATGATGTAATGAGAAAAAAAGAGACGGTTAATTTCACCATGAGGAATGTTGAACACCGCCGGTGCGCAGAGGGCGTAGTCTGCCCTCGCGCACCGCTGCGTGTGTTCTCTCAGTGGAAGCGATTCCGAATGGGAAATTAACCGTCTCTTTTTTATTAACTATTACATCATAATTGTTTATCACTTGTAGCGGCAAAAAATCACACTTGAATTCTGCCCGCCAAATCCAAACGAATTACTCATTGCCACACGAACCTCTTTTTCAATTGCCTTATGTGGAACATAATTCAAGGATGCGCATTTTTCATCCAATTCATCCAGATTTAATGTTGGTGGAACGACACCGGTACGGATACACTGAATACATGTAATCGCCTCGGTAATACCGCCGGCACCCATCATATGTCCGGTTGCACCTTTTGTGGAAGTCACTGCCATTTCGCCGGCATGTTCTGAAAAAAGTTCTGCAATCGCGTTCGTTTCAATCGGATCACCCATACCAGTAGAAGTTCCATGTGTATTAATATAATCTACGGATTCTTTTGTAATACCCGCATGCTCGATTGCTTTTTCCATGCAGAATACCGCACCAATTCCTTCCGGATGCGGACTTGTTACATGGTAGCCGTCAGTGCAGTTGGAAAATCCTGCGAGTTCCGCATAAATTTTAGCACCGCGTTTTTTGGCATTCTCTTCCGTTTCAATAATCAGTGCGCCACCACCTTCGCCAATGACAAAACCATCACGGTCTTTATCAAACGGGCGGCTCGCCTGCTGCGGATTTTCATTATTGGTGGACAAAGCATGTGCTGAAGCAAGTCCCCGAATAAACAATGGGGATAATGCGGATTCCGTTCCCATCGCAAGAACGGCATCTGCCTGTCCGGACATGATTAACATGCAGGCGGTACTGATTGCGTCTCCGCCGGAAGAACATGCTGTGCTCACCGTCAGACTTGGACCACGATAGCCTTTTGCAATTGCCACCTGGGCTGCTGCCTCGTTGCCGATAATTTTCGGGACAAAGCGCGGACTGACTTTTTTATGCTCTCCCTTGCTTAATCCATCCTGCACTTCTGCAATCGGTGAAATACCGCCAAGTGCCGTACCAACGACGATACCCATGCGCTCCGGTACAGTAATTTTCTCTCCGGCATCCGCGATTGCTTCCATTGCTGCTGCGTAACCATACTGCATAAACACGTCCATTTCACGTGTCAGTTTCTTTGGCATAAAGTCTTCCGCATTAAAACCTTTGACCTCAGCTGCAATTTTTACCGGCAGCTCTTCGGTGTCAAAGCGGGTAATCGCTTCCACACCGCATTTTCCAGCCACAAGATTTTTCCAATAATTCTCTACGCCAATTCCAATCGGCGTCACAGCACCCATTCCGGTGATGACAAGCCGACTATTCGTTGTCTTCATTTTCATTCCAGTCATTCTCCTTGATTTCTTTTCTACGAATCTTACCACTTATAGTTTTAGGCAATTCTTTCGTAAAGTCAAGTATTTTTGGCCATTTATATGACGCAATATTCTTTTTCAAGGATTTCATAATCTCATTTCGCAGTTTATCCGTTCCTTCTTCACCGTTGGCAAGAACGATACTTGCCTTGATTGCCTGACCGCGGATTGGATCCGGCACGGAAGTAACGGCACACTCCAAAACATATGGAAGTTTCATAATTTCATTCTCAATTTCAAATGGTCCGATACGGTAGCCGCTGGATTTAATTACATCATCGGTACGGCCGACATACCACAGATAACCGTCCTCATCAAAGTAAGCGGTATCACCTGTGTGATAATAACCATCATGCCATGCACTCTGTGTTTTTTCTTCGTCGCCATAATATTCCATAAACAAACCATTTGGCGCACCATCTTCTGTGCATATAACAATTTCGCCCTCTTCTTCCGGACCGGCAAGCGTTCCATCCGGCAGCATAACCTGTACATCATACTGTGGTGTCGGCACACCCATGGAGCCCGGTTTTGGTGTTGTACCAACGAGGTTACCAATCGTCAATGTTGTCTCGGTCTGTCCAAATCCCTCCATCAAAGTAAGTCCGGTTTTTGCCTTAAACTTCTCAAAGATTTCAGGATTCAATGCCTCGCCTGCTGTTGTTACATTCTGCAAAGAAGACAAATCATACTGGTCTAATTTCAAATGAACCATTACACGGTAAACCGTTGGCGGTGCACAGAATGTTGTAATTTTGTATTTCTCAATCATATGAAGAATTTCTTTTGCATCAAAATTATCAAAATCATAGGTAAAAATACATGCCTCGCACAGCCACTGACCATAAATTTTACCCCAGAGAGCTTTTCCCCAGCCGGTATCGGAAATGGCAAAATGGATGCCATCCGGGTCAACCTGATGCCAGTATTTCGCTGTCACATAGTGTCCCAAAGGATACTTAAAGTTATGGGTTGTAATTTTCGGATACGAAGTCGTACCGGAAGTAAAGAACATAATCGATGGGTCATCTCCATGGATTGCATTCTCACCACGTGGTCTGCGGAAATGACTTGAAAAATATTTTACTTCCTTATTAAAACTGCGCCATCCTTTGCGGCTGGCACCAACCATGATTTTTACTTTCAGATTTTTGTAACTGCGGCACGCTTTATCAACCTCACGGGAAACCGGGCCGTCTGCCGTACAAAGAATTGCATCTACATTACCGGCTTTAAAACGGTATTCAAAATCGGATTTCAGCAAAAGATTCGTTGCCGGAATCGCTACCGCACCAATCTTGTGCAGTGCCAAAATCGCAAACCAGAACTGGTAATGGCGTTTTAACACGAGCATTACGCGGTCGCCTTTTTTAATTCCTAAAAACTGAAGATAGTTTGCTACCTTAGAAGAATAACGTGCCATATCATAAAAGGTAAAGGAGCGTTCCTTTCCATCCTTTGAAATATGAAGCATCGCTACTTTGTCCGGATCCTTCTTTGCCATCTTATCTACTACATCATAAGCAAAGTTAAAGTTATCATCATTTACAAATTTAATGTCCTGCAAAACACCGTTTTCATCTTCCTTAACCTGAATAAATGGTGCTGCAATATCGCCTTTTGAAAGTGCCATTTGCGTTCCTCCTATATCATATCCTGCAAATTGTTTTTATGTTCTATGTAGTTTTCAAAACCACATCATATTGTAAACAATACATCACGCTTCCTCTATTGTCAAGAAAAACAACGCAAAATCGCGATATTTAATATATTTTTTACACTTCCAGAAGAATCCGTTTGAATTTAACTCTATAATATGATAGAATTGTGTTGACTTATGTACACAGATGAATGGAGGATTTTGTTTATGTTCAAAATTGTTGAAAAAAAGTCCCTGAATCCTACTGTCAGCAAAATCACAGTAGAGGCTCCTTTGATTGCAAAGAAAGCAGAGCCGGGACAGTTTATTATCTTCCGCGCAAAAGAAGATAGCGAGAGAATCCCTTTGACAATCGCGGATTTTGACCGTGAGGCTGGAACCGTTACCATTATTTATCAGATTGTTGGTGCCGGTACAATGGAATTAGATACCTTAAATGAAGGGGATTACATTCATGACTTCGTAGGACCGCTTGGTGTTCCAACCCACACAGAAGGATTGAAAAAAGTAGCAGTTGTCGGCGGTGGTGTTGGCTGTGCCATTGCTTACCCAATTACAAAGAAACTGCATCAGATGGGTGCTGAAGTTCACGCCATCGTTGGATTCCGTAATCAGGACTTAGTAATTCTTGAAGACGAATTCAAAGCAGCCAGTGACAAACTCGTCATGATGACCGATGACGGAAGCTATGGCGAAAAAGGTCTGGTAACAGACGCATTGGAAAAATTAATTCAGGATGGAAATGAATACGATGAAGTCATTGCCATCGGACCATTGATTATGATGAAATTTGTATGCCTGACAACGAAAAAATATGACATCAAAACCGTTGTCAGCATGAACCCGATTATGATTGACGGAACGGGTATGTGCGGCGGTTGTCGTCTGACAGTTGGCGGCGAAACCAAATTTGCCTGCGTAGACGGTCCGGATTTCGATGGACACCTCGTTGATTTCGATGAAGCAATGCACCGTGGAACGATGTACAAGGAATTTGAGACACACGCCCGCGATGAATATTGCAATCTACTCAAGAAAGGGGAAAATTAATCATGGCAGAGAGAAATATGGATATGAATAAATGCCCAATGCCGGTACAAGACCCGGATGTCCGTAATAAAAACTTTGACGAAGTAGCTCTTGGCTACACCTATGATATGGCAGTAAACGAAGCTCGTCGCTGCTTAAACTGTAAAAACAAACCTTGCGTCAGCGCCTGCCCGGTCCAGATTAACATTCCGGCATTTATTGAGCGCGTAGCAAATGAAGATATTGAAGGTGCTTTTGCGATTCTTTCGGAATCCACTTCCCTTCCTGCTGTCTGCGGCCGTGTGTGCCCACAGGAAAATCAGTGCGAAGGCAAATGTGTCCGCGGCATCAAAGGCGAGCCGGTTGGTATCGGACGATTGGAGCGTTTCGTTGCTGACTACCACAGAGAGCACTGCACAGACGCACCGGTTAAACCGGAGCCAAACGGCCACAAAGTTGCTGTTATCGGTGCCGGCCCAAGTGGTCTTACCGTTGCCGGTGATTTGGCTAAATTAGGATACAAAGTAACAATTTTTGAAGCACTTCACCTTGCCGGCGGCGTTTTGGTTTATGGTATTCCGGAATTCCGTCTTCCAAAAGCAATTGTTCAGAAAGAAATTGATAACTTAAAAGCAATCGGTGTTGATGTAGAAACCAATATGGTAATTGGTAAAGTATTAACCATCGATGAAATTTTTGAAATGGGTAACGAGGCAATCTTCGTTGGTTCCGGTGCAGGACTTCCTCGTTTCATGAATATCCCCGGTGAAAGTCTGAAAGGAGTTTATTCCGCAAACGAATTCCTGACACGTATTAACTTAATGAAAGCTTACCGCGATGGAAGCAAAACACCAATCCAGCACGCAAAGAAAGTTGCTGTTGTCGGTGGCGGTAACGTAGCTATGGATGCAGCCCGCAGCGCAAAACGTCTTGGTGCAGAAGAAGTTTACATTGTATACCGCCGTGGCATGGAAGAGCTTCCTGCCCGTAAAGAAGAAGTTGAGCATGCAGAGGAAGAGGGAATCATCTTTAAGACATTAAATAACCCGGTTGAAATCCTTGGCAATGACGAGGGTATGGTATGCGGTATGAAATGTGTTGAGATGGAACTTGGCGAGCCGGATGAAAGCGGACGCCGCCGCCCGGTTGAAAAACCAGACAGCGAATTTGTTCTTGATGTTGACAGTGTAATCATGTCCATCGGTACAAGTCCAAACCCATTGATTCGCAACTCCTGGTCTGGAAGCAAATAACCGCGGATGCTTAATCACAAAGGATGAATCCGGTTTAACAACCCGCGATAATGTATACGCCGGTGGTGACGCCGTAACAGGTGCCGCAACCGTAATCCTTGCCATGGGCGCAGGAAAAGCTGCCGCTAAAGCAATTGATGAGGCATTGAGAGGGTAAATAATATTTTCTCAAAATATTGTCAAAAAAAGATTGACAATTGCCTCATTTGCATATAGTATGAAAGTGTAACAAAGGTTACATGTTAATAACGCTCTAGGTTGTACGCCTCTCATAATAGGAGATAGGCCGACCCCTAGAGCTTTTCATTTACTATTATAAGGAGAAATATATGAAAACAGCTATTTTAGTAGATGGAGGATTCTATACAAGACGTGCCCAAAAAGTATTCGGTGACATATCCGCAAAAGACCGGGCAACTGAACTTGTAAATTACTGCAAAAGACATTTAAATTCACATGGTGAAAATAATGACTTGTATAGAATATTCTATTATGATTGTCCTCCAACTTCGAAACGAATTTATCACCCTTTTCTGCAAAAACAGGTAGACTTTTCCAAAACAGAACTTTATACATGGATGAGCGATTTTTTGAATGAATTAAAGAAAAAACGAAAATTAGCCGTTCGCTTGGGAAAATTAGCAGAAGAACAGGCCTATTATACAATAGATTTTATTCTGGATCCACTCGGTGCACCAATCAAACCTGATTTATTTGAACATATTGACGGACTTCGCACCTGCGACAAGGCCTACACACAAAATGTGACGGCTATACACAAAAAATAGGGCTGCTACCTTTTCCTAACATCATCAACTCCACCCGCTCCCAGTCCTAACAGGCACCAGAACACAGGCGCTGTTACCACCATAGAATCATTAAACATCCCGGTAAAGAGATATCCCAGAACAGAAATCAAAACCGCCCGTATAAAATACTCTTTTTGCGTATGGCACTTTCCCTTCGCTGCCGCAAAACCACGCTTTAAGTAAATGGCAAAAAATGCAAGCATCAGAACAAGTGAAAGGCACCCCGTTTCAATTCCCATCTGAAGATAATAATTATGTGGCTTCTTATAATAAGTTGTCAACAAATCATACTGATATCTGGCAACATAATCATTATGCGGGAACACAAAGCCAAACTGGTCGGGCCCCGCTCCAAGCAGTACATAATCTTTTAACAGCGGTATTGTTCTTGACCACACAAAACCACGAAGCGATGCTACCTCGTTCATCCACGATGGCAGTGCCGTTTCGGCGCGAATACACAAATCCCATTTTCCATTTGCATTGAGATAATAATACTTTCCATCACCACGCTGATTGGTAAACCGCCAGATACTCTTTTTGTACTTCATTTCATAGCCATAAACTGTCTTTTCGCCGTCCACAAAAGTTTTCTTTTCAAATGAAAATGCCTTCCACTTTCTGTCCGGTGTCTTTTTAAGGGTGATATTTTCACCACTTCCCTCTATGATAAAAGAATAATTTTTCTTTTTATAGCGGATTTTCACGCAATCGTCCTTTGTTTCGATATAAGATAACTTTTTGCTTCCTTTGGTAGAAAACCGAACCTGCTGCCATTTTCCAAAAATATCCCCTGTGATGTACCAGTTACAGAAAAATAAAATTGCAACCACAGAAACAAAGACACAGAGAATTGTCCTTTTGTACTGACTGACTTTATGCCGATATTTTATGCCGCCAATGCAAAACGAAACCAGTACCGCAAGCGTGCCGGTCCGCGACTGTGAACCAAAAAGGCAGAAAATCAGCAGATAAAAAAGCACGAACCAAAAAGCCCTCTCCCGCTTTTTGCCCGCCTCGTGGAAATAAACAATCATTGCCACCGTCACCGGCAGAAGAAGTGCTACATAACTCCCCACATAGTTCCAATGGTACAAAGTTAAATATATAAAATACGAAACTCTCGCCTTTCTCCCGCCTAAAAACTCTTTCACAAAGCCCATTGACAACAAATCAAATCCAAAGAACTGCGAAATACCAATCACGCCAAGGATTCCAATTGAGACGCCAAGTATTTTTATCAATGCGGAAATGTTCCCTGTTTTTTTCATCCAAAAAAAACTGTAAAAAAACACAATCAGATATGAAAGTATTACGAAAATCCCCTGCATATTGCCGGTCATCCCCCGCACACTCAGAAAAGGATGATCCGCATGCAGAGAAGATGCAATTGCAAAACCACCATATAATATAGGCAAAAGAAAGTATTTTGGCATCTCATAAATCTGCCGCCAAAAGCGCATACGAACCAAAAGCAAAATCATAAAAAGGCAGCAAAAAAACAGGACAAACAATTTACCATACAAAAAGAAATCTGACTCTACCGCATTTGCGGGAAGCCATGGCTCATTCTCTGTGTATGTTTTACTGTTTATCCTGCCTACAACAAGGGGCAGAAACGCAAGCACCAATACAATTGGCGCTAACGTTATCCATTTGTCCCATTTTTTCATCATAATCCTTACTGTACAGCTTCAGTAGCTCCTTCTTCAACAGCTCCGTCAGTCTGTGTCTGTGTATCCTGCTGAAGTGGTGTAATATCAGCTTTGCCCTTTTCCAAAACAACTTCCATTGTCTGTCCATTTCCCAAATCTAATTTGTATGTGAACGTCTTTTTGTCTTTGTCATATGCCATAGACATATAAACTTCGTCTTTACCTTCCATTTTAACTTCAATTCCATCGGAACGTCTCTCATAATCAAATTTTGTCTCGCCGTTTGCAGTTACCATTGTCATTTTATCATCTTCTGTGATATTTACATTTACAGTAGCCTGACTAGGATCAACACCAAGTGATGCTGCATATTCATCAATTGTCATACCATTGATTGTCTTTGCTGTCCAATCACCTTTGATATCATCATAGGAGATACCGCAACCTGCCAAACTTAACATCATTACAAATACTAATACTGCTGATACAATCTTTTTCATTTTTTAAATCCTCCAAATTTTAATTTTTTTATAAAATATTGTTATTTACTTTCATTTGCCATAACAAGCATAATTCCTTTTGTAATCGTATCGGAATAAAGATTTGTTCACCTCCCCGTAAAATAATTTCTGTTTTGGTAACATCTTTAATATAGCCCGCATTGATGTAATAACTTTTCCCGCAGGTAACAAACTCATCGTCATCCGGCATTTTTTCTTTTGCCCTGGTGAGCGAACAATTTGTCCGAAAATCCCCATGCAGCGTATGTATCATCGTCGCATGTCCACATGTTTCCATGTAAATGATTTCGTCTAAGCAAAATTTTTTCATTGTGCGGTCTACCATAAATGATATGCTTTTTTTCATTTGATAAAACATATTTCGAAAACGGTTCAACGCACAATCGACCTGCTGCTGCGCAAACGGCTTTGTCAAAAAGCCATCGGCATATACGGAAAAGGCATCCATTGCATAGCATTCAGATGCTGCTGTCATAATCATCTTCTGATTACTCTTTCTCCCCTGAAGTTTTTGTACAATCACAGGGTCTTTTATCTTTTGCTCCGGAAGGTTTACAATCATAAGACTCGGTTTGTTTGCCGGAAGTTCGGATAACATATTTTCGACCGAGCTGAATTCTTTTATGCTTACTTGATAATTGCCACGCAGATATTTATCTACGCACTTTTTTATCGCTGACCGCTCTTTTGCGGATTCATCACATAAATAAATTCTCATAAAATCCCTCCTCAAAAGATTCCGTGCTCCCAAAATATCATACTTTGCTGATAAATCCTACGCTTTCTGTCAAAACGGCAAAAAAAATGCAGAAACGGTAAAGTCTCTGCATTTTAATAAATTCTTATTATAACTCCGGCTTAATCTCGCCATTTTTCAAATTCAGGAAGGCAACATCTGACATCGTGCTCTTACCGGTGATATCCGTTACTTCATAAGTAAAGGCATATTTTCCATCCGGCAAATCTTTTTCCTTAAACTGATAACTTTCTTTCCATTTAAATTCCTCATCCGGCAGTTCCTGAATTTCATCATCGCCTTCTAAACTCTGTGTGTAGTAGATAATCGATACCTTGTCGCCTTTTTTCAGCGGACGCATATCTTTTCCCGCCTGTCCGGATTCATCCACACCGGAAGTTGCACCGAGAATATAGAAGTCTTTTGCCTCATAATCATAGGCAACACTCAAATAACTGTCTTCTCCATTTAACTTAATCGGAACCGTATACAAATTATAGTCATCGCCCTCATAAACTAACTCCATGTAACATTCTCTATCGTTAATAGAACCCCAAACACCACGGAAGTTATCCTGGAATACACCTTTTTCCCAGTCGCACTCTAAGTCGTTATCTTTTCCTAAAAAGACAATTGCTTTTCCGTCATCACTGATATAAGCAAAATTAAAAGCAATGCTCTGAATACTGTCTAATTTTGCCGGGTCAATGTTCAACTGGATGTAATCATTTTCATTAATGGACATCTCCATGTCACCATCAAATCCGCTTACCTCCTGTACTTCGCCGACACCACTTTCGCTCAATGCCTCATCCGACACATTGGCACCGATGGAATAATTCACAAAGGAAGAATAAATATTCTCTGCCGCAATCTGCTGGTAACGGGCTGCCGATTCCTGGTCACCGTCATAGGAATAATAAACCGAAAGTCCGCTTGCATGACGACGGTAGTCTCCGTTTATTTTATAAACAATGGCATCGGAAAGTGCTTTTTCAATCTGTGATTTGCTCTCACCAATCAACCCTTCTGCATTCTGTGCCAAATGCCCTAAGTCAACCATGTTTGTGTAACCTTCTTTATCATTGTTACCACCGTAATTTTCTGCTTTCGTGGCACTTCTGGCAAATTCCGCACATACAGAAGAATCTTTTTCTGCCTTTTTCAAAACGACCTTACCCATATTCTGCAGGGCCTCAATAATCGCCGGTGTTTTCGACAAGTCTGTTACGGAAAGTGTAATTTCTGCATCCGTGCCCACTTCTTTACAGCCCTGTTTAAAGCTGTCGCAGATTTCTTTACCAAGTTCGGCGCCGTTCATAGCCGGATTTTTTGCAAGTTTTCCTAACCATCCGCTGTACAGCCATCCATTTCCCGGCTCTGTCTCCTCAGACGCTACCATGTAGGATGCATAATTTTGGAATACATTCGCTGTATCTACCGTTGCCATCAGGCAGGTATCAAAACCAACAACCTCAAACGGCTTTTTGTCACCGTAGACATCTTTCATAACAGTAGAAAGTTCGTCTAACACTAACGAATCCATTTCATAATTTTCATCAAAAGAAACACCACTTACACTTCCACCACCATGATTCCAGAACAACAACATCTTATGGTCTGCCGGATAATTTTTCTCTGCATAATTGAGAAATCCCTTTAATGTCTCCGGGTCACCCATGCTTGCCTGCTCGACTTCATCTTTTAAAGTAAGTGTATCTCCACTGTACTCATAACGCTGAATCCGGTCAGCTTTTACCTGGTCATTCTGCCACTTTGAAGCACCACCCGTTTGAATTACCACTTTTACGTTTTCCGGAAGCTTAACCTGCATCATTTCATTTAAATCAGTTGTTGCTGCGCCGGCATTGCTCTCCAAATCGCTGCCGCACAAATACCAGTAAACCACCCATGTGTCATCCTTACTGAAACTCTGCTTTGCTTCTTTCTCCTCGTCCGCGCAGCCGGTCATTGAAAATAACATACAAAAAACCAGCACAAGCGCCGTCCATTTTCGATATTTTTTCATCTCCATCATAAAATCTCCTTTCTGCCTATTTTTTCATTGTATCGGCTCTTTCTAAATCCTGCAACAAACCTTGCAGAATTGTGGGGAAAGGGTGAAAAATTGCTTGACCCCTCCTTATGAATTTGTTAAAATTTTATATAGGTAAATGTCGCAAAATGATAGGAGGCAGCAATGAATATCGCAATTGTAGATGACTCAGAAAGCGACCGCCAATTACTGCAGGAACTGTTAATACGTTATTTCGATACAAGCGGAATCAGTATTACGATTTACCCGTTTCAGTCGGGTGAACTTTTTTTGGCAGGGCTTTCCCACCATTCCTTTGACCTTGTCTTTCTCGATATTTTCATGGATGAGATTACCGGTATGGACGCGGCACATAAATTATTAGAAGCGGGTTGCGACTGCACAATCATTTTTTTGACGTCCAGCCGCGAATATGCACTTGAAGGATATGAAGTAGGGGCTTTTCGTTATTTGCTTAAGCCACTTACTTATGACAAGCTGGAAGCTACATTAAATCCTTTTTTACGTAAATTTCGTGGGGAAGCAAGGAAGCTCCCACTTATGGTAGAGCGGACACCGCTATACGTTCCTTATTCGGATTTGTACTATTTATCGTCGGTGATGCGCCAGACAGAAGTTCATTTAGAAAAAAAGGTGCTAAAGCAGTCTTCCGCCATTAATTTTCAAAAAACAGTCGCTCCACTACTTAGTGATTCCCGGTTTTTCCTTTGTTCCAAAGGGGTTATTGTGAATTTACAGCACGTGAGCGAATTAGAAAAGGATCACTTTGTCCTCAATAATGGAGAGGAAGTACCGATTAGCCGGCGAAATCTATCGCAGGCAAAAAAGACTTTTTTGGATTTTTCGTTGAATCAGTAGCGGGAAAGGATATTTTTTATGCGCAGATTGAAAACTGTTGTTTATTTTCTTATCCTTGGCATTCTCAGTTCACTTTTTGGGAATGTCTCTTTTGCGTGGGCTTCCACACAGGATAAATTGACCATCACAGAAATTTACGACTTGGATCTCGTATCTGCTCCGCTCATGTGTCCGGTTGGCTCCGATTCTTTTGAGGAGATCATTCAGGCTTACAGTGATTATCCCCTCTACGCCACCTGTGATGACGAAAATGAAAGCACGGAACTGACACCGTCCTATGACACCCGCTCGGTGGATGTGCAAAAAGAAGGAATCTATGAAATGACCTTGACTTTACAATACGACAAAGAAATGTTCCAACTGTCAGAGAACTATTCGGAAACTTATACTATCCCGGTCTGTATCTCTGACCCGGAGAAGTTTGAAATTTTTTCAACCTTTACATCGTTCCACCACACAACGCTGAGTTTTGTACATCTTTTTAAGGATTTTTCCACAATAGAGGGTGCTTATGTAAAATCCGAAACTCCTCTTACTCAATCTCAACTTAACAAGACAGAATGGACAACAATTACATCTTCGGAAAATTTTAGCGCAACACCGGATGGTGTCACGTTATCATCTGCTTTTTTTGAGGAAGATGGCTATTTATATATAAAATTAACCAATGAAAATCTAACCTCCAATATTCTTTGTCTGGAACAGAAAGGCGAACTCGTTCGCTCGAAACCAATTGAGGGCGACCGTGACGGCGGCGATTTTTCTTCCGAAGCCCCGTTTGAAATTTCTTCACCGGTATCGACATCAGACAGCGGGCAGACTACAAACCATACATCTGCACCAAAACCGACTGCCACGGCAGCAATTATAATTCCGGCGACGTCTGCTCCTTCTAAGAAGACGGTTGTTTCTTCCAATCAAAAAAAAGAAACAACACACACGAAAAAGCAGAAGAAGTCTTCTTCTGCCCAAAAATCAGAGGGAATGATTACCGGTATTACAAGCAGTACAGAAAAATCCGGTTCGAGCACTAATACAACTGCATCGACAAAAAAAGACACAGCAGACAGTGCCACCACTTCCCACGCAAGTGAGAAAAAGACAGTAGAGCAGGTTGGCTCAAACCGTATTTCTTTATCCGGGAAACGACTTCGTCTGATTGCGGAATCAAACCCAAACTATATTCCATTTACTTATGATAATATTACGCTTGAAATTCCGACAGAATATCTTCTGTCACTGAATCTCAAAGACGATGAAGTGCTGATGGTAAGTATTGTTCCCGGTTCCGGCAAGGAGGTAACCCTCGCAGTCCGCGCCGCAGGTAAAGTGCTGACAAACATCCCAAACAGCCGGCTTACCTGGAAGCAAGAAAGCAAAATGCGCACCATTGACAAAACCGGCATTTACAAGCCACCCGGCTCAGCCAAACAAAATCTCCCGGTCAAGAGAAACCGCGTGCCGCGTCTTGTAATTTTAGGTGCGATTGTACTGGTGCTGGTTTCGACCGGTTGCTTTGTCTACCACAAAAAAGAAAGGAAACATTAAGATGAAACCTCGCTTTATCAAACTATTTCTCGCTTTGTTTCTTCCTTTTGCCTCCTTTCTGTTGCTTGCACACTTTCTATTTTATTACAACAACAAATATGAAAATAATCCGGTTTACCCGATGGGCGGTGTCATGTTTTGTTCCGATGCCGACTTATCCGGGGATTCCGTAATTTTTCTTGCTCATCAGTGGAACTTTTTCCCGGGCAAACAATATACGCCTTCCGATTTTAATGAAAAAAAAGTAACGGGAGGCACTTTTTTAACCCTTGGTTCATTTGGCAATTTCAGTCTTGGCAACACTTCCGAGGCATCGAATGGCACTGCCACCTACCGCTTAACATTGTCACTCCCGGACACGGCACGAACATATTCTTTGTATCTGCCGGAAATTTTTTCCGCATACACACTCTACCTAAATGACGAAAAAGTCTGCTCGCAGGGAAACCCTGATCCGGCACATTATAAAGATTTAATTGGCAATAAAGAAATTTCTTTTACCGCCTCCGGAACCGTTCACATCACGATTATTGCCACCAATTACTCACATATTTACAGTGGCATTACCTATCCGCCGGCCTTTGGAACGGTTACTGCCATCCAAAACTATCTTTCCACAAGACTTTTCATTTCCGGCATTACACTTGCAGCCATTTTTCTGTTTGCCGCTTGTTCGTTGTTCTTTTTCTGTCGGTTAAAACATAAAAATGCATTGATTTTTACCATCTTATGCGGTTTATTTTTTGTCATTTCCCTGTATCCGGTTCTGTTTTCCTATGGCAGTTTTTCCGTTTTCCCATGGTATCCACTGGAAATTGCGTGTCTGACCGCCATGTATCCATGCATGGTTTTGTTGCAGGGAACCATTTTAAATCTTCCTAAGAAATTAATTCGGCGTGAAACGCTTATCTTTGGCAGCTGTGTTGTTTTGTCGCTTATATTCACTCTGTTTTTACACGGCAGCACACACTTTGCCAAAATCTATTCAGAAGTTTTGTTTTTATACAAAGCGGGCTGCGCCCTTTTTCTTTTATTTCAGGCATACTATTCATATCAGAAAGAATTGCATACGTCACCAATTCTCTTAATTGGTACCGTTTTGTTTGCCGCCTCTTTAACTGCTGACCGTATGTATCCGGGCTACGAACCGATTTACGGCGGCTGGTTTCAGGAAATCGGCACCTTTTTGCTGGTCGTTTCCATTGGCTACGAATTGTGGCAGGATTTATCGAAAACCTACCGTGCAAAACTTTTGCTAGAGGAAGAAACTCACTATCTGGCAAAACAAATTGAAATTCAGAAAGCACACTATCAGGAACTTACGGAGCGTATTGACGAATCGATTCGCCTGCGCCACGACCACCGCCACCACATGCAGACTGTCACGACCTATCTGCAAAATAATGAGCGCGAAAAAGCACTGGAATATTTGGCTCAATACGCTGAACAGAGAGAACAGAAAGGACGTATCGTATTATGCCGTAACATGCTCGCGGATGCGATTTTACAATACTATCAGACACTCTGCAAAAACAATGGCATAGCCTTTGAATGTCTGGCAAACCTTCCGGAAACACTGTCGATTCCCGACACGGACTTTTCGATTTTGTTTGGTAATCTCTTGGAAAATGCATGGGAGGCCGCAAGCCAGACACCGGAAAATGCGTATATCCGCATCCAGATTCAGCCACAGAAAAATAATATTGTTGCAATGATTGAAAATAGCTGCAAAAAAGAACCCATTCAAAAAGCGAATCGGTTCTTCTCAACAAAACATTCCGGTATGGGTATCGGTACCCAGTCTGCCCGCCTCATCGTAGACAAGGCAAAGGGTGTTATTTCCTTTGAGCCAAAGGACGAAATCTTTGTCGTGCGCTTCATCCTTCCAAATATTATAAAATAATTACCGGCTTAATTTCTCTTTAACTGCTCCGGATTAATGGCGGATAAAAGTGCGGTTTCTTCGCTGATTTCGCCTTTCCGGTACAGTTTCAAAATGTACTGATCCATCGAAACCATCCCCAGTTCTCCGGACGTCTGAATGACATTATCAATCTGATAGTTTTTACTGTCTCGAATCATGTTCTGAATCGCCGGCACAATTTTCATAATTTCCACCGCTGGAATCATGCCGCCGCCTTCTCTCTGCAGTAACTGCTGGGAAACGATGCAGTCTAACACAAGAGACAACTGGATTTTAATCTGATCCTGCTGATCTGCCGGGAAGGAATCTACAATTCGATCAATCGTATTTACCGCCCCCTTGGTGTGCAGTGTTGCAATAACAAGATGTCCGGTTTCTGCTGCGGTCATCGCCGTACGAATCGTTTCCGCATCACGCATTTCCCCTAACAGAATGACATCCGGTGCCTGTCGCAGACACGCACGAAGTCCGGTCAGATAATTCTCGGTATCAATCGCAATTTCGCGCTGGCTGATTAATGATTTCTGGTTGCGGTGCAAATACTCAATCGGATCTTCCAGCGTAATAATATGCGCTTCACGCTCTTTGTTAATCGCATCAATAATACACGCCTGCGTTGTCGATTTTCCGCTTCCAGCCGTTCCTGAAATGATAATCATGCCGTGCTGTAATTTGGACAGGGCAATTACCTCTTCCGGAATTCCCAATTCCTTGTAATCCGGAATCCGGAACGAAACAACACGAATAACAGCCGCCTGCGAGCCACGCTGAAAGTATGAATTCACACGAAATCTCGCCAAATCTTCAATCGCAAAGGAAAAATCGTCGTCCCCTTCTTCTAAAAAATGCGTTTTTTCCCGGCGGGCACACTCATAAATTTCATCTAAAAGCGCCTTTGTATCATCCGGCATCAGGCGCTCCGCTGAGGCTTCCATTGGGCGAATCTCGCCATCCACCTTATAACTCAATGCACCACCGGCAACAATAAAAATATCCGATGCCCCGTCAGAGACTGCTTTTCTTAATATTTCCACTAAACGTTCCATATCTTTTCTCTCTTTCTTTAGTCCGGAAGCATTTGTTCCATTCCATCCCAAACATCGATGGTATCATCCGGTTTCCATTCACCGGTATACTGCTTCTCCCACTTTACTACATGAAATTTTTCTTTTTGTTTTTTGATTTCAACAAGCAGTTTCTGCTTATCATCAATCGCACAAGCGTAAGCATAAGTATTTCCTTTCTGTTTCACACCATCCGGCATATTACCTGCCCGAATCTGTGAATATATCTCTTCCGCTTTCGTATCTGCCGCATAGTAATTACTCACCGCTTTTACGGATTTTTCCGACAGGTTATAGTTTGCTTTTGCCGTTGACAGCGACAAAAGAGCAAAAACCAAAAAACATAACACCGCAAAAATCGTCAGAATCGAACTGCCGCCAACGCTTGTGAATGAGAGCTTTCGTTTTTTCATGATGTGCCCCCTCTCTGCCAAGCCGCCGCAACATGATAAATCTCTTCCTTATCTTCATCAAAAACGGTAACTTTTGCATTTGTCAAATATTCATTTGCATCCGTCTTTGTTATTTGAACCGTCATATTGTCCTGCTCAAAAGGAATTTCCAAGGTGTCTCCCTCAATCCGTCCCGGCATTTCCCATACCACTTTCTGCCAGTCACCGGCGCACGTTTTACACATCTCAATTACTTCCTGTGCGTGTTCCGCCGCAATGTTTTCCTTTTCGCCACGTGTGGACAGTCCATTAGCATAGACAAACGCCTGTAAACACACGGCTGCCGCCAGCGCAAATACTAAAATCATAATAATCTGCTCCATCAGCGCTAACGGAGCTTTGCTTCTTTCATAATTCACAATGCCACCCCTCTTCCTTCACTTCGCAGAGAAACGGTTGTCTCATTCTCTCGGCCTTCGCTATCTTTTGATGTAATCCGTATGAGACTTCCTTTTTTCTCAAAATGCAAATCTTTCGCATCCATAATCGCCACACCATCCTCCGGTTTCATCTCGGATTCCTCAGCGGCAAACAACTCATACACCTTACCCTGATAATAATATATTTTCAAATCATACCGGATGCCATCGATTGTTTCCAAAAGGTGCAGCGTATTTACCCCATCTTCTGCATCTGTCAGGGAAAATCCACCTACTTTCACGGCATCCGCCCTGTCATAACCACGAATCTGGGCAGACACATAAGACGTGATAATTCTTTTATTGTACGCATTATTATCACGCTCGACCAAACTTTTATATTGATTTGCTCCCAGTGCTAAAACCGCCACAATTGTCATGGCAAAGATAGCAAACAATACAAGAACAAATACATTTTCAATACTATGTCTCTGGCTGCTTCTCTTCATTGCTAATCGACCCGCTCCTGATTTTCCATTACTGTGATTTCCGGCATCAAATTTTTGGCAAACACTTCATAAAAGACGGTAAAACGGCTTTCATCAATCTGGATTCCGTAATTTTTCTTTAAATACTCAAGGGTTGGCGGATATACGCCTTCTGTCGCATAGCAGGTCATTGTTGCCTTGCGAATGGAGTTTTCAAGCTGTTTCATGCTCTCTGCCTCCTGCCCCTGATTCAGCTTTGCCGCCCCTGCGTTCATCGCATAAAGCAGTCCGCCAATCACCGCTATCAGCAATACAATTTTTATAATTAAAAAACTTCTCTGCTTCTTCATTTTCATCCATCCTATCCAATCGAAGACATGATATGAATCAACGGTAACATCACGGTTATCAAAACAATTCCTACAAGAATGGAGGTAATAATGACAATCGTAGGCTCAATCTTTCCAACTTTTCGTGCGATTTCCAACTGTACTCTGTCGTCCATGCGCCGCGAAATTTCTGCCATCGCCGTATCGGATGTACCACTTTTTGCACCCAAATCTAAAATCCGGCAAAACGACGCTTCCAAAACTTCATTTTCACGGAAGGACTTTGCCATCGGCTCGCCCACTTCCAACATCTCAAGGCATTTTTCATAACGTTTCTTCGTCTTTTGATTTACATCCTGAAAAAGCATCGCTGTACGGAATGCATCTTCGGTATTTAATCCGCTCATCATTCCCATCGCCATCGCTGATGCAAATCTTGCTTCACCCATCCGGCGCACAATTCCGTGTCCGCCGAAAACTTTTTTATACAGCTTCACGAAAAAGCCTCTTGCCCTCTTGCTGCAGGCAATCACTGCCGCCACCAAAACAACGACAAAAATGATACCGCACAACACCGGCATGATACTTCCGAGCCAGTCGCCAAACCGCAGTAAAAGTTTCGCCGTGCCGCCCATCGTACCGCCAAGCTGCTCATAGACCTGATTGAAAATCGGCAGCACCTTGACAAGCAGCACAACCAAAATTACTAACATCAAAATCATCAATATAAACGGATACAACAGTGCGCTGCGAATCTGCGACATCAACTGCTGCTGCCTGTCGTAATAATCTGCCAGTGCCTGAAAGGACTGCTCTAACCGCCCTGTCTCCTCACCGGTTTCAATCATATCGCCGACGTACTTCGGAAACGTACCGACCTCCCGAACTGCTTCGGAAAACGGTTTGCCATCCGTCACCAAACCTGCTAACTGCTCCAGCATTTTTTTGCTTTTTTTGTCCTTTTCGTCCTCAATCAAAAGATACAATCCATCTTCGATTCCAATGCCGGCATGCAGTAAAAGCGACATTTCCAGACAAAAAGCAGAAACATACTCATTACTTACTGTTTGCTTACTCATGACACACTCCCCTGATTAGTAACTCAATTTTTCTTTGTAATTTCTACCATTTCCTATGTATTTCATAATGGACTTACTCGATTTACTGGTCGAAGCAAATGTCGGGTCCATCAGTTTCCATTTCTTACCGTTAAAATAAATCATTTTGGAAATGCGTCCTTTTTTCTTGGAATACACGTTAATCCATGCATGATAGGCATTTCCGGTATAGCCGACAACAAGTTTTGTCGGAACGCCCTGACTCCGCAGCATCGCCGTCATAACAGCCGCATAATCAAAACAAATTCCTTTTTTCTTCTTATAAATCTTATTCAGATTTGGCACATAGCCCGGCTTTACTGTCTTGGCAAGTTTTTTGTCATATTTATAATTTTTAATGACATAGTTGTATACCTTTTTCACCTTTGCCAAATCGTTTTTACAATTTTTTGTAATCGAGGCTGCTTTCTTCACAACTTTCGTGCTTTTCGTGTAATTCACAAACTGATTCGGACGCAGATACGGTCCAAACTGGTCAGTCATTTTGACATTTACTTTCAACGTCATCTCCATCGCATAGCGGCCACCCACTTCATAAAGCAGATAAATCGTATAAGCAGTATTTCCTTCCGTCAATGGAATGACCTGATATTTATCCACGGAAAGTGTATATTTGTAACCATCATTCAGCGCCTGTCCCCCGGTCGTAACAACGCATTTCAGCGTAGGCCCCAGTGCTTTCTTAAATTTCACCATCACATAACCGTCTGCCGTGTTGGAATAGTCAATCACACAATTATTACTTTCCTTAACTTGTTCCCCACTTGCAACAGTCGGATAGATGACTGTTTTTGCCTGGCTTTTGCTGTTCGACAGTACAATTCCTGATACCATCACGCACAAAAAACCAAGAATCCATAATCCCCTTTTACTTTTTTTCATGAAATACACTCCTTTCACGGATTAATCATCTTCATTTTATCACTTTTAACACAAAAAATAAAGCATCCTTTTCTTATTATTATATGCATCCGTGTGTCATAAAAAAGGTCTATTCTTTTTCATTGTTTTTTTATACTCTTTTAATCGTCGAATTCCTTGACAAAATGTCAAAAACGTACTATAGTTGAATACGTTAAAAAAAGTTTTTCAAAGGAGTAAACCTATGATTGAAACAGGTATTGCAAGACAATTAGATGCAGTCGGACGTATTACTCTGCCAAAAGAACTTCGTAAGTCTTTAGGATTTAAAGACCGCGAATTATTGGAAATATATACTGAAGATGACAAAATTATTTTAAGAAAATGTGAAAGACAGAAACAGGATATTTTTACTGGTTCTGAAGAGGATTTGATTGAATACAAGGGAAAATTAGTTTCCAAAGAATCAATCCGCGAATTATCAAAGCTTGCTGGTTTAATTTAATCATATATCCCTTTAGTGTTTGCCCGAAGTTTTCCCAGACTTCGGGCGTCTTTTTTTATGTATTATGTAATTTGGCTACACCGTCGTATGATAAAAAAAGAAATGGAAACGCTGTGTTGACCTGTTTTATTAAAATTACAACAACGGTCAACCAAAATCCGGCTTCCATTTGACTTTTTTCTACTTTTTCTTTAATTAGGTCAACTAACTACAAATATCTCCTGCAAAAGTTTCATAATCTACTCTTCCCGCCACTCTTTTAATGCAGCCGAAAGTCTTCTGTCAATATCTTTTCGCGTTTTTTCACACTCATTTGGATATTCTTTTGCCGCTTTAAAAATAAATCGCAACACAAATTTAAGTCCCACCGGCAAAGCCTTGCGCAGCAAAGATTCCGGCAGTACAAAGTGAGTTCCGTGTTCATACACGAGTGGCACATACTCACAGGTATGCGAACGCTCTTTTAACCGTTCATCCATACGGCGGATGTATTTTCCTGTTTCCCAAAAGGAATCATCCTCAGCTCCTACAAGAAACAGTCTGCCCATTATATTCTCAACCGGAATCATTTCCTCTTCGGTATGTTCTCTTGCATTTTCAGAATCAATAAACAGGCAGGTGCTGCGTTCAATATCACCGGAACCTTTTGTTTCTTCCTCAATCTTCTGCCAATATACCGGATGCTCATATATAAACGGCATATAGGCAAGAGGCTCTCCCTTCCATGAAAGAGTGGACGCTCCCGGAATCGGCCATTCCTTGCATCCATCTTTTTCTCCCTGCTCAAATCCCTGCCATACAAAATCACTAGGAGTAAGCGCAAATGTCAGCGTAATATCCGAAAAGAAAGAAGCTGCAACAAGGGCATCCATACCCGCTGTACTCATTCCCATAATTCCGATTTTTTGATTTCCATTATTTTTCAGCCATTGAATTGCCGTCTCAATACGTTCGAGCGGGAAATTTACATGGCTGTAATTTTTCTTTCCCGGCGACATACAAAGAACATTGGTGCCATTTTTATGCAGCCATTTTGCCCCGCACTTTGCCATATAATCATTGGGGTCATCTCCAAACAATCCAATAACCGCACAGTTTGAACCTTTGGGATTTTCATAATAAGTTCCATAAAAACCATCTTTTTCGGTTTCAAAAAATAACTTTTTCATTGCTCTTCCTCCAGTATCTTGTTCGAATGATAACCCCACTCTTTTCTGTCAATCCAAAGTTAGCATAGACTAACCGCATTGTCAACTTTTAATTCCATCT
>CALELW010000063.1 GCA_937902905.1 uncultured Clostridium sp. | reverse complement strand
TCCCTGCGCATTCACCTTTACTAGATAATATGCTGTCTTAGCTACCATGTCACCATCTTTATCTGCTAAGAAGTAGAAGTTTCCTTTCGCATCTTTCCACTGTGCTGTAATCTGCTGCATGCCCTTTGCTTTTGCTGTAGCATCAGCATCTAAAGCTACCGGCTGGCTTGCCATAGCAGCGCCGCTTACCGTTTTACGAAGGCAGTTCGAATGGTCTGCTGCCCACTCATATACACAGAATGTACCATCACCATCCATCTGTCCTGCTTTATTCAAATTGCTGAAATTTTCTTTTACTTTTGTTACAGCATATGGTGCATAATAATCTTCACCGTATACAACGGTTGCTTTGTTACGGTTGATTTTTACTTTCTTAACCATATGTCCCTGAATATTTACAATCAGTAATTTTTTGCATTTGTTCATCTTCAGGGAAGAAATTTTGTTATATGCCAAATAGACATATTTCAATTTTTTGTTACTATTCAAATCAATCTTGCGCAGATTACCATCCTGCATCTCAAGATATGTTAAGTTCTTGTTCTTCTTTAAGTTAATGGTTTTTACTGACGTCTCGTTCGCAACAAATTTCTGAAGATTTGTCAGTTTCTCAATTCCCTTAAAGTTTTTAATGTCCTTAATATACTTTTTGGTATACTTTCCATACTTGGACTTCTTAATCTTAATCGAGTTTTTGGTACTGGATGTACCAAACTTCTTTGCTTTCTTAATCTCGCTCTTTGAGAGCTTTTTGTCTTTGTTCTTGTCATAATTGGATTTTACAAGTTCACGAAAGACCTGATCCGGAAAATTCTTCTTGTTAATCGCAATCTTTTTCGGTGCTTTTGCCTCCGACTCATTTGCTCCTGCCACTACGCCTGCGGTAAGCATCAATGCTGTCGCTGCAAATAAAATTTGTTTTTTCATAAAAAAACCTCCCTTTTACTAAGTTTATTGTTTTGGGCTTTTTCTTACCCCTTTATACCAATAAGACGATTCAAAGAGAGGAAAAGTTGCAAAAAATTTAATTTTTTTTATTTTTTTCGCTGCGCCTCTTTTTTTCCGGCCTGTTTTTTGTTTTTTTACAGCGCAGCGTCTTATAGGATGGCTGTTCCGATGGCCCGACAGAATCCACGTGCAGAGCCACAATACGCCCCAACATGTCTCCTTCATAGTCTAGCATATAGGAACCTTTTTCCAATACGCGCATTAAATTTGCTGAGGTTTTCGGATTATACGAAAGCCCATTTACATCGACTCGGATTCCCTGTTTGTAAACCTGATTCATCTCGTCTACAATCCACTGATTCTGCTGCATAGTTTCCCCCTCATAATACTTTTTCCGTGATATTATCATATGAAAGTGCCATTTTTCGTTCCATCCCGGCAAGTCATAGATTCTTTTCCTACACCTCCCATCGTATCGCTTTGACTTACCTGCTTCTATTATATAAGAGGTGATTTTGCCAAAACAAGTGTCGTCTATCCGTTTCAGCGCATCTCAAACGACTAAACGGCTTTCCCCTTGTTTTTTTTCACTTGGTGTTGACTTTATAGATAAGATAACTTATACTTTTCTACAATAGAAAATATGAAAGGATGTGTGCTTGTGAAGATTGAACGAACGAGTGAAAATCAAATCCGTTGTACCTTAAACAAACATGATTTGATGGAACGTCAGCTCAAAATCAGTGAATTGGCTTACGGCTCCGATAAAGCTAAAGAACTTTTTCGTGATATAATGGAGCAAGCGAATATAGACTTAGGTTTTGATGCGGATGATATTCCACTTATGATTGAGGCAATCCCGACTTCACGGGATTCCATCATTCTGCTTATTAATAAAGTTGATAATCCGGATGAATTGGATGAGCGTTTTTCCATGTTTGGCCCATCGGATGATGCCGATTCTGATGACAATGATTTGTTAGAAGAAGATGCACCGGAGAATTCCGAGGATTTCATAAACTGCTTCGAGCAGCTCCATGAATTATTGGAAGAAGCCGAGGATAATGAAACAAAAGATTCTTCCGAATCATCTGGCGAGTTTGTGCCGTTAAAAGAGGCTCTGCAGGGAAACAGACGTAAAGCTAAGAAAAAAGAGGCAGAACCACTTGCTGACCGAATCAAGGTATTCTCCTTTGATTCCCTGAATACGCTGATAGCACTTACCAGCCAGATTGACTGCGATTACCGTGGCAAAAACAGTTTGTGGAAAGATCCTGCTTCTAAGCGGTATTTCTTGTTACTCCACCGCGGCAAAGGAAAAAATGCTTTCCGCCTGATGTGTTCTGCTTTGGCTGAATACGCAAAAGAGGAAAATGTTACTTATGCCACACAGGCATATTATAACGAGCATTTTCGTCTGATTTTGAAAGACAACGCATTAACTAAGCTCGCTGATATTTAAGGATACAATGAATTAAGAACATGAAAAAGGACCACGAAAGCGGTCCTTTTTTGATACAATCTTATGCATTCTTTGTTGACAGATACTCATTAATTTTCACAACCAGTTCATCACTGTCAATGCCGTGAACCATTGCTGCTTCCTCTAAGCTTTCTCCCTGAGAAGCCGGGCAGCCAATGCAGTGCATACCGGACGCCATAAGAATCGGTGCAACCGTTGCGTCTGCCTGCAAAATTTCTCCAATCAGCATATCCTTTGTTACTTCTTTCAACATAGTATATATCCTCCTTTTGGCTTTCGTCATCGATAACTATCATATCATGCAATTTCGATTATAGTCACAAGTGTATTCTTTGTCAAGGAATGTTATTCGCATTTTGAGTCTGTAAAGTTTTTCCATTTTTTAAGAAAGAATCTCAATTAATAGATGCTGATTAAATCTATCAATAATCCGGTTGACAGATTGCATAAAATAAAATAGTATAAGCGTGAGTTAGATAAGACTAACTACATAAAGGAGGTTTAACTATGATATCGATTGTTTATTGGTCACAGACAGGAAACACGCAGGCTATGGCAGAAGCGATTAGCGAAGGCGTAACAGAAGCAGGTAAAGAAGCTAAACTTATTGATGTTACGGACGCTTCTCTGGATGCCTTGAAAACGGAAAAAGTATTTGCACTCGGATGTCCGGCAATGGGCGCAGAGGTTTTGGAAGAAAGCGAAATGGAACCTTTCGTATCTGAGTTGGAAGGAAGCGTTGGCGGAAAGACAATTGCACTCTTTGGCTCATATGGCTGGGGTGACGGTCAGTGGATGCGTGACTGGGTAGAGCGTATGGAAGCAGCCGGCGCACGTGTATTAAACGGCGAGGGTCTGATTTGTCAGGAAGCCCCAAATGACGATGCTATTGCTGAATGTAAGGCACTTGGCAAGCAGCTTGCCGCTCAGTAATGATATTTTTTATCAGTAATGTAAGTCATGCCCCTTTTCCATTCTTTTCTAAGGGCTTATCGATAAATTTTCCCTTGTATTTTTGAGCAAATTGTATTATTATGTGAGTATGTTCAAAATATTTTTGAGAAAAGGAGGATTTAAAAATGGCTTATAAAATTTCTGATTCTTGCATCAGTTGTGGTTCATGTGCATCTGAGTGTCCAGTAGGCGCTATTTCTGAAGGCGATGCACATTACGAAATCGACGGCGGAGCTTGCTTGGATTGCGGTTCTTGCGCAGCAGCTTGTCCTACCGGTGCGATTGAAGCTGAATAATCTTTATTGAAATTAAAAAGGGACTGTCATTTGACGGTCCCTTTTGTTTTTTCTTTTTCTTACGATAATCTTGCGAGCAATTCTTTGCTTAATTCCTCATAACCCGGTTTACCAAGCAGAGCAAACATGTTTTTCTTGTAGCTCTCAACGCCCGGTTGGTTAAATGGATTCACGCCAAGCAGATATCCACTGATACCGCAGGCATATTCAAAGAAGTAGAACAACTCACCAAGATAGAACTCGTTCTGCTCCGGAATACGAATCTGAAGATTTGGAACATTACCATCCGTATGAGCAAGCTGTGTTCCTTTCATTGCACTCTTATTTACAAAATCCAATGTTTTTCCGGCCAGATAATTCAAGCCATCCAAATCATTTTCTTCTTTTTTTACGGTAAGGTCAAGTGCCGGTTTCTCCAGTTCCATTACGGTCTCATACATAATACGGGAACCGTCCTGAATAAACTGACCCATTGAGTGAAGATCGGTTGTCAAATCAACGGAAGCCGGGAAGATACCTTTCTGGTCTTTTCCTTCGCTCTCGCCATAAAGCTGTTTCCACCATTCACCTACATAATGGAAAATCGGTTCATAGTTTGCGAGCACCTCAACGGATTTGCCTTTGCGGTACAAAAGATTACGAACTGCTGCATATAAAATGGCATCATTTTTCTCAATTGGTGTCTCTAAGCAAAGCTTACGCATGCTCTGTGCACCTTCCATAAGTTTTGTGATATCAGCACCGCTTGCTGCAATTGGGAGAAGACCAACGGCTGTTAATACAGAAAATCTTCCGCCTACATCATCCGGTACTACAAATGTTTCATATCCTTCTTCGGTTGCAAGACTCTTCAACGCACCTTTTGCTTTATCCGTCGTTGCATAAATTCGTTTTGCAGCCTCTTCTTTTCCATATTTATTCTCAAGAATCTCTTTCATCACGCGGAAAGCAATCGCAGGCTCTGTTGTAGTTCCCGATTTACTAATGACATTTACCGAGAAATCACGGTCACCGATTGTCTCAATCAACTGTGCCAGATAGGTACCGCTGATATTATTGCCGGCATAATAAATTTCCGGTGTCTTGCGCACAGACTTGTCCACACTGTTGTAGAAGCAGTGTCTCAAAAATTCGATTGCTGCACGGGCACCGAGATAAGAACCACCAATACCAATTACGACTAATACATCCGAATCTGACTGAATCTTTTTCGCTGCTGCCTGAATCCGTTCAAACTCAGCCTTGTCATAATCTTCCGGCAAATCAATCCAGCCAAGGAAATCATTTCCTGCCCCGCTTTTTGACTCCAAAGTCTCTCTTGCTGCACGAATCGAAGCCATCATCAATTCCACTTCATCCTCACGGATAAATTTATCCGCTAACGAATAATCAAACGTAACATGTTTTCCCATCAAATTGTTCCTCCTGTTGTGTTATTAGTCTATTAATCCACTTATCATAAATTATACTCTTTCCATTTTCTCTCTGTCAACTACTAACCGAGATATTCTTGAATGACTTCGCGTATCACACTCTCTTCCTCCTTCGTAAACGTAAGGTCATCTGCTGTTAATTCTGCCGGTTCCATTTTTTTTCTTGAAAAATCCACAACTTTCTGCTCCGGTGTCTCATCAAAATATTCTCGTTGATATTCACTTAAATGCTCTGCATGAAACAGTTCATTTTCAAGGCGTGGTTTGCAGATATTTTCTAGATAATCCGTAATATCAACCTGCAGCATGTCAAAAAGATTCGATGTATTTGCTATGTATTCGGTAAGTAATAAAACTCCGGTTGCAAAAACACCGGCTAACAGCTGCGAAAAAACAATTGTGGCAGACATCCCCTGCATCATGGCATAAATACCGCCTGCCATACTTCCTGCCATTACAATTACAAGGCAGAAACCATTGATGTTTTCCCATGTTTTCATATAAAGCCCCATCATGCGGTAATGCCACAAATATTTCTTTACAAAAAGAGAAACATTAGGAACTCCCATTTTTAACTTATAGCAGGCATCGAATTTCATCACCATTGATTTCACAAGTTTGTGTTTGGAATGTCCCATATCCTGCACCTCCCTAAGCATCGCCCGGTATTTGTGGCGAATGAGGCACTTTACTAACATTGATACAAGACAGACCGCGGCAATTCCTGCCACAACATACTGTTTTTGAATCCACTCTGTCATATTCATCTTCCTTTCCTGTTTGATAAGACAAGTATAACAATGGGATATTCTTCTGCCTAGAAGGATATCCCATCAAATTCAAAAACCGTATGACATTATTTTGGATTATCTGCCAATTTTCGGCATCATCCAACTATTTACAAGCTTTTTCAATAATATCCGCAACTTTCACAACGGCATCCTGCTGGTTGCTTTGGCTCATTGCCTGTTTATAAGTTTCCTTATTTTCATCAACCGATGTAATCGCTGCCAACAATTTTTCGCTCGTTAATTCTTCCTCTTTAATCACATAGCTAAAGCCCTGTTTTTCAAAAGAAGCGGCATTCAAAATCTGGTCGCCGCGGCTTGCTTCCAACGACAGCGGAATCAGAATGTTCGGTTTATGAAGGGCAAGCAATTCACAAATTGCATTTGCGCCGGCACGCGAAATCACCAAATC
>CALELW010000062.1 GCA_937902905.1 uncultured Clostridium sp. | reverse complement strand
TTCATTGCTAATTCCATCGAAATAGAACAGATGGAGAAAAGAAAAACAATGCTTACGGCAAGAAATAACGTTGCCAAGAAAGCAAAGAAAGAACTCATGTTTGACGCTAAAATAGCGGATTATATGAGTAAACCTTTGCCGGAAAAGGCTAATATGTCTTTCATGGGAAAACCGGAAAGATTAAACCGGGAATTGGCAATTGCAATCATAAGAAAAACAGATTGTCCTTGCTATTATCGGTATGGCTACGCCTACCGTGGTGCAGAAAAAAAGCTTATCACGCGAGAAAAGGCGGAAACCCTTATCCACGACAATAACGGTTACTTAGATTTCCGTTATGACGGTGATGAAATTATCGTGAATGAATTTTCATCAAACGATATGTGGTAGGAGGATTTTCAATGAAAAATCATAAAATCAATGACATCCTTTTTTATGCCATTTCCGATTTTGACGGAGAAGCAATAAAAAAGGGTGTTGTCGCAGAAAAAGATGATGACCACATTATTCTTTTGGCTGATGGTGTTTCCTATTGGCTAGAAGAAGATGAAGAACATCAACTTTTTAAATCGTTTGAAGAAGCGCAAAGCTTCTTAAACAAACAGCATAATGAACGCATGGTGCGTATTGATTATGCTCGTTCAATAATGAAAGGAGATTGAGTATGGTAGTATTTGAAACAAAAAGTGGGACTGTTTACAGTCTTGACACTGAAAAAAATATTTTGAATGGTGGACATTTCCACGATTTAAAATATTACAATGCTAATGTATTTATTGGTCAGCAGGCAATAATTGCATTAGATAAAGATTTCAAAAAATTGATTTACACTTCAAAAGTGGAAAGATTTTTATAATCAAGGAGGAAATGAAAATGAAAAAAAGTATGTTAAAAAAATATTAATGAAGAAAAACTTCAATGCATCTGTAATGATGCATTGTGAAAGTGAGGCAGTGGGAAAAATAAACGAAAAAGATGGGGTTATTTACCTCACGCCGGGAGATGTTCCTTTGGAAGTATCAGAAATAATTGGCTTTATAGCAAATTATAATGATAACTGCGAGGTAAAACTAGATGGTCTTACAGGGAACAATGTGCTGTTTGTTGTTTCCTATAAAGGGAAAGACAATGTAGTAATATTAGAGGATAAATCGGATTGCGATATATCCTCAGAACTTGATGCGCGTTTTGACAACGCAATCGAGAAACAGGTTGATGAATTAGATTTCGTCATGGAACTGTTTGAAACAGGCTTCACTCTCGAAGATTTGAGAGAAAATCTAAGTGAAGACAGATTCAAATATGTCCATGCATTTGCAAGTGACCATGGACTGCTTGAAGATGCAAAGGTATTCTTCACAGGAACACCTTTGGAACTAGCCCATAACTTTTTAAAGCACGGGTTAAAGCCAGTCGACTTTACCGTAGAAGAGGATGATAAAAGTTATTCTTCTTGGTACGGTATTAAGGCAATAGATACTGGATTCAACAATAGCGATTATGATGTTATTGTCGATTATTACGGAGGAGGCTCTGGCGAGTATCTATTTGTATCGGCAGATGAAGTTTGCAATGAAAATATTGCAAATGAACTCGCCGAAAAAATTATCACTTGCCTTAATAAAATGGCAAAAGTCGATTGTAATACAATCCTCTTTTGCCAAAAAAAATAAAATAAAAAACACCATGATTAATTTCATGGTGTTTTTTATTGGAATAAAGGTATAGTTATGGTATTATATACTTTATCTCGAATGCATCACAAATCTCATAAATCAAAAATTGACAAACTTGTTTGCGATAGAAATATAATAAGTTTATTAAAAAGGATGGTGATAAAAATGGACAGGGCATCTTTAATAAGAGAATTAAATGCAAAATACCAGAAAGAACTACCGGATGTAAGTTCTGATATTACAGGATACGTAAGAAATTCTACAAATACACTAATTTGCGTAGGCGGTAAAAATGAGGATTTATCGGATTTAGAAAAAGCAAAATGCTATTTTGCACAAGTACAAATCGAATTAAAAAGGGGCAACGTAAAGCCTAACGATGTTGAAAAAATTAATTTTTGTAAAATAGCAGAAGAAGCAATATCAGAAATAATTGCAAAAAACAAATAACTTAAAAAAGATGGAGAAATCCATCTTTTTTATCATTTCTCTTGACATTACGGTATTATTATGGTATAATGTACTTATCAAATAAAGAAGCGGAAAGGGAAATGCACATGAAAATGTTAGATATGATTAAAGAATTTAATAAATGCGTTAATGAATACATCAAAAACGGTTACACTCAGATTCTTACAAATAGCATTTTAGATAATTATTTAGTAGGGCAGGTAGTACTTCTCAAAGAAGATAACTGCATTAAACTCACATTGTCTAATAATGACGCAGGATACCCGGAATGCAGAAAGTTTACCCTCACGAAATACGAAACACAGCTCACCAATGAAGAAGAGTACGCTAAACTTCTTTTAGGCAATGAACCAGAGTATTTTGACACTGCCGAAGAAGTGTTGACATGGTACTCTATTTGCAATGGGAAGTACGTTACAGATAGCGAAGATGAATTTACAAGCATTTTAAAGAAGAGAAAAATGCGAAGAATTGCCATGCTAAAAAGCAACACCAAGCAGTTGTGTGGTCGTGCTTGTAAAATTGTATTACCTTATGTTAAAAGACAGACTGGAAAAAGATGTAAAATCGAAGATATTTCATATGTTGAAGAAACAAAAACAGCAAATCATACATATTATAACATCTATTTAAAAAATGGATACAGAGTATGTATGTGGTAGATTGAAGAGATTAAAAGGAGTCCTTAAATGAGCAGAAAAATCAGAAAAATCGAAAAAGAGTTCCCACAAGTGAAATTTGTTACTCCAAGTAAGACAAACGGCTTTTCGAATAATAAAAGAAAATATAATAAAGAACCCTTGTTGCGTAACAAATGGATTAATCGCGATGTGATTCTTGATGAAGATGATATGGACGAGG
>CALELW010000061.1 GCA_937902905.1 uncultured Clostridium sp. | reverse complement strand
GATGCAAAAGAAGGCGTAAACGTTACTGAAAATCAGAACGAAGATGCACAGTCGGCAGAACGTCTTGAAGAAGATGAAATGGAATTATACAGAAGTATCATTGAAGATACTATTTCATCAGATAAGACATATGAAAAACGTCGTGTTGAAGGTGCTACTCGTGATGAAAGAAGAGAAGTCTACAAAGATGACGACAATGTTGTAAGAATTGCAGGAAGTAAAGCAAAAACGGAAAATGATAAGTATAGAGAAGAGGTAAATATACTTAAGTCCGCGGCAACAGCAGTACCACCTATGACATTGACAGGTGTTGTAGATGGTTTTCGAAAAACGTCTGACAATGGCTCTTGGATAGTTGAATTACAGCTTAAGGATTCTGAGGGACGAGTACCTATTATTGTTCCATTTAATCATTTCCATGTTGTTGATACAAAAGAGTACGAAGACGACACGGTAATTATTAATGACTTGACAAGCCGTGTAGGTGCGGAAGTACAGTTCATTCCTTATATCGTAAAAGAAGCAAAGAAAAAAGATGAAAAAACATTTGCATTTGCATCATGTGTCTATGCCATGGCACAGGAAGCTTACAAAAATTTCATCAGAACAATGCCTGATGGCAGACCAAAATACGTGAATGGAATGTTATTACCTGCAACAGTTGTTGGTGTTCGACGTGACAGAGTAAAAGTAAATGTCATGGGCGCAGAAGCAACGATTGATTCACCGGAGCTTTCATGGACAGCTTTAAATTCAATTGAAAAAGAATTCTCTATTGGAGATGAATTCTATGTAGAAGTTACAGACATCCATGAGGTTGAATATAAAGCCGGAAATAAAACATACAACATTGTAAAACTTAAGGCAAGTAAAAGAAAAGCAGAACCTAATCCGGCGAAAAAATATATTAATGACTTCCAAGAAGGTGAAATCTGTCGAGGAGAAATCAAAGCATTCACAGATAATGGTCTTGTTTTTGTAAGAGTTAAAGACAAAATGGACTGTCTGTGTCATGCAAGTTCTAGTGGAACAAATCTTCGCGGTGATAAAGTCGCAGTTAGAATCAAAGAAGTTAACAAGGAAAATTTCACACTGTATGGAACAATCCACAGAGGATAAAGAAAGGACAAGCTATTTAGCGTAAGAAAATGAGAAAGAAAAAGAAAAATGTTTTAAAAACTCTTGCAATTATTTTAATTATCGCGCTTGGTGCATTTGGAGCATATGAATATGTACAGAATGGAAAAAACTCGGAAGCCTTGGCACAGAAAGATGCAGAATTAAAAGCAAACAGCCAGACAGTATATGTGGCAACAACAGACATTACAAAGGGAAGCAAAATTACAGTTGATAATGTTGAAATGCAACCTATTTATACAGGATTAGATGCGTTTTGTTATATCACAGCAGATGATATTGGCTCGACAGCTATTGTAGATATTGATGCAGGTATTCCGGTAATGTATTCGATGGTAACAGATGAAGAAATTGAAAATGATACTCGTGATTATGAAATTGCATCCGTAAATCTTGTAACGACACAGGATATTAATGATGTGATTGATGTACGTGTAACATTCCCAGATGGAAGTGACTACATCGTTCTGTCACAAAAAACAATCAAAAATATTGACCTTGAAAATTGTGTATTTTCTACAAATTTGAACGAGGAAGAAATTTTGCGGTTTACATGTGCAATGGTAGACGCATACACAACAACAGGTGCAAGACTTTATACAACACGTTATCTTGAAAGTAATATACAGGAGAGTGCAACACCTACATATCCAGTTAGCGAAACTACAAAGCAGTTAATTGCAGAAGACCCAAATGTTGTAACGGTGGCATCAGAAACACTTAATACAAGCGCAAGACTTTCCCTTGAAAGTAGACTTGGAATGCTAACAACAGAACAGCTTGACGCAGTAAATGAAGGCTTCGGCTTAACTGACACAGCAAAATCATCCGTATTACAGAATCAGCAGAATGCAGATACAACAGAAAATGTTGATGCAACTCAGCCGGAGGATACCGAAGAGACAAATGATGCATCAATCAGTTCTACGGACGCAGATGCTATTACGGACTTAAATAATTAGGTAAAAGAAAGGGATATACGCAAATGGTAATTAATTATGTAGGAACAGAAAGATGCGATATTTTATATTACCTGCTTAGAATCGGTAAGAGCCTTAATATTAAGGCTCTTGCGGTTGACAACAGTATTACCGGAGACTTGTATCATGTATTTGATAAAAATTCTGGTGATGGAGTAGAAGAGTATGGTTCTGCCACAATCATGAGAAATAAACAGGTAGGATTGGAAGAGGCACAGGAGTACGATGTCGTGTTTGTATATGAGGGATTATATCCACGATATACAAATTACAGAAATATCACAATTTTCGCTCCATCTGAAAATACAAGCGAATGGAACATGATGATTCCTTTTAAAGAGTATTTGTTCGATAGCAAAGTATATTGCATTTTACGAAATGCGGTAACTACAAAAACGACAGAAAAATCATTAAAAATGGATTTCAATATGGACTTCGAAGGATTCATGGTAGATTCATTGGATGATGGATATGGGGAATACATTAAATTAATGATTAACAAAGATGCACGGTTGCCGAAGAAAACAAGCGTGGCAGATATTGTCGCAGAATTAGTGCCGATTGTTTATAAAATCGACAATGAACGTTATCTTAAAAAGATTTTATACAAATAAGGAGCGAAAGAACATTGATTACTACAGTACAGGGAATGAACCACAAAAACAATAAAGCTGTGCAGACGGTATCTGCTCTTGCAGGAATGGATTCTCTTATCAACGGTAATAAGGTATTGATTATGCAGTTGATTAATCCAGATATTGACACCGCGGATAATACACTGAACAAAAATACTGAAATTACATATGGTAACTCAAAAAATACATTTGCTGAAACCGGAATTGATTCATTGCTGAGAATTTGTTCCAGTACGGTACTCGGCGCAAATGAATTTGAACAGTATTGCACACCAATCCGAAAGACTAAATTTGCTCTGGACGTGTGTGAAATCAGTAAAAATGATGATTTTACAAAAACAGTTGCAAACAGATTAGATGACATCAAGGAAATTTTGGAATCTGCATCAGAGGTCTACCAGAATATTTACATTCTTGTTGATTCAAAAGACGACACGCTCATAAAAGAAATCAACGAGTTGGATATTGTAAATCGCTCGGTTTATTGTTTGAGACAAGGACATATGAACAAAGGAAATGTATATGGAAACAACATTTTTTATGTTGTCACGGATTATCATGATGATTCGGAATTTTCCATGAAAGCAATGAAGAATGCATATGTCACAAAGAAAGAGCCTATTTACCCATTATCATTTAATATCCGTGTTACGGATGCATCAATGAAGGGAAGACTTATCTACTTCATTCTTCATAACACTAACACTGATAAAACAGATGTTAATTATGAATGGAATAAGGACATTAAAGAAATTCTCGTTGGTCTTGAAAAAATGCGGGAAGCAAAGGAAAAGAAAAACGACAAAACCATCGTAGAATATGAACCTGCGGAATTAGATGATTTCAGTAAGTTTTCAGAAAATCGAGCAGGCTTAAGTAATGATACCATTATTAAAGCAGGAGAAGAGCTTGTCGCTACAGTAAAAGAAAACGAGAAGAAAAAGAAAGGCTTCTTCTTGTTTGGTAAAAAGAAGAAAGCGCAGTCAGTAGATGACGAAGTAATGGATTTGAGAGCAAGTATCAATACAGGTAGTAACTATATTGTACCTCCGCTTGATTTGAGCGAGGTATTACCGGATGTAGATATTTCAGATGAGACAGAAAAAATGCCTACAGTAGAGAAAAAGACTACTAAAAAAGCTACAACCAAGAAAGCCCCTGCAAAAAAAGTGACACCAACACCTGTAAAAGAGTTTGAACCAGTTGTAGAAACTACAGATGATACAGATGAAGTTGCGGAAGAGCCAAAGACGACACCAAAAGCTACAACCACAAAAAAAGCAACAACAGCTACAAAGAAAACCGCTACAAAAACGACTGCATCAACGGCTAAAAAAACCACAGCCACAAAAACTGCTTCAACAACAGCAAAAAAGACAACAGCAAAAGCAAGTACAGGCAGTGCAACAAAAAGTAGCGCAAGCAAGACAACAACAGCAAGCAAGACAACAACAGCAAGCAAGACAACAACAGCAAAAAAATCAACTACAACGGCGAAAAAATCTTCCACAGCTACAGCAGGAACAAAAGCACCTGCAAAGAAGACTGCAAGCAAGGCAGAAGTTGAAGAGTGAGGATGAAAAATGGTTTTAAATTATTTATTAACGTTGGGAATCGTTAGTGCCATTGTCATTGGTGGTAAATATTACTATGACACAAATATCAAAGGCAAGGTATTTGATGATTATGTCGAAGAGGAAATGAATTTTTCTGATTTTGATGTAATTATTAGTGAAGTCAATTCAACATTTACGAAAATGACAAAGAAAAACATTAACGATGACCGACTTACAAGAGATGAACTTGAAAAGAAGCGTAAACATATTGCAACGTTGAGAGAAAACCTTGAAAGAGGTGGATATGGCGATACAAATGCAAAACTGTATGTGAAAAACTATATCAAAGACATTCTTGTTGGTAGCGATAAAATTGACGTTTCAGAAAAAAACATTGATAACATTATTCCGTTTGATAATGTAGAAAAAATGAGCCTTAATGATAGATTTAGAGCGGTTCTGTATCCTTATGTAAAAAAATATGGAGCAGATGGTTTTAATAAAATGGCTTCAAAAAGCGAATGGGATTTAATCCG
Organism: uncultured Clostridium sp.; assembly: GCA_937902905.1. Lineage (GTDB taxonomy): Bacteria > Bacillota > Clostridia > Lachnospirales > Lachnospiraceae > Eubacterium_F. The sequence continues at coordinate 2,390 of CALELW010000061.1, read as the reverse complement.
TAAACAGAAAGTTGGCAACGAAGAATACTATATCATTACGCGCGAACAGATTAAGTTGATTTATAAATGTCTATACGAAGCAGATATTGAAAAACGCAAAGAATTAGATTTGATTGAATCACCTAGTTTGGGAGTGCTGACACTTTCTTATGAAGACAAGCTTGAATTATTGGCAGAAAAAGTATTTGCGAACCGTGCATTGGGAATTGCAGATTGCTTAAAAGAGTTGAATATTGATGAAATTGATGGTGGAGTATCCGGTATTCCAAGTGGAGGTATTACATCGAAAATCAAAGCAAAGAATACCACATATTCATTTGAATCAGTATGGATAATGGTAAGTGGTATCAACGTTCATCTCGAATGTTGTACATTTGAATCGCAGGCAGAACTTGAACGTATTTGTAATAATATCTATAAATACGAACCGACAGAAGTATTAAGCCGACAGTCTGGAAAAGTTACGGGAACAATGATTGATGGTTCTCGTATCGTAGTAGTCAGACCGCCATTTGCAGATTCGTATGGTTTCTTTTTACGAAAATTCGATTCTGCTCCATCTGTAGCACCTACCATGTTAATTCATGACAAGAATGCAGTTATTCCAATTGTAGTCATGGATTGGTTGATTAAAGGTCAGAGAAATATTGCAGTAACAGGATGTCAAGGTTGTGGTAAAACAACAATGCTTAAGTCTTTAATAAGATTTATTCCGACAGAATACAACTTGAGAATCCAAGAGTTAATGGGTGAATTAAATCTTAGATACACGTATCCGTTAAGAAATATTAGTGCATTTCAAGAGACTGAATCAATATCAGAACAGGAAGGTTTAAACTTACAGAAAAAGACAAACGGTGCAGTTAACATTCTTGGTGAGATTGCAAATGCTGTGCAGGCAAGTCATGTTATCCAGACTGCAATGGTTGCATCGTTATTTGCAATGTTTACACACCATGCAAAAACAGCTAGAGATTTAGTGGAAGCTATTTCAAATAACTTATTGGAAATGGGATTGTACAAGGACAAAAAAGATGCTGTAGCAATGACTTCAAAAGTACTCAACGTTGACTGCCATTTGGACAAGATACGAAAAGACAGATATATGGAACGTATTACGGAAATTATTCCGATTTCATCCATTCCATATCCTTCTCAGAAAACAGAAGAGGTAGAAAAATTAAATTACCTTGAGAAGAAAAAGTCAATCGGAAGCTTTGATGAATACGATAAGAGTATGGCAGAGGAGCTTGGCATTACATCAAATGAGCAGATTACAGAAAGACTTGCAATGGCATTGGCAGATATGCCGGAATATTTCCATAGAGTAACAGACCCGGAACTTTACACTACAAAAGATATTGTAAGAAGGTATCCGCTTATTAAAGACGGAAAAGAAGTCTTTAATGAAAACGGAAATGCAATGGGAATCTTTAAACTGGAACGTTTACCATCGGAAAATATGATGAACGAAATCAAATCCAAGTTACAGTTTGAGGAAATTGAAGAATTCGAAAATGACATGAAGATGTTGGCACTCGTTTCAGAAAAAGGCGATGATGCCGAGGAGGTTCGCGATTGGGTACAAATGAAATTGCAGAAAGCATCCTAAATTTTGTGAAAACAAATTATATAATGATTATTGCCTTCGTTATCATTATGACGACGGTAATATCATTATGGGTAAGGCTTAAAAATAAAAGAAAAAAAGAGAATGGAGATATTGCAGTCAGAACAAACGGCGATGCGAAAATCAGTAGTATTGTCCGTCTGTTCAAATATCCACCATTAAATAAAATTTATGCAAAACTTCATGCAAGAGTGGTTCTTTATTATCCGGCAGACGACTTTTCTGTAGACAAAGAAGTAAGTAACCTGTTAAGAAAAGGTCTTTTAAGATTTATTCTTGGCTTTGCATTAACCTTGTTACTTGGCAGAGGTGATGTGCTTTTTACCTGCGCAGGTATTTTGATTTGCCTTGTAGCTTCCAACTCAATTATTAATAAAAAGTTGGATGAGCAGGAAGAAATAGTTATGAGCCAGTTTAAAGATGCATTAGACAAAGTAAAACATAACTACAGGGATGTACCAATTGTTGAAGTTGCCATCTTAAAAGCCTTGGATGATTTGCCATATGAAATCAGTCTTCATTTTAAAACTATTTACGATATTATTGTGAGTCCAGATATGAAATATGAAACTGATAAATATATTGCATCTTCACCGAATAAATTTTTCACAGAATTTTTATCCATATGTGCATCTATCAAAGAAAATGGTGACAAAGTTCTGCCAAACGGAAATCGTATTTTTTATGAAGATACCAACCATTTGAAGGGTGATGTAAATACATATCTTCTTGAAAAAACTAAGAAAAAGAATGCTTTTAA
>CALELW010000060.1 GCA_937902905.1 uncultured Clostridium sp. | reverse complement strand
CGGGGATTCTGCTTATTTTCTTAAAAAACAGGCGGTTGGTGTCGTTGCCGGTGTTGTGGCAATGTTAATTGTTGCGAAATTTGATTACCGGCTGTTTACAAAACGTCTGCCTTTACTGCGGATACGGTTTGTGACTTTTTTGTATTTAGTTGCCGTTGCCCTTCAATTGGCAGTATTGTTTGTGGGAGCGGAATTAAATGGTGCGAAACGGTGGCTGTTTATCGGGCCGATTTCCATTCAGCCATCCGAGATAACCAAAATTGTTGTTATTTTGATAACAGCATATTTAATTCAAAAGAGACCGCAGGATATGAGTAAACCGATTGGAATTATAAGGGTTTGTCTTCCGATTGGTTTTTTGGCGGTTTTAGTAGCTATGGAAAACTTAAGTACTGCGATTGTCATTTTTATTATCTGGTTTGGAATGTGCTTTGTTTCAGCAAAGAAAAAATGGTGGTATTTTCTTGTGTTTATTGCTGCAGGAGTTTTGGTGGCGATTTACATTTTCTTTGGAGCGGGATTCCGTTCCGACCGTATTGAAGTGTGGCAGAATGTAGAGGGGACTGAAAAAGGGTATCAGATTTTACAGGGATTATATGCTATTGCTTCCGGCGGCTTATTTGGAACCGGACTTGGTGAAAGTATGCAGAAACTTGGATTTATTCCGGAATCGCATAACGATATGATTTTTTCTATTATATGTGAGGAACTTGGCATGATTGGTGCCGGAATTGTCATTATGATGTTTGTCATTATGATGTGGCGTATTTTGAATTCTGCCATGACATCACCGGATTTGTTTTCCGGTCTTATCTGCACCGGTGTCATGATTCACATTGCGGCTCAGGTTGTCATTAATATTGCCGTTGTTACGAACTCTATGCCATCAACCGGAATTCCGCTTCCGTTTATTAGTTATGGTGGTACATCGGTCATGATTTTGATGGCGGAAATGGGTTTGGTTCTAGGAATTTCTACAAAATGTAAAAGCACGTAAGGCACGGGCAGGCATACAATATGTTTGAGAACGTATTGATGTGGTGACTTTATGGCGATTGAAATATGGGGCGGACAATGCGTACATGGAGAAAGCGTGGTACAGGGCAGTAAAAACGCAGTCCTGCCGCTGATTGCGGCTGCACTTTTGTGCGGTGGACAGACGGTACTCACAAACTGTCCGCAAATTCATGATGTAGAAGTGATGCTGTCTCTAGTGGAAGAATTAGGGGGCAGCGTTTTGGTTGAAGGACACCAGGTGATGATTGATTCGCATACGTTCGACAAAACGGTGATTTGTCAGGATGCTGTAAAAGAACTGCGTGCCTCGGTTTTGCTTATGGGGGCATGCCTTGCGAAATTTGGTGAGGTAACAATTTCTTATCCGGGAGGCTGCTCAATTGGAAAGCGCCCGATTGATTTCCACATTCATGCCTTTCAGAAAATGGGGGCAGAGATTGCGGAAGAGGAAGACAAGATGATTTGCCGGTGTATAAAACCACTGCATGGTGCGCATATTGAACTTCCATTTCCGAGTGTAGGGGCAACAGAAAATGTGATTTTGGCGGCTTCTTTGGCAGAGGGAGAGACGATTATTGAAAATGCTGCGCGTGAACCGGAAATCGTAGAACTATGCCGCTTTTTAAAAGTGGCAGGAGCAAAGATTTTTGGCGAAGGAACCAGACGAATCCGGATTGCGGGTCAGAAGAAACTCTGCGGTGTTCCGTGGACTGTATGCGGTGACCGAATTGTATTTTTTACCTATGCCATGTTGGTGGCAGGTTGCGGTGGCAGTCTTATCCTAAAGTCGGAGGATTTGTTTGGCAAAAAGGAAAGAGAAATCTGGCATTGTCTGGGCGGCGAAGAGACAAGAGAAAAACACTATGTCCGGTTAGAGAAAAAAAGACCGGCAAAAGCCATTTCTTACGTTGCTACCGGACCATATCCTGCATTTCCTACGGATGACCAGTCATTACTTCTCCCGGTTTTGGCAAAAGCAAACGGGGTAAGTACGATAGAGGAAAAAGTGTTTGAAAACCGTTTCCGTCTGATTGGGCAGCTTCATAAGATGGGGGCGAATATTGATTTTGTCAGTAACCGTGCGAGAATCATTGGTGTGACAAAACTTCACGGGGCAAATGTCGTGGCATGGGATTTGCGGAGCGGAGCAGGACTTGTGGTTGCGGCGGCAATGGCTGACGGAAAAACTCGGATTGAGCAGGAAAATCTGATTGAACGGGGCTACGAAAACTTAGTTTTCCGTGTGAATGAGATTGGAATCCGGGCAAAAAAATGTTTGTGAGAAAGGATGACTTCTATGGAAGAACAAAGGAAAAGCCATAAAGGACTGTGGGTGATAGGAGCCGTTGTTGTGGTGCTTTTATTCTGTGCATTTTTCTTTCGTGTGAAAAAAGTATCGATTGAGGGAAACACCTATTACAGCAGCCGTGAAATGGAAGAAAAATTTCAGTCAAATATATTTGAAAAAAACATTTTGACATTTTGGCTCATGCAGAAGTTATCGTTAACCCCGGATTTGCCATTTGTCCGTGAATACGAAGTGAGTTATCCGTCCACGAATGAGATTCACATTAAACTGTATGAGAAAAGCATCGTGGCAGGAATTGCGTACTCGAACCAGTATATCTACTTTGATAAAGATGGTATTGTGCTGCAAAGTTCGGACAAAGCCGTAAAGGGAATTCCTTTGTTTGAGACGAAAAATCTGACGACTTTTACGTTGTATTCCAAAGTGCAGATGGAAGATGATTCCCTTTTGAGCCAGATTTTAAATTTGGCAAATCTTTTTAAGCACTATAACGTGAACTGGGATAAAGTTGTATTTGACAGTAAGAACGAAGCTTATCTGTACGCCGGTGAAATTCAGGTATCTCTTGGCAAAAAGGAGAATTACGATGAAGAAATTTCCGCACTGTCGAGTGTTCTTGCCAAGGTTGAGAAAAATGGACAGACCGGTGAAATTGATTTGCGAAACTATAAAGTTGGCGGTGATGTAATTTTAAAACAGCCAAAAAAATAAATAAGTTTGCTGTTTTTGTAAATTTGTACTTGATTATTCATGCAAAAAAACGTATTATATAATTATATGTGACTGTGCATAATGATTTCTATTGAATATAGAAGGAGGAACTGTTGTGTTAGAGATTATGACGAGTGAGGCAGAGAATGAAACAGCGAATCTACTTGTAATTGGTGTTGGTGGAGCTGGAAATAATGCCGTGAATCGAATGATAGATGAGGGCATCAAAGGTGTCGAATTTGTATGTATCAATACAGACAAGCAGGTTTTGAAACGCTGCAAGGCACCGATTTGTATGCAGATTGGGGAAAAACTGACAAAGGGACTTGGTGCCGGCGCAAAGCCTGAAATTGGTGAAAAGGCTGCAGAAGAGAGTCAGGATGAATTAGCTGAAATTGTAAAAGATGCCGATATGGTATTCGTTACCTGCGGTATGGGTGGCGGAACCGGAACGGGTGCAGCACCTGTTGTTGCTAAAATCGCAAAAGATATGGGTAAACTGACGGTAGGTATCGTCACAAAGCCATTTAATTTTGAAGGTAAAATCCGTATGAAAAATGCACTCGGTGGAATTGAGAAACTCAAAGAGTGCGTGGATACACTGATTGTAATTCCAAATGACAAACTGCTTGCAATCTGTGACCGCAGAACGACAATGCCGGAGGCATTGAAAAAAGCGGATGAAGTATTACAGCAAGGTGTTCAGGGTATTACCGATTTGATTAATACACCGGCACTGATTAACCTTGACTTTGCCGATGTTGTAACCGTAATGAAAGATAAAGGAATTGCACATATTGGTATCGGTGAAGGTAAAGGCGATGAGAAGTGCATCGATGCTGTGAAACAGGCAATCACAAGTCCGCTTTTGGAGACATCCATTGACGGCGCAACACATGTTATTATTAATGTGTCCGGTGAGGTTAGTCTGATTGAAGCCAATGAGGCTGCTACTTATGTTCAGGAACTGGCAGGAGAAGATGCAACAATTATTTTTGGTGCCATGTATGACGAGACAAGTTCAGATTCCGTTAGAATTACGGTAATTGCAACCGGACTTGACCAGGAAACAAAACCTGCTTCTGCTTTTAGTTCCGGTTTTGGTGCATCCAGTACACCAAGCTTTTTGAAAAATCGTCAGACGACTCCACAGAGAAGTGGTTTGAGCTTTTTAGATGGATTTAACAGTCAGGCAAAGAAAAGCCCGGTTTCCGGAGTTTCTCCGTCAAGAGCCACAGAACGTCAGGCTGTAAAAGAGGAGATGCCGGTTGTGAGCCGCGGAATTGCAAATCCAATGTCAAATGACAAACAGGGAATGGATGATATCAAGATTCCTACATTCCTTACCAATAAGAAACAGGAGGACTAAAAAATGTCAACATTGAAGATGATTGCGACAGTAGCATATATCATTATTTGTATTGCACTCGTAATTGTAGTATTGATGCAGGAAGGTAAAACATCAGGTCTTGGCGCTTTGAGCGGTGCTGCAGACAGTTATTGGTCAAAAAACAAAGGTCGTTCCCAGGAGGGAATGCTTGTTAAAATCACCAGAGTACTTGCCGTATTATTTGTTGTATTATCGGTAGTTCTTTGTACTTCATGGTTAGACTAAAAAAGATTTGTTTGTGAATCAGGCATACGATAACAAAGTAAGACACTTCCTCACAGCAGTTTGAGGGGGTGTTTTGTTTTATCTTTGAAAATAGAGATATGAGGAGAAATAAAATGCAGGAAGAAAGAATGCATGAGCGGGAACATATGATTTTATCTTTTGTGGAAGATGAACATTACCGCCCGATGAAAATAAAAGAAATGGCAGCACTTATGAATGTTCCGAAGAAACAGAGAGGCGAATTTCATGAGGTTCTTGATCGTCTTATTGCAAAAGGGAAAATTGCGATAAACCGAAGGGGGCTTGTCGGACTGCCGGAGGAAAATATTGTTGTCGGAGAATTTATGGCAACCCAGAAAGGATTTGGTTTTGTAAGAGTGGAAGGACAGAAAGAGGATATTTTCATTCCGGAGCCATATTGCAATCACGCCTTTCACGGTGATTTAGTAAAAGTTCTTTTGAAAAAGAGTGCCGGGATGTCGGGAAGACGGCCGGAAGGCGAAGTAATTCATATTGTGAAACGTGCCATTCACACGGTTGTTGGAACGTTTCAGAGAAAAGGGAAAATCACATTTGTCTTGCCGGATAATTCAAAATGGAATCAGGATATTTATATTCCAAAGGGAGCAACCTTGGAAGCGGAAAATGGACATAAGGTAGTTGTTGAAATTACGGATTACGGAGATGACAAAAAAAGTCCGGAAGGTTATGTGACACAGATATTAGGACGGCCAAGCGACCCGGGCGTAGATATTATGTCGATTGTGAAAGGGTTTGGTCTGCCGGATTCATTTTCGGATGAGGTGATGGCGCAGGTGGCAAAAATTCCGCTTGTTGTGGAACCGGCAGAGATTGGTGGACGCGTGGATTTAAGAAATCTGGATACTGTCACTATTGACGGGGAAGATGCCAAAGATTTGGATGATGCGATTACGTTAAGTAAGACGGCAGAGGGTGACTATGAACTTGGCGTTCATATTGCGGATGTATCTCATTATGTTACGGAACATTCCTCGCTTGATAAAGAAGCTCTCAATCGTGGGACAAGCGTTTATTTAGTAGACCGTGTAATACCAATGCTTCCGTTTGCACTTAGCAACGGAATCTGTTCGTTAAATGCGGGTGTAGACCGTCTGGCATTAAGCTGTATGATGACAATTGACAAAAAGGGACAGGTGAAATCTCATCGTATTGCGGAGACAGTGATTCGTGTGAATGAGCGGATGAGTTACACGGATGTGAATGACATTGTTACCAACCATAAAAAAGAAACCTGCGAGCGGTATGAGAAACTTGTGCCGATGTTTGAGGCAATGAAGGAACTGGCTTTGATTCTTCGAAAAAAGAGAAAGAAGAAAGGTTCCATTGACTTTGACTTTCCGGAGTGTAAAATAAAATTAGATGATAAAGGACATCCGGTTGCCATTGAGCCATACGACAGAAATATTGCAACCAAAATAATTGAAGAATTTATGCTGGCGGCAAATCAGGTAGTGGCAGAAGAATATTTCTGGATGGATATTCCGTTTGTATACCGTACACATGAATATCCGGATGCAGAAAAAATTCAGGATTTAGCGCGTATGACGGCTGGATTTGGACATCATATCAAACTGAGCCAGGGAGAGATTCATCCGCGGGAAATTCAGAAATTAATTGAGGAAATCGAAGGAACAAAGGAAGAGGCTTTTTTGAGTCGTCTGACTTTGAGGGCAATGAAGCGGGCACAGTATACGACAGTAAACACCGGACATTTTGGTCTGGCAACTCAGTATTACTGCCACTTTACTTCGCCAATCCGCCGTTATCCGGATTTGCAGATTCACCGAATCATAAAAGAGAATCTCAGGTATGGACATTCCCCAAAGAGAATTGCTCATTATGAATCCATTTTGCCGGGAGTTGCGAAGCGGTGCAGTGACCGCGAGCGATTGGCTGACGAGGCAGAGCGCGAAGTGGATAAAATGAAAAAGGTAGAATATATGCAGGCTCATATCGGAGAAATATATGAGGGAATTATCAGCGGTGTTACGTCGTGGGGAATTTATGTAGAACTTGATAACACAGTGGAAGGAATGATTCGCCTTGCGGATATGGATGATGACCAGTATGAATATCAGGAGGAAAAGTACCGCGTGATTGGGCATTATTCCGGAAAAGAATATAGTATGGGGCAAACCGTAAAGATTCGTGTGCTTGGAGCGGACCGGCTGACAAGAACGATTGATTTTGCGATTGCCGATAATTCGCCAAAAGACAGTGAATAAAGGAGAAAAAAGAATGGGAAAAGAAACACGCAAATTAATTGCAAATAATAAAAAAGCATGGCATGATTATTTTATAGAAGAAAAGTATGAAGCAGGTATAGAACTAGTCGGCACGGAGGTGAAATCCGTCAGACAGGGACATTGCAGCATCAAGGAGGCATTTATCCGCATTGACAAAAATAATGAAGTGCAGATTTACGGTATGCATATCAATCCGTACGAAAAAGGCAATATTTTTAATAAAGACCCGCTGCGTGTAAGAAAGCTTCTGCTTCACAAGTATGAGATTCGCAAACTGATTGGAAAGATGAATCAAAAAGGTTATACGTTAGTTCCGCTCAGTGTATATTTTAAGGGAAGTTTGATAAAGGTCGAGATTGCTTTGGCAAAAGGTAAAAAACTATATGACAAACGTCAGGATATTGCCAAAAAAGACCAGCGCCGGGCGGCAGAACGGGAGTTTAAGGTAAAAAATCTGTAAAAACAGCACATGAGAAAACAGGACAGGAGGGTTTTGGTATGGAAAGAGCAAAAAAGGGGAAACAGTATTTGGTGTTATTTCTTGTCTTTTCACTTGTGATTACAACGTGTATGGCAAACGGGTCAGCCACTGTTTCACAGGCGAAGAAAAAGAAGCAGACAATTACCATTCTGAATAAGAAGAAAAACGGTGTTCTTACTATTCGGGCAGGTAAAAAAATTCAGTTAAAAGTAAAGGTTAATGGTAAAAAAGTACCGGTAAAGAAGATGAAGAAGAAACTGAAATTCAAATCTTCCAATGCAAAAGTTTTGTTTGTCAGTAAAAAGGGACAGCTTTTTGCGAAAAAAAAGGGAAACGCAAAGATTACTGTGACACAAAAGGGAAAGAATAAGAAGCGTCGTTTAAAAGTAAAGGTTTTACCGAAAAATACGATACAAAAGCAAACAAAATCACCGGCGGCGACCGTAAAATCGTCTGCGAAAACTACGAAACCGACGGCAACTGCAACAGCAACGGCAAAATCAACTGCGACAGCTGCCGCGACAACAAAACCGGATGTGACCGCAACAGCCACAACAAAACCGGGCACGACTGGGACGCCAACCGCAACTGCTACAGTAACGCCGGTTCCTACGCCTACTCCTACGCCACAGCTTGTGAGCGAGGGGGAATGCAGTAAGATGACTTATGGAAATGCGGCAGGACCAAAAAGCGGTTTGAGTTTTTCGGCGATGGCACTTTACAGCAATGGAGATTATTGTTCCACTTCGCATGAGTTTACAGGAACAAATAAGAAATACCGTATGGTCGTCAAAGGGGCTTCAAGCAATTCATCGACAGCCGGTATGTCGGTTTATATCGGCGGCAAGAAAGTAGGGGCGGTTAGTTTTACCGGAACTTCGCTTTCTTCACAGTCGTTTGATTTCAAATTGACAGATGTAACCGGAACACAGGAAATTAAGTTTTTGCTGGAAACGGATAATGGCTCTAATGACACCTATATCAATAGTTATGAACTTTATTACATCGGAGACATACCGGAGGCACCACCGGCACCTGTGCCGGCTTCCAAAGGGGCTGCCTACACAGGAAATTACCGCAATTTTTTTAAAGAATTTGGATATTCTGAGGATGAAATAAACAAAAAAGTCGAATCGACATGGGAAAAATTGTTCTATGGAACCGAGGATGAACGCATTTATTATCCGGTAGGAGATGACATGGCATATATTTATACCGCTGACACCAACGATGTGCGCTCGGAGGGAATGTCCTATGGTATGATGATTTGTGTCCAGATGGATAGACAGGGAGAATTTAACCGTCTTTGGAAATGGGCAAAGACTTATATGCAGCATACCAGTGGAGAATACAAAGGTTATTTTGCATGGCGGATGACAACGAGCGGAAGTAAAATGGAAAACACACCGGCATCCGATGGAGAAGAATATTTTGCAACATCGTTATTGTTTGCTTCTGCACGCTGGGGTGACGGTGATGGCATCTATGACTATCATACACAGGCACAGGAGATTCTTACGACGATGCTCCATCAGGCAGATGACGGACAGGGTGTGAATATGTTCGATTCCACCTATAAAATGCCGGTGTTCTGTCCAATTGGAAATGCCGCTACCTATACGGACCCTTCCTATCATTTGCCGGCATTTTATGAGGTGTGGGCTCTTGAAGCGGATGAAGACAATGAGTTTTGGAGTGAAGCAGCGAAAGCAAGCCGTGAACATTTTAAGAATGCAACGAATGCGTCAACGGGATTAGGACCGGATTATTCGGAATATTCGGGAGCGGCAAGAAATGAAGGCGACCACAAAGATTTCCGTTTTGATGCGTGGCGTATTGCTGCCAACATTGCATGTGATTACGCATGGTGGGCAAAAGATGACTGGGCAGTTACCCATGCGAATACCTTACAATCATTTTTCTATGACAAGGGCGTGGACAGTTATGGAAATCAATGGACGCTTGATGGCAGCAAAGAATATAGTACAGATCATTCACCGGGACTTGTTGCGATGAATGCGACGGCCGGGCTGGCGGCAAGCACACAAAAAGCATGGGCATTTGTGGAAGACTTGTGGAATGTTTCGCCGACTACCGGAAAATACCGTTATTATGATGGATGCCTGTACATGATGGGGCTTCTGCACTGTAGTGGTAAATTCCGTGCATATCTGTCAGGTGATGCACCGGAACCTGTTGTAAACGGAAAAATTTCAACAACCAAAGCAGAATTTGATTTGAAAGAAGAAGCACAGACAGACATTACGACAAATTTGATTTTAAGTGGAGAAAGACATTTTTCAAAAATCCGTAATGGAAATGTTGTGCTGGAACAGGGAACGGATTACACCATAGATGGCGATACGGTAACAATTTTAAAAGAGTATCTGGCAAAGCAGCCGGTTGGTACTACGACACTGACGTTTGTATTTGATGCCGGAGCGTTTGCGACACTGTCAATTACTGTTAAAAACAGTGCGACAGGAGAGACACCGACAGTGACCGGTCCCTTTGATAAAATTCAGGCGGTATCGTTTGAAAATTCGAATGATGTAACGGTTTCGGATGGTAAAGTGACATTTAACAGCACAGATTCCTATATCACATTTACGCTCGATTTTGGAAGTGAGAAGGCAGCAAAGATAGCTGCTTATGTCAAAGAGCCAAATAACAGTGGACAGTTGTTTGTGCGGAAGGGAAGCCTTAGTTCGACAGCAGCAACGGTGTATAATCTTGGAAATGGTTCGTGGAAAGAAGTATCTAATACGATTTATCCAAACCTTACCGGAAGCGTCACGATTTACATTCAGGCAAATAAAGCGGGTGTTGAACTGGAATGGTTCCAATTTATGAAATAATGAAAAAAATGTTGACATCAAAAAAAAATGAGAGTATATTAGTAGCAGATGGAAAAACCGTTGACCGAGAGTAGTAGGTGTCTATGTCGTTTTCAGAGAGTTGCCGGCAGGTGCGAGGCAATAGCCAGTAGACAGTGAATGGACTCGGGAGGGCAGCTTGAAATCAAATCTGAGAGTAGACGCTGACGGAAACCTGGACCGTTATCTACAGGAATGCATGATGGTGCATGATTGAGTGGATTACTTTGTAATCAATGTGGGTGGTACCGCAGGAGAATTTACAGCTCTTGTCCCTATATCCGAAGAAGGATAGGGATAAGAGCTTTTTTATTTCCTAGGATTACTGCTTATACTCCCGATTCAATCACACCATTCCAAAAAGCGAAAAATGCTTTAGAATGGAGGTAAGTATGACAACAAAAACGTTAGAAGAAGTGAAAGAACTGGCAAAAGGGTATGATTTAGTGCCGATTCAGGAAGAAATTTTTGCCGATTTGGTTACGCCGATTCAGTTATTAAGAAAAATAGCGGCAGGAAAAAAGAATTATTACCTGTTAGAGAGTGTTGAGGGAGGAGAAAAATGGGGACGTTATTCGTTCCTCGGATATGACCCGGTCATGCGGGTTTCCTGCAAAGAAAACACAGTGACGATAAAAGAAAGACAGGAGACAAAGAAAGTAGAGACAGACAATTGTTTCCAGGTATTAAGAGATATCTTAGCAGAGCATAAAGCTCCTAAAATTGAAGGAATGCCACCATTTGCCGGTGGATTTGTCGGATATTTTGCCTATGCGATGATTGCACAGGCGGAAAAGAAACTTTCGGTTAAGCGTGGCGAATTTGAGGATTATGATTTGATGATGTTTGATAAGGTGATTGCCTATGACCATCTGAAACAAAAAATTGTCCTTATTGTAAATGTCCGGACGGATGGTGATATTGCTGCCAACTATGCAAAAGCACAAGCAGATATCAAAGGAATGATTGCCTTGATTCGCGATGAGTCAAAGATTCCGGAGGAGCCGATTTATGACAAAGTGAAATTTGAGTGCAATGTAACAGAGGATGAATATACGAAGATTGTCGAAAAGACAAAAGAATATATTTACGATGGTGATATTTTTCAGGCAGTATTATCAAGACGCTTTTCCAGTGATTATGAGGGAAGCCTGATTCATCCATACCGTGTACTTCGGACAACGAATCCGTCACCATACATGGTATATATGAATCTGGAAGATGTAGAAATCATGAGTACCTCACCGGAGACTTTGGTTCGCTTAGAAAACGGGCGTTTAATTACCTTCCCGGTTGCCGGTTCAAGACCGCGTGGCAAAGATGAGAAAGAAGATGAAGCACTTGTAGCAGATTTGTTATCCGATGAAAAAGAATTGTCGGAGCACAACATGTTAGTGGATTTGGGAAGAAATGATTTGGGAAGAATCTCCGAGTTTGGTTCGGTGGAAGTGACTAAATACAAAATGATTCATAAGTATTCCAAAATCATGCACATCTGCTCACAGGTGGAAGGCAATATCCGCAAAGATAAGGATGCATTGGATGCCATCGCTTCCGTACTGCCGGCGGGAACTTTATCGGGGGCACCAAAAATCCGTGCCTGTGAAATTATTGATGAACTGGAAAAAGAACCGCGCGGCATTTACGGTGGAGCACTTGGCTACATTGATTTCAGTGGAAACTTAGATACCTGTATTGCCATCCGTATGGCAGTGAAAAAGAATGGTAAAGTTTATGTTCAGGCAGGTGGCGGCATTGTGGCAGACAGTAAACCACGAATGGAATACGAAGAGTCAGCCAACAAAGCAAAGGCTGTAATGCTTGCGATTGAAAATGCAAAGGAGGCGCTGAAACCATGATACTTCTAATTGATAACTACGATAGTTTTTCGTATAATCTGGTACAGTTTTTTGGAACGGTTGAGCCGGATATCAAAGTGGTCCGTAACGACGAATGCACCATTGATGAAATTCGGGCGATGAAGCCAACACATATTATTTTGTCACCGGGTCCCGGATATCCAAAGGATGCCGGTATCTGTGAGGAAGTAATTGGGCAGCTGAAAGGCGAATTTCCAATTCTTGGTGTGTGTCTTGGACATCAGGCAATTTGTGAAGTGTTTGGCGCCAAAATCTGCCATGCGAAACAGTTAATGCATGGAAAACAAAGTGTAGTAACGATTGATAACGAAAATCCTATTTTTAAGGGATTGGAGAAACAGATTCCGGTGGCAAGATATCATTCACTGATTGCTGACCTTGCTTCTATGCCGGATGAATTACAGGTGATTGCCAAAGACGAAAATGATGAAGTCATGGCAGTCTGTCATAAAAAATATCCGGTATACGGACTTCAGTTCCATCCGGAATCAATTCTTACCCCGCAGGGGATGACACTGGTAAATAATTTTTTGAAAATACATTAGATTGGAGTGACTGTTATGATTAAAGAAGCATTACACAAAGTAATTAACAATGAGGATTTAACTTATGAGGAAGCACTTGAGACGATGAAAGAAATTATGACCGGAGAGGCTTCTCAGGTTCAGATGGCAGCGTTTTTGACGGCGCTTCGAATGAAAGGTGAAACCATTACGGAAATAACGGCATGTGCCAAAGGAATGAGAGCTGTGGGAACTCATTTACAGCCAAAGAAAGAGGTGCTTGAAATTGTTGGAACCGGCGGTGACGAAGTTGGAACATTTAATATTTCTACAACATCGGCTTTTGTTATTGCAGCAGCGGGAATTCCGGTAGCAAAACATGGAAACCGCAGTGTTTCAAGTAAAAGCGGTGCCGCAGATATTCTTGAAAAATTAGGAGTAAATTTAATGCTTGAGACAGACCGCACAGAAGAAGTACTCGAAGAGACGGATATGGCATTTTTATTTGCGCAGAAATATCATTCAGCAATGAAAAATGTCGGACCGGTTCGTAAAGAAATGGGAGAGAGAACCATTTTTAATATTCTCGGACCACTTACGAATCCGGCAAATGCTTCCCGCCAGCTTCTTGGTGTCTATGATAAAGAACTGGTGGAAAAATTGGCAGAGGTATTAGCAAATCTTGGCGTTACAAGAGGAATGTCTGTTTGCGGCAGCGATGGACTTGATGAGATTACGGTAACGGGATCTACACACTGCTGTGAAATCAAGGATGGAGAACTGACTTCATTTGAGATTACACCGGAGCAGTTTGGTCTTTCCACATATCCATTGGCTGAGTTAGTTGGCGGTACACCGGAAGAAAATGCACAGATTACAAAGGATATTCTTTCCGGAACATTAAAAGGCGCAAAACGTGACGTTGTCCTTATGAATGCCGGTATCGGTATTTATCTTGGCTCTGAGAATCTGACGATGGAAGAGGGTATTAAAAAGGCAGAAGAGCTCATTGACAGCGGCAAGGCATATGAGAAGATGGAAGAGTTTGTAAAAGCAACACAGCAATAAAGGAGGACGACATGATACTGGATGAAATTGCAGAAAAAGCAAGAGTACGTGTGGCAGAATCTAAAAAGAAGATTTCTCCGGATGTGATGGCAGAAAAAGCGAAACAAAAAGCCAAAACGACAGAGCCGTTTCGTTTTGAAAAAGCACTGGCAAGGGATGGCGTTTCCTTTATCTGCGAAGTGAAAAAAGCATCACCGTCCAAAGGTGTAATTGCCGAGGATTTTGATTATCTGGCAATTGCCAAAGATTATGAAAAAGCGGGTGCTGATGCGATTTCTGTTTTGACGGAACCGGATTACTTTTTAGGCAGTATTGATTATCTGGCAGAAATTGCAGAACACATAAAGACGCCGCTCCTTCGCAAAGATTTTGTCGTGGATGAGTACATGATTGATGAAGCAAAGGCGGCAGGAGCCAGTGCTGTATTACTTATTTGTGCTCTATTAGATGAAGAGACACTGACTCGTTACCACAAGCACTGTGATGAGTTAGGATTGTCTGCTTTGGTGGAGGCGCATGACGAAGAAGAAATTCAGATGGCAGTCCGGGCAGGAGCCAGAATTATCGGTGTGAACAACCGAAATTTAAAAGATTTCACTGTAGATATTCACAATGGAATCCGACTTCGAGAAAAGGTGCCGAAAGAAATCCTTTTTGTGGCGGAAAGCGGTATTAAGACAAGAGAAAATATTGTCGAACTGGAAAAGGGATGTGTCAATGCGGTATTGATTGGCGAGACCTTTATGCGAAGTGAAAATAAAGAACAAATGTTACAGCAATTAAAAGGAGAATAGAGATTATGGCAAAAGGAAGATTTGGCATTCACGGTGGACAGTATATACCGGAAACTTTGATGAATGCAGTCATTGAATTGGAAGAAGCATATGAACATTATAAGAAAGACCCGGAATTTATTAAGGAGTTAGATACACTGCTTCATGAATATGTAGGAAGACCGTCAGGACTTTATTATGCGGCGCATATGACTGAAGATTTAGGTGGTGCAAAAATTTATTTGAAGCGTGAGGACTTAAACCATACCGGTTCCCACAAATTGAATAATGCACTGGGTCAGGCCTTGTTAGCAAAAAAGATGGGAAAGACCCGTCTGATTGCGGAAACCGGTGCCGGCCAGCATGGTGTGGCAACAGCGACCGTGGCAGCACTTCTTGGAATGGAATGTGAAGTGTTTATGGGAAAAGTGGATACGGACAGACAGGCTTTGAATGTATACCGTATGGAATTATTAGGTGCGAAAGTACATGCCGTGACCAGTGGCACACAGACATTAAAAGATGCCGTCAACGAAACACTCAGAGAGTGGACAAAACGGATTGAGGATACCCACTATGTAATTGGTTCTGTTATGGGACCGCATCCATTTCCAATGATGGTGCGCGACTTCCAGAGTGTGATTGGACGCGAGATTAAACAGCAGTTAATGGAAAAAGAAGGACGTCTTCCAGATGCCGTGCTTGCCTGTGTAGGTGGCGGAAGTAATGCGATGGGTGCGTTTTATGAGTTTATTCCGGATGAAAGTGTCCGCCTGATTGGATGTGAGGCTGCGGGACGCGGAATCCATACAGCGGAAACTGCAGCGACAATTGCAACCGGAACAATGGGTGTTTTCCACGGTATGAAATCCTATTTCTGTCAGGATGAATACGGACAGATTGCACCGGTTTACTCGATTTCTGCCGGACTTGATTATCCGGGAATCGGACCGGAACACGCTCATTTGTATGATACAAAAAGAGCAGAATATGTACCGATTACCGATGATGAGGCAGTGGAAGCCTTTGAGTATTTATCCCGGATTGAAGGAATTATTCCTGCGATTGAGAGTTCTCATGCCTTAGCTTATGCAAGAAAATTAGCACCGCAGATGGATAAGGATAAAATAATTGTAGTTAATATCTCCGGACGAGGAGACAAAGATGTGGCAGCGATTGCCAGATACAGGGGGATTGAAATCGATGAATAAGATAGAAGACGCATTCAAAAATAAAAAAGCATTTATACCATTTATTACAGCAGGGGATCCATCCCTTGATGTTACCCGTGAATTGATTTTGGCGATGCAGGAAGCCGGCGCTGACTTAATTGAAATTGGAATTCCATTTTCAGATCCGGTAGCAGAGGGACCGGTCATTCAGGAAGCAGATGACCGCGCTTTGTCCGCCGGGGTAACAACGGATAAAATTTTCGATATGGTGGATGGTATCGCAGACAAAATCCATGTGCCGATTGTTTTTATGACTTATATTAATCCGATTTATGTATACGGTGTGGAGAAATTTGCAAAACGTGCGAAAGCGTGCGGTGCTGCCGGCGTTATTGTACCGGATGTGCCGTTTGAAGAAAAAGAAGAAATCCGTGGCAGTTTTGAAGCAGAAGGACTGGTGGTTATCTCAATGGTAGCGCCGACTTCAGCAGACCGTGTGCGGATGATTGCAAAAGAGGCAAAAGGCTTTTTATACTGTGTTTCCTCACTTGGTGTAACCGGTGTCCGCACGGAAATCGGAACCGCAATTGGAGATTTGATTCAAACAGTGAAAGAAGAGTGTTCCATTCCTTGTGCAATTGGTTTTGGAATTTCGACACCGGAGCAGGCAGAGGCAATGGCAAAAATATCGGATGGAGCAATTGTCGGCAGTGCGATTGTTAAAATCGTAGCAAAATACGGTAAAGACTGTGTTCCTTATGTGAAAGAATATGTGCAGTCTATGAAACAAGCGGTTGAGAGAGCATAAAAAGACACAATAAGGACACTAAAAAATCACTTTTCATACCTCCCATCTTGTGCTATACTGATAAAAGATTATCGTTATCTAAGGAGGAAAGAAAATTGAAGAAGAAATATATCGTAGCAATTTTACTTGGTCTTATGACCTTTATGCTGACCGGATGCTCGACTGACAGTATCCCAAGTTTCCATGCGATGTTATTTGGTGAAGAGGAATATGTATCTCTTGGGTATGATCCGTCAGATTATGTAACTCTTGGCAAATACAAGAACATTGAGGTTGAGAAGAGCGCTACCGATAGTGATGTACAGTCCGCACTGGATTCTATGATTGCCGCTGGCGATGAAAAAGAAGTGAAAAGTTCGGATACGGTAGTAAAGAAGAATCAGCTGATTAACTTTGATTATGAAGGAAAAGTGAATGGCAAAGCTTTTGACGGCGGAACGGCTGAGTCACAGTTTTTACGTGTTGGTTCCGGTAAAATGATTGAAGGGTTTGAAGATGCTTTAATCGGCATGAAAGTCGGCGAGACAAAAGATGCCAAAGTAACTTTCCCAAAAGATTACCGTGATACATCACTGGCAGGAAAAGAAGCCGTATTTACACTCAAAGTAAATTACATTTACAAAGAAGCTACGGATGCTTTGGTTGCCAAACTGGATACCACATACAGTACGAAAACCGTGAAAGCTTTTAAAGAGGCAGCGAAGAAAGAATTAGAGAGCCAGAACGAACAGCAGATGCTTTCGACGGCGATGAGTAAGATTACGAGCGAAGCAAAGATTAGCAAAGTACCGGATGAACTTATTAAAAAGATTAAGGCAATCCAGTCAAAATCTTTGGAGAGTCAGGCAACACAGTCCGGAACGGATGTAAGCACACTTCTTGGCATGTATGGTATGACTGAGGACAGCTACTATGAAAGCATTGCGAAAGAAAGACTTTTGGCTGAAGCAGTAGCACAGGCAGAAGGATATCGTGTGACAAAGCAGGATTTTGAAGATAAAATTGCAGAAATCTGCAAGAGTAATAATATCACAGAAGCCGATTACCGCAAGAATTTTAAATCGGCAACAAGCGATAATGCTTCTTTGGAAGACTACATTGTTTACATGATGAAATACGAATATTTTTATGATTTAGTAGAAAAAACTTTGGTGAAAAAATAAAACCTTAGAATAACTAAGATTCCCCTTGCATATAGTTTAGCAGAAGGCAGATACGAGTGTGTCTCCAGCAATGCAAGGGGGATTTTTTTATGGACAAATACAATGTCTACCAGGATATGAGCCGGCGTACAGGAGGCGAAATCTATCTGGGAATAGTCGGACCGGTGCGTACCGGCAAATCGACTTTTATCAAACGCTTTATGGAGCTTGTTGTGATTCCGGAAATGTCGGATGATAATGAAAAGGTGAGGACAATTGATGAGCTGCCACAGTCGGCAGATGGAAAAACAATTATGACAACGGAACCGAAATTTATTCCAAAAGAGGCGGCAGTTATTCATTTTTCTAATCAGGAAACCGGGAAAATAAGACTAATTGACTGTGTGGGATATTTGGTTCCGGATGCCGTTGGTGCCATTGAGGAAGAAAAAGAGCGCATGGTAAAAACCCCGTGGTCGGAAGAAGAAATTCCTTTTTCGAAGGCGGCAGAAATTGGTACGAGTAAAGTAATCAAGGAACATTCCAATCTGGGATTGGTTATCACAACAGATGGTTCTTTTGGTGATATTGCGGCAGCTAACTTTGAAGAGGCACTGCAGAAAACGGTGATGGAATGTGAAAAAGCAGGAAAGCCTTTTTTGATTCTTGTAAACACAAGCCGTCCGGATTCGCAGGAAACTATGCAGTTTACAAAACGACTGGAAACACAGTATGGGAAAACCGTAATGGCGGTAAATTGTAAGACAATGGACAGAGAGGATGTGTTTCGTATCATGGAGCAGCTGTTGGCGGATTTTCCGATTACAAGGCTCAATTTCCTGCTTCCTAAGTGGGTTGAATTTTTACAGCCGGATAACTGGCTGAAACAGGATTTGATTGAAAAGTGCAGAGATGTCATACAAAAGGTGCATACCATGAAGGATATTCAGGACGACTCCATTCAGATGCAGGCACCTTATATCAAAGACGTGTACATCCGCGATAAGCAATTGGAAAATGGTGTTGTCAATCTATCGGTGGATTTTGAAGACCGTTATTATTATGAAATTTTGAGTGAAATGGTGGGAACCAATATAGAGGGCGAATACGATTTAATTTCGCTTTTGAAAGAACTTTCGGGCATGAGAAACAATTATGAATCTCTTGCGGTAGCCTGCAATCAGGTAAGAGGAAAAGGATATGGCATTGTGCCGCCGGAGGAGAAGGAAATCCAGATTGCTGATCCGGAATTAATTCGTCATGGCAATAAATATGGTGTAAAAATTAAAGCAAGCTGTCCGTCCATGCACATCATTCAGGCAAACATTGAGACAGAGATTGCACCGATTGTCGGCAGTGAGGAACAGGCGAAGGATTTGATTGATTACATCAGCCAGAATGCAAAGGAAAATCCGGATGGCATTTTTGACACGAATATATTTGGAAAGACAATCCGTCAGTTAGTGGATGAAGGGATCCATTCCAAGGTAAATCGCCTGACTGAAGAAAGTCAGGTGAAATTACAGGATACCATACAAAAAGTGGTAAACGATTCAAACGGCGGCTTAGTCTGCATTATCATATGATAAATTGACAAAGAGCATAAAATCATGGTATTCTTATAAAAGAGAATGATTTGGGGCTCAAAGGAAGAATTACATGGGAAGAAGGGGTGTACATGAAACGACAGATTGATGCAGAGATTCAGAAGAAGAATTATGAGAAGGAGTTATTGTTGTGCCAAAAAGCAGGCGGTGATATTGAAAGATATCGCCGCCTTTCTTTTAATGCGCTGCAGTTAGAGCAGATTCGCAAGGGCTTGGAGAGTAAAGTTGATGTTGAACTATTTTTGGACCCGGCAAAAAGCTGGCTTGAGATGGAATTAATCCGCACGTCCTTAGAGGCTGGAATTGACATTAAAAAATATATCGAGCAGGGATTTAGCTGGCTTCAATGTCAGGAAATTGTAAAAGGCGTGGAGGAAAAACTGGATGTAAAAAAATATCTGAACGTTCAATTTTTGGCACCACAGATGAAAGAAATCCGAAAGGGATTAGAACGGGGTGTATCGGTGGATATTTACTGTGATACTCGTTATGACTGGTATCAGATGCGGGAAATCCGCAAAGGATTAGAGAGTAAAATGGATGTTTCCTGCTATGCGGACCCATCCTACAAATATACGACGATGCGTGCGGTCCGTAAAGGCATGGAAGAGGGAATTTCACTGGCACCGTTTGCTAAACAGGGATATGCCGGAAAACTTTTGCTTGAAATTGGACGCGGTATCCGGATGAACCATGATATCACACCGTATTTAAAAGAAGGATATGATGAGGAACAATTAAAGGAAATTAATGATGCGTTTGAGGCAGGGGTGAATCTGCTTCCATATATACGAAAAAGTTTTCATGGGGTTCAGCTTCACGAAATTATTCTTGGTTTGCAGAAAAATCTGAATGTAGCAGTGTATGCAGACCCGGAGTTAAATTGGTTTCAGATGAGGGAAATCCGGTACGGTTTAGAGCAGGGGCTTGATGTAAAAGTCTATGCAAACCCGTGTTTTTCACAAAAACAGATGGAAATTCTTCGAAAAGGATTACTAGAAGGAATTGATGTTACTGAATTTGCTAAAGAGTATTTTGAGCCGGAGCAGATGCTTGAAAAACTTGAAAAAATACACCAGAGTGAACTTCTATTAGATGATGAAGTGGGTAAATTCCTAAGTGAAACAAAAGCAGAAGAAGTGGAACAAGAAGAGGAAATACCGGAAAAGCAGGCAGATGATTATTTGCTGGAATCCTGCGTGTTTGTATCGGAAGATAAGATGCAGGCAAGTGTTAATTTTTCACTTGCAAGTGAAGTGTTGAAAGAGGAACTTTCGAAAATGGATGTGGGAGATGTTTTAAAACTTCTTAAACACAAGGATGTCAAACAAGGAATTTTGCGGGAGTCAATTATTGCGATGTTAAGAGAAAAACAGTTTGAAAAAGAAATTGTTGTCGCTAAGGGAAAAGCACCGGTAGATGGTGAGGATGCATATTTTTCTTATTATTTTAAGAAAGAAGTGAATCCAAAACCAAAAGTGCTTGCCGATGGAACCGTGGATTACAAAAAC
>CALELW010000059.1 GCA_937902905.1 uncultured Clostridium sp. | reverse complement strand
CCAACCCGCTCTTTGCTCTCGTCATACATGGTTGCCTGCGTATCCATGGCAGAATCGGTATATACCTCATACGCAATGCCCGGTTTCGTGTCAAAGTAGAAATAGTTTTCCTGACCTTCTTTGATAATGTCTCTGGTAATTGGCTCATTTTCTTTTAACTGAACAGCTCCCTCAAATCCTACCACTTCATAATTCACGGTAAAATACGGATTTCTGTCTAATTCCGCCTGATATGTGCGGTTTGTGTTTTCTGCAGCCAGAGCGGCACCATAATTATTCTCCCCCTGATGCCATCCTTTCACGAGTGCTGTCACATCCAGTGAATAACTTCCTTTTTTCTGGATGCCGGTCTTGGCTGCTGCCTCTGCCTCATAAGCCGGACGGTTGTTGAACGTCAGCTTTTTCGCAGACCATTTATCTTTTACTTTGTGCACAGAAATATCAAATGTTTTTCCTGCTCCCATTTTTAATGTCTTTTTATTTTTGATATGTAACGCTGCACTTCGTATCTGTGCATTCGGCTTTTTCAAATCCGCTATCGCTGACATCTGAACAAATCCAATACATTTATTCGCCTGTAAAAGCAGTGATTTATCATAGGTAAATGTTCCGTTTGGTGCTCCGCTGTAGGCTGCTCCTACTTTTACATTTCTGCTGTGTTTGTCCGTCAGATAACTGGTTCGCATCTCCATCGGGAATTTTCTCTTTTTACTGTTCCACCATTTCTTTGATGGGGTCACGGTAAGTGTCTTTTTCTTCTTGTTATATTTCACTTTTACTTTAGAAGTAGAAACTCCGTTGGCATCGGTTACAATTGTATGCAGACGCTGGTATTTTTTCTTACCTTTTTTCGTTTTGAAATATACCTGATTTCCTTTACCCTTGATTTTCATTTTTCCTGCATTGATCTTGAACGTCCACTTCTTTGCCTTCTGCTTTTTCGACACGGTAATAACTTCCTGCACACGTTCCGGAAAAATGTTATAAGTGATGCTTGTGTTTTTTAACACTTTGGGGTAAGAAACGACATTTTGGTTTAATACATCGGTTTGTTTGGATTTCTTGGGATTGCTGATTTTTACATTTGCTGATTTTACTTTTTTCCCTTTCAAAGCCCACGATATAGAATTGGAACCACGTTTTAGGGTAATCACCGATTTTTTATTGGATTTTTTTGATACTTGAATGGTTAAATCCGTAGATTTTGTCTGATATTTTTTCTTTCCCACTTTTTTCATTGTTGTATCAATTTCTTTCCATACGCCCTTCTTTTTATAGTGAACCGGCATCGAATACGCGACTGCCGTAAAACTTCCATCGGATAATGCAAACTGCTTAAGGAACCGGTTTCTTTTATTGATTAGCTCCTTGGTAATCTTCGCATTGACTGATACGGTATCCGCTTTTACCTCTTTCCATGCCGCCCCCGGTAAATGCACTCCCGATAGCAGCAGTGCCGCCGCGGCCGCTCCGCCAACAATTTGTTTGCATTTTCTTTCTGTTATTTTCATAATTAAACTCTCCTCTCTATTTATTCGTTCATTTTTTTATTATAATAGAGAAAAGTTTATTTGAAAAGGAACAGTAGCTCCATTTTCAGGAACTACTGGTAATGTTTTTGTATGATTTTGTCGAAAACTCACATTTTTTCTGCAAGTTCCGTAATCCACTCCTTTTTCGGAATAACTGCGAGCCAATCCTTTGGAAGAGCGTCCATCCCATAATACAGTCCTGCTAATCCTCCGGCTACAGCACCTACCGTATCGGTATCATCCCCCAGATTCACCGCCTTTAACACACACTCTTTGTAACTCGTTGTATTTAGGAAGCACCACAGAGCAGCCTCCAAAGTGTCAACTACATAGCCGCTGCTTTTTATCTCATTTTCCTCTAACATTTTAAACTTCTGCAAATCCCACAAGCGCGAATAGTGCTGCATTTCTTCGGATACATTTTCATCGCAGGAAGAATCTAAATATTGCTTGCATTTATGGATGCTTGACTCCACTGTGTCAAATTTATCGCCGGTGCCATAAACCATATCCGCTATTACCTTAGAATAAATCAAACATCCCAATTTGCTTCTCATATGTGCGTGGGTTAAGGCAGACAAATTGTAAATGATTTCAGCCCCGCTCATTTCATCACCGGCAAGAGCTGCACTATAATAAAGCGCTGCCGGAAGTATCCGCATCAGCGAGCCATTTCCATTATTAAACTCTCCCTTTTCTCCACACAAAAGAGGTTCTGTTCCTCTGCCGTAATTCATAATTGCTTTGCAGGTAGAGATACCACAATCAAAATTTTCCTGATACGGTGTGTAATCACCATATAAAATCCAATTACTAAATTTGTCCATCAACCGTTTGTAATCCGGCTGTGCTGCTTCTATCTCTCCCAGCCACTCCATCGTTGCAACTGCCATACTGGAATCATCTGACCATGTACCGGCCGGCTGATTATGTGTTCCATATCCTATCATGTCCGTTACCGGATTTTCTTTCAATTCGTCACGGGACACAAACTCCACCGGAACCCCCAGTGCATCTCCGATGACCAAGCCCATTATGGAAGCTGCATATTTCTTTTTTAATTGGTTCATTTTATATCACCTCTATCAATACAATAAGTCCTGCCACCGCAAAAGCAAGAACCAAATACATTATGGTAGCCAGTCCTCGTTTTATCAAATTTTTCTTCCACGGGTCAGTATAGTTGACGCCTTCCATTCCTTCAATAAGCCATATTTTACTATGTCCTACCCATAAGCACTTTCACAATTTCACCTATATTCTCTATGATATAATCTGGTTTTTCATATTCTTTTTCAACGCTCTGATACTTTGCAAATCCCTGACGTACCCAAATCGTTTTCATACCGAGCTGCCTTGCCGGAGCAATATCATTTTCAAGTCTATCCCCGACCATTATTGCATTTTGTGGATTACAGCCAGCCTGCTCAAGTGCTAACTTGAAGATTCTCAAATCCGGCTTTTCATAG
>CALELW010000058.1 GCA_937902905.1 uncultured Clostridium sp. | reverse complement strand
GGTCGGGGGTTCGAATCCCTCCAGGTGCATTCTTTTTATGCATCAGACTCTGTCTTAGAAGGAGAGATTACATGGAGAATAAAAAAGATTATATCGTACGTGGCACAGCGGTAAATGGTCAGATTCGTTGTTTTGCCATTACTTCAAGAAATTTAGTGGAAGAGGCAAGAAGCCGTCATCAAACAAGCCCTGTCATCACAGCGGCACTTGGCAGATTATTATCCGGTGGTACTATGATGGGTGCCATGATGAAGGGAGACAAAGATTTATTGACACTTCAGATTCAGTGCAGCGGACCGGTTCAGGGACTTACAGTAACAGCAGATGCTTTTGGTCACGTAAAGGGCTATGCAGTAAATCCGGTGGTATCTCTGCCTGCCAGAAAAGATGGCAAGCTGGATGTTGGAGGAGCACTTGATTTAGGTGTTCTAACGGTAATTAAGGATATCGGCATGAAAGAACCGTATTCCGGACAGGTGCAGTTGGTTTCCGGAGAAATTGCAGAAGATCTCACATATTATTTTGCAGCATCGGAGCAGACCCCATCATCGGTAGCATTAGGTGTTCTGATGAATAAAAACAATACGGTTGCACAGGCTGGTGGTTATATGATACAGCTTATGCCGGATGTCGAGGAAGAAACCATTGAAATACTGGAAAAGCGTTTGGCTTCCATTGAACCGGTGACAACCTTGTTAGAGAAGGGCCATTCTCCGGAATCGATTCTTACGACAATTTTAGATGGTTTTGATGTGGAACTGTCAGAGGAAAAACTTCCGGTTTGCTTTCACTGTAACTGCTCAAAGGAGCGTATGGAGCGTGCTCTTGTAAGTCTTGGAAGTAAAGAATTGGATGATATTATAAAAGATGGCGAATCAATTGAACTGCACTGCCATTTTTGTAATTCCAATTATTCATTCTCCATAGAGGAGCTTAAGCAAATAAAAAATAGCCTAAAACAATAGACAACGACACCAAAAATTGCTATACTGTTATAAGGTAAAACGAATTACAATAGAAAGCTGGAATATACTATGAAATTAAAATATAAGAAAATGGTCATCATTGCATCCATTGTTGTTATGGCACTTGGATTTGTAGCACTTGTTTTTTTAGATAACGGAAGTCCGAATCAGAATGCCCAGACAGCGGATCTGAACTTAAATGAGAACAAAGACATTAATAAACTGATTGAGAATTACTTTAATGCAAAAAAATCCGTTAATATGGACGCTTTAAGTGAATTAGTCAGTGATCCAAGCAGGATTCCAAAAGACCGCTATACAATATTAGCCAGTTACGTGGAGAACTATAAGGATTTTGATTGTTACTGCATTAAAAATGAGGAAATGGATTCTTATCGTGTTTATGTAAAGTATAACATGAAGTTAAAGAATATCGAGAGCTGGGTTCCTTGTTTGACCAAGTATTATGTAAAAATCACATCCGAAGGAAAGTATGTCATTTACTTTAGTGCTTTGGATAATTCCGAAGTAGAGTTTATTAACCTGGCAGATAAGAACGAAGAAATTCAGAAATTGAAGCAGGAAGTAAACAAAAGTATGTCCGATATATTGGAAAAGGATGCCACCTTTAAACAGTATTATCAGAAAATGCAAAAAGAAATTAAAGCGGCAGCAAATGGTGAAAGTGCTTCCGCGTCACCGGCAGCATCTGCTGCGAATAATGGAACCGCAGTTCCAAGTACTGCTCCAAGCACCGCACCGAGTACAGCACCAAGTTCCGTTCCGAGTGCAAGTAGTGCACCGGCAGCAAAATGACAAAAGAAAATGAATTACAAAGATGGTACGTTTGAATCGTCAGACGTACCATTTTATTCCTAAGTAAAGAGAATAAAGGATGATAACTATGCAGGAAACAGGTACGCGAATTAACAAATATATGAGTCAATGCGGCTACTGCTCAAGACGGGAAGCTGACCGGCTGATTGAAAAAGGAGAAGTATGGATTAACGGCACTTTGGCAACAATGGGAACAAAAGTAATGCCCGGTGATACAGTGATGGTTCATCATACAACAATTACTCCCTGTCAGAAGGAATATCTTCTTGCCTTTCACAAGCCTGCCGGTATTGTGTGCACGACAAGCAAAATTGATAAGGATAATGTGATTGATTACTTGAATTTTTCGGAGCGAATTTATCCGGTAGGAAGACTGGATAAAGAATCTACCGGTTTATTGCTTCTTACAAATAACGGACAATTGATGGACGATATTTTACGGGGAAGTAATTATCACGAAAAAGAATATATTGTTCATGTAAATAAACCAATTACGGATTCTGTATTGCAGGCAATGGCGCAGGGGGTACCGATTTTGGATACAATAACCAGACCATGCAAGATACGCCGGATGGGAAAAGACTGCTTTTACATTACATTAACGCAGGGATTAAACCGTCAAATTCGTCGAATGTGTGAATATTTTGACTATCGTGTCACTAGTTTGAAAAGAATCCGGATTATGAATATTGAACTTGGTTCGCTCCCTGTCGGCAAGTGGCGTGAGCTGACACCATCCGAAGTAAAAACACTGAAAAATCTGGCACAGAATAAAGGAGAAACAGAATAATGGAAAATGTATCCCGCATGAAAGAATTAATTTCACGTCTGAATCACGCTGCCAAAGTATATTATCAGGGACAGGGTGAAGTGATGTCAAATTTTGAATATGATAAACTTTATGATGAACTGCTTGCATTAGAAAAAGAAACCGGCATTACGATGAATAACAGCCCGACCATTCATGTTGGTTACGAAACCATTAGTGAACTTCCAAAAGAACAGCATGTTCAACCGATGCTTTCTCTGAATAAAACAAAAGAACCGGCGGATTTGGTTGCATGGATTGGAAACGAGCAGGGTCTTTTGTCGATGAAATTAGATGGCTTGAGCATTATTTTGACTTATGAAAACGGTGAATTAGTAAAAGCGCTGACTCGTGGAAATGGTGAAATTGGAGAAGTCATCACGAATAATGCGAAAACATTTGTGAATATACCGGGACGTATTCAGTATACCGGAACTTTAATTGTCCGCGGTGAAGCTTTGATTCGATATTCCGATTTTGAAGAATTAAATAAGCAGGAAAACGTAGAAGAACAGTATAAAAATCCGCGAAACCTCTGCAGCGGAAGTGTACGGCAGTTAAATAACGAGATTACTGCAAAACGCCGTGTTCATTTCTACGCCTATAATATTATTTCAATTGGTGATGAGATTTCATTTACAAAGAAAAAAGAGGGGCTTATCTGGCTTGTGAAACAGGGCTTTGAGGTGGCGCCTTATCGTGAAGTTTCTGCTTCAAACATAGAAGATATGATAACTTATTTTTCGGATTATGTAAAACAATCCGATTTGCCAAGTGATGGTCTAGTATTGACCTTTGATGATGTTGCCTATAGTGCCACGCTTGGACGTACAGCCAAATTCCCTCATGATTCGATTGCATTTAAATGGCAGGATGAACTGGCAGAAACGACGCTTCGGGAAATTGAATGGAGTGCTTCGCGTACTGGTCTGATTAATCCGGTTGCCGTTTTTGATGCTGTTGAATTAGAAGGAACTACTGTTTCCCGTGCCAGTGTTCACAATGTGAGTATTTTAAAAGAATTGAAATTAGGGATTGGAGATAAAATACTAGTCTATAAGGCCAATATGATTATTCCGCAGATACAGGAAAATAAAACACAGAGCGGAACCTGTGTCATTCCGGATAAATGTCCGGTCTGCGGTGCGCCTACGACATTAGAGCAGGAACATGGTTCTGTCTTTTTGTTCTGCCCAAATGAACAGTGTTATGCAAAAAAAATTAAATTGCTGACACATTTTGTGAGCCGTAATGCTATGAATATCGATGGATTATCGGAATCTACACTTGAAAAATTTGTAGCAGATGGCATGATTCATTCATTGACAGACATTTTTTATTTGAAAAAATATCAGGACAAAATCGTTGAGATGGAAGGGTTTGGTGAAAAATCCTATGACAATCTCATTGAGTCTATAGAAAAGGCAAAACAAATACCACTTGCCAATTTGCTATACAGCCTTGGAATTAAGGGCATTGGCTTAAGTATGGCAAAACTTATTGCCGAAAAATACCCGTATCCGATTACGAAGATGCAGGAAATCACAGAAGAAGACCTGCTTCAAGTGGATGGTATTGGAGAGGTATTAGCAAAATCTTTTGTTCGGTACTTTGCAGATAAAAACAATCAGGAACAGTTAAAGAATTTAGATGACCTGCTGATTGTTTCTTATCCGGAGAAAAAAGAGCATCAGCCATTTGCCGGCCTTACCTTTGTTATCACAGGAACATTAAATACATTTGATAACCGTAACCAGTGCAAAGACATTATTGAATCACTCGGTGGAAAAGTGGCAGGAAGTGTCAGCAAAAATACCAGCTATCTGGTGAATAATGATATCACTTCCCAGTCCTCTAAAAACAAAAAAGCAAAAGAACTTTCGGTTCCGATTATTGAGGAAGCCACACTTGCTCAGATGATTGCAGAGGCTAACGAAAAAGCTTAATATCCTTTTTTGAAATCAAACCACACTGATAAAAATACAAAAAGGCTGCAAAAAGAACCGGAATCAGCGATAAGTACGACAAATACGTGTGATTTGTCAGATGTATCAGGAAGCGGCAGAATATCTTACTGATATAGAGAAGGCTCACAAGAAAGATAAACGGCCAGACAAAATATTTTGTAACCTGAATCGTAATCTGTGTTTTCTTCATCAGATAGATTCCATGACACAAACAGATGACAATCTGGCTGCACAAGAGTCCAAACAGATAGCCAAAGATTCCATAGACAGGTGCCAGAAAAAACAAGCAGCCAATTCGTATTACAAGACCGATTATGGTAAAGACAAAAGTGATTACCGTTTTTCCGAGCCCATTGATGATGCTTCCTAAAGTCGTTGTCACATACAAAAATGGACACAAAAAGGCAAGCAGTGTTAAAAGTTTCCCCGCATTTTCACTGTGAAAGACAAATTGTCCGAGGTCCATTCCATAGTTTAAAAAGACAGCACAGGTGAGCACGCCAAGCAGCAAAGAATAACGAACCGTAACGGAAGTTGTCTGCCGCACATGGTGATTATCTTTTTTGCCACTTGCTCTGGATATGGCAGGCAGTAAAAGAACAGAAAGCGAGTTTGTAATAGTTCCCGGAAAAAGAATAAAAGGCAGTACAACACCGGTCAAAATTCCGTAAATTGCCAAAGCATCTTCCAAAGAAGAACCTGCTTTACATAAAATCGGTGGAATGAAAACCGATTCTACACTGCCAAGAAGTGCAATAATTAGTTTTGTGCCGGTAAGTGGCAGTGCCATACGGATTACATTACCAAATTGAGCCTTTTGGCAAAATAAATGCGTAAGAGAAGATTCTTTTATCAAATGATACATATTATAAAAGTTGCTTGCCAGTTCACCAATGACGAGTCCGGCTACGGACAAAATGAGAGACGAAACCGGGAGCAAATCATAAAAGCAAAAAGAGACAACAAAGATAACCCGCACTAACTGCTCAATAATCTGCGTGACCGCCGGAATCGCAGCATTATTTTTTCCGTAAAAATATCCATTGATTGTGGAAGTGACACCACAATAAGGAAAGATAAACGCCAAAACAAAAAGTAACGGTGCCGTTTTATCTGCACCTAAAAAAGAATGAGCTATTACTGTACGGAAGGAAAAAATACTAATTGACAGAATGACTGCCAGACAAAAGGAAAGTGTAATACCGGCTTTTATAATTTGTCCATGATTTTTTTCGGGCTGATGCGATATTAACTGTGAAACGGCTGTTTGGATGCCGGCAGCATAAATTGTAAAACAAATCGAATAAACCGGAAAAATCAACTGGTAAATTCCTAAATTTACTT
>CALELW010000057.1 GCA_937902905.1 uncultured Clostridium sp. | reverse complement strand
GACCTCCTCATGACTCAATGGATTTGCTGCTGTTCCTCCTGCCATATTTGAAATACAGGAGACACCACACACGCGCATTCCCATATGTCTGCCGACAATTGCCTCTACCGCCGTGCTCATTCCCACGGCATCAGCACCAAACATACCAAACATTTTCACCTCTGCCGGTGACTCATATGCAGGTCCCGTTGTCTGAAGATAAACACCTTCCTTTAAAACAATATCATTTTCTTTTGCTTCTTTTGTGAGAATTTTCCGTAGTTCCAAATCATAAATTGTATCCATGGATGGAAAACGCACGCCAAATGAATCTACGTTTTTTCCAATCAATGGAGATGGCACAAAGGAACTAATCTGGTCGGTCAGCATCATCAAATCTCCCGCCTCCACCTTCTCACTAATTCCTCCGGCTGCATTTGTCAAAAACAAGATTTTCGCTCCAAGTAAACACATCACACGAACCGGCAAAACAACATCCTCCATCGAATAACCTTCATAGTAATGGACGCGTCCCTGCATAATGACTACTTTCGTGTCTCCAATCAATCCAAAAACAAACCGTCCGTTATGTCCTGCCACAGTAGAAACCGGAAATCCCGGAATCTCGTGGTAATCAATGGATGCCACGCATTCAATCTCATCGGCTAATGCTCCCAGTCCGCTTCCCAAAATCAAAGCGACCTGCGGCTTGAAATCTGTAATTTTACGAATTTGTTTTACACACTCTCTTACTTTTTGCTCCATGATAAACCCTCCTTGTTATATAAACTCTGCAAATACACGGTTGCTGACATCAATCCCAAAATCGGTCAGACAATACCGGTCACCATTTTCCTCTATCAATCCTTCACGGATGCACTTTTCTAAGGAACTTTGGTAATAGGTTTCCATCGGTACTAAAAAATTCCGATAAAACGTTTTTTTCGATACACCTTCCATCATCCGAAGTCCCAGATACATAAACTCTGCCATGCAGTCTTCCTTCGTTAATTCCTCTTTTTCAACAACCGGCAAATTCCCATTCTTTATTTTCTGCCCATAAGTCTTAAAATTTCGCTCATTGGAAAAGCGCACATTCTGCATGCACGATGACGCTCCTAATCCAAGTCCAAGATAAGGAAAACGTTTCCAGTATTTTTTGTTGTGTTCACACTCTTTTCCTGCTTTGGCATAATTGGATATCTCATAGCGGTGATATCCAAAATCCGACAGCCTCTCTTTCGTCAGCTCATACATCTGCCTGTCCTCTTCTTCCGAAACAGGCGGGCATTCTCCATACTTTTCATAAAACGGAGTTCCCTCTTCCAAAATCAAACTGTACGAGGAAATATGCTCCGGCGAAAGTTCACACACACGCATCAATGTCTGCTCATATCCTGCCACAGTCTGCTCAGGAATCGCGGACATTAAATCCACATTGATATTGGTAAACCCACATTCTCTTGCCTGATGAAAACTCACCAAAAAATCGTCATAGCTGTGAATTCTGCCAAGACAAGCAAGCTCAGAAGAAATCGTCGACTGAAGTCCAAAACTAATCCGGTTTACACCAGCCTTTTTATAATTTTTCAGTTTTTCAGCGTCTACCGTACCCGGGTTACATTCAATGGTATATTCCATTTTATCTGCAAAATGAAACGATTTTACCATTTCATTTTGCAAAACATCAAACTGCCCCTCCATAAGAAGAGACGGCGTTCCTCCACCGATAAAAATGGTATCCACTACATCATTTGACACCTTATCTTTCCAAAGCCGCATTTCCATAGCAAGTGCTTTTACATACTCATCTTTCAACGCTTCTTCGGCGGAAAATGAAAGGAAGTCGCAGTAATTACACTTTTTCACGCAAAACGGAATGTGAAGATACAAACCAAGTGTACTCATTTATTCTTCCTCATCCAGTTTCAAAACGCTCATAAATGCCTTCTGCGGAATTTCTACATTGCCAATCTGGCGCATTCTCTTCTTTCCTTCCTTCTGCTTTTCAAGAAGTTTTCTCTTTCGGGAAATGTCACCACCATAACATTTAGCAAGAACGTCTTTCCGTACTGCCTTAACCGTTTCACGGGCAATTACTTTATTTCCAATGGCTGCCTGAATCGGAATTTCAAAAAGATGTCTCGGAATTTCATTTTTCAATTTCTGGCACATCTTTCTTCCACGCTCATAAGCAGAACTTTCATGCACAATAAAGGACAGCGCATCGACTTCTTCTTTATTAATCAGGATATTTAATTTCACAAGGCTTGCTGTCTCATAGCCCTTCATCTCATAATCAAAGGAAGCGTAACCGCGTGAACGCGATTTTAACGAATCAAAAAAGTCGTAAATAATTTCATTCAACGGCAGTGTGTATTTCAAAAGTGCACGTGTCTCTTCCATATATTCCATGCCCTGATAAACACCACGTCTTTCCTGACATAGTTTCATAATGGCTCCCACAAATTCTGTCGTAACCATAATCTCTGCATCCACAACCGGTTCTTCCATATGCTCAATTTCGGATGGGTCCGGGAGGTTTGAAGGATTTGTTACTTCAACCATTTCCCCGTTTGTTTTATAGACATGGTAAACAACACCCGGTGCTGTTGTAACCAAATCCAGATTATATTCTCTCTCTAAACGCTCCTGAATAACTTCCAAATGCAAAAGTCCTAAAAATCCACAGCGGAAACCAAATCCAAGGGCAACCGAAGTCTCTGCCTCAAACTGTAACGAAGCATCATTTAACTGCAATTTTTCCAATGCATCGCGCAAATCCTGATATTTGGCACCATCGGCCGGATAAAGACCGCAATAAACCATCGGCATTACCTTTTTATATCCCGGCAGTGCCTCTTTGCATGGATTTTCAGCATCTGTTACCGTATCACCAACACGTGTTCCCTCTACATTTTTCAAACTGGCAGTAATATAGCCAACCATGCCTGCAGTCAATTCCTCACAGGGAATAAACTGACCGGCACCAAAAGTACCAACCTCAACCACCTCTTCTTCTAAACCAGTCGCCATCATGTGAATTTTTGTTCCTTTTTTCACAGTACCGTCAAATAAGCGGCAGAAAATAATAACTCCCTTATAGGAATCGTATACCGAATCAAATATTAACGCTTTAAGCGGTGCTGTATCATCGCCCTGCGGTGCCGGAATTTTTTTCACAATCTGCTCTAACACTTCTTCAATATTTGTTCCTAATTTTGCGGAAATCAATGGCGCATCCTGTGCCTCAATGCCAATGACATCTTCGATTTCATTTTTTACACGTTCCGGGTCAGCACTCGGCAAATCAATTTTATTGATAACCGGCATAATTTCCAAATCATGGTCAATTGCCAGATAACAGTTTGCCAGCGTCTGCGCCTCAATTCCCTGTGCCGCATCGACAATCAGAATGGCTCCCTCACATGCCGCCAGACTTCTTGATACCTCATAATTGAAATCCACGTGTCCCGGTGTGTCAATCAGGTTAAATAAATATTCCTCTCCATTTTTTGCCGTGTACGCCAGACGAACCGCCTGGGATTTTATCGTAATTCCTCGTTCACGCTCCAATTCCATGTTGTCAAGCACCTGTGCCTGCATCTCACGGCTTGTAAGCAGTCCGGTCCGTTCAATAATACGATCGGCAAGCGTTGATTTTCCATGGTCAATATGTGCTACAATGCAAAAATTTCTTATATGATCTTTTCCAATAACTGACATAATAGTAATTCTTTCCTTTCCTACCTCAAATCTATCCCTATCTTAGCATAATTGCACATATTTTGCCACAAAAAAGTTCCTATCTGCCTTGTCTTTTCCACATTTATGGTGTAGAATACAGATAATTAAGTCAAGGAGGGACACAAAATGAGAAAACAGATGGCTAAAATACTAACCGCCGTTTTACTGCTCGGTACATTGACTGATGTCTCGACTGCAAAGGCAGCGGCACCAAAGCTAAATAAA
Source organism: uncultured Clostridium sp. (assembly GCA_937902905.1). Lineage (GTDB taxonomy): Bacteria > Bacillota > Clostridia > Lachnospirales > Lachnospiraceae > Eubacterium_F. The sequence continues at coordinate 5,534 of CALELW010000057.1, read as the reverse complement.
TCCAAATTAACGCTTTACATTGGAAGTAATTACACATTAAAAGTGAAAAAAGCTTCCGGCAAAGTAAAATGGACTTCCAGTAAAAAATCCGTTGCAACTGTTTCATCCAAAGGAAAAGTAGTTGCCAAAAAAGCGGGAAAGGCTAAAATTACAGCAAAAACCGGCAGCAAAAAACTGGTTTGCCGGCTGACAGTAAAAAACCGTCCACTGGGAAAGGGAACAAAGGCAAGTCCAAAATCCGCTTATAACAACAATTCCTTTACCTTCTATGAGGAAGGCAAAAAGATTGGAAAAATTTCCATGCAGTTAGAATCTTTTGCTTCCGGTGCCGAATCCGCTAAATTAGCGAAAAAAAATTCGTCCAATTTAGTACCAAAGGCAAATGAGGAATATTTGTATTTCCGCTTTAAGATTACCTATCATTCGGGTACACAGACAATTAAAGCCAAAGATGTTTTTAATTACTACTACAATATCTTCGGAGCAAACTCTACGAAACAGATGACAAACTTAGATTGGGGATTCTTCTTTGAAGATGTCGATGATTTAGGTCAGGTGCTGTTATCTCCGGGCAACACGATAACTTGTGGCAAGGCAGTCTTAGTAAATAAAGGATTTGCCCCATATACCTATCGTATTCAGACCGGTAAGAATACTTACACTTGGTTTACAACCGCAAAATAATTAAGAGAATAAAAAAGCAAGCCTCATATGCAGACTTGCTTTTTTTATACTAAATTTCCAAAAGAACACAGCCATGTGCAGGGATTTTTGTCTTTTGTTTTGTTTGGATTTTTTCTCCCGTCCATAAGTCGCTTGCGGATTCTTTTTCCTGAATTTCAAGTAATTCACTAATATTTACCATACAGTCAAAACCGGACACATTGAAAATAGCAGCATAATTTCCTGTTTTCCACGCAATCACCGTATCATCTCTAAATATCTCTTTTGCCTGTCCTGCCGGCAATTCAAGCAATGCAAGCACCTTTTTATTACACAACAGAGATAACGTTTCTTCATCTAATTTGGTTAATTCCGCCCCCAGCATAAGCGGTGACTGGAACATGCACCAAAGTGTCATCATTGTCTTCTGCTCATCATAGGTAAGTGCCGACTTTCTTTCATCATCAAAGCCCTTTCCAATCATTCCAAATGGAAGCATATCACAGTCCGGATACCCACCTTCTCTGTTCAGCCCCTGCCAATTGTGACAGCGGTCAAACATATCACGGAGTGAACCCCAGTTATCCCACAAATCATCGGTAATACGCCACATATTGGCATTTTCATGATAAAACTCATTTTCCTCTACAAGCGCCGGTCCCGGTGACAAACTTAACACAATATCTCTGCCACATTTTTCAATCGCCCGATGAAGCATTTTAATCTCCTCTTTTGATGAGTGTGCATCCATACGGCAGATATCGTCACATTTGATAAAATCAACTCCCCAGTCCGCATAAAGGGAAACAATGGAATCATAATACTCCTGTGCTCCCTCAACGCCCGGTGTTACGCCGTACATATCAGGATTCCAGCCGCAAATCGAATAAGCGTCTGCAATTTCATTTGCTGTTTTATCAGTTCCAAAAATTTTCGTTCTTTTATACGCAGCCAGACGTGGAATTCCTCTCATAATATGAATTCCAAATTTCAGTCCAAGACCGTGCACATAATCTGCCAATGGTCCAAAACCTTTGCCATCCGCAGAGGATGGAAAGCGTTTAATACATGGCAATAAGCGACTATATTCATCCATCTCCACACGGCAGAACGGAACATACTGAAACCGTTCTCTCTGCTCACCGGCCTCATAGGAATACCAGGCAATGTCAACAACTACATATTCCCATCCATATTCCTTTAAGTGAGCCGCCATATAATCGGCGTTTGCCCGAACCTGCTCCTCATTTACGGTCGTGTCATAATAATCATAACTATTCCAGCCCATCGGCGGTTTCTTTAAGTTCATATATACAATCCTCCTATTTTTTCTATATTGTACTATCTTTGTAATATTTTTTCTAGATTTTTTTGTGACAATACCATGTTAAAATGTGACATTTACAATTAAATTCCTATGGTTGTATTTTTTTTCGTTCGTGCTATAATAGATACAGACTTTTGGAGGTATAGATTATTATGAAAATCAGTAATAAGATGCAATCTAAAAATGGCCTAAATATTATTATTGTTGGATGTGGAAAAGTTGGAATGACCCTAATCGAACAATTAAGTAAAGAAGGCCATGACATTACCATTATTGATAAAAATGCAGCGAAGGTTCAGGAAATGTCCAATCTGTATGATATTATGGGTCTGGTCGGAAACGGTGCCAGTTACAGTGTACAGATGGAGGCCGGAATTGAAAACGCTGATTTAATTATTGCAGTAACAGCTTCTGATGAATTAAACCTGTTATGCTGTACGGTTGCCAAACAAGTTGGTGACTGTGCTGCAATTGCCCGTGTCCGCACACCGGATTACAGTAAAGAAGCCGGATACCTAAGAGAAAAACTTGGTCTCACCATGATTATTAATCCGGAATTAGAAGCTTCCCTTGAGACAGCCCGTATTCTTTATCTGCCAACAGCATTAGAGGTAAACTCTTTTGCTCATGGTCAGGCCGAAATTGTAAAATTCAAGATTCCGGAAGGAAATCTTTTGGACGGAATGACAATTGCCACCTTAGGAAAAAGTATTACAAATGAAATTCTTATCTGCGCCATCGAACGCGAAGGTGAGGTTTACATTCCAGGCGGTAATTTTCAAATAGCAAAGAACGATATTGTTTCTTTTGTTGCTCCAAGACGCCACATTCGCAGTTTCCTGAAAAAAATCGGCTTTAAAACTAAACAGGTAAAAGATGCCATGATTGTCGGTGGTGGAAAGGCTTCTTATTATTTAGCCAAACAATTAATTGCAATGGGAATCGATGTGAAAATTATCGAGCAGAATAAGGAACGCTGTGAGGAATTAAGTATTATACTGCCGGAAGCAATTATTATTAATGGAGACGGCACAGATGAGGAAGTTTTGCGTGAAGAGGGAATTGAATATACACAGGCATTTATTCCGCTGACCGGTATCGATGAGGAAAACATTATGCTGACACTCCATGCAAAGCAAGTTTCCAAAGCAAAATTGATAACCAAAATCAATCGAAGCACTTTTAAAAATGTAATTAGTAAACTGGATTTGGGAAGTGTAATATATCCACGTTACATTACGTCTGAAGCGATTATTGCCTATGTACGTGCGAAAAAGAATTCGACAAACAGTAATATTGAAACTTTATATCATATGTTTGATAACCGCGCAGAAGCCATTGAATTTCGCGTTAATGAACTATCTTCTGTTACCGGTATTCCACTGAAGGATTTAATGTTAAAAAATGATTTGCTTGTTTCCTTTATTTATCGAAACGGCAAAGTTCAAATTCCAAGTGGTTTGGACACTATTGAAGTTGGCGATACCGTTATGATTGTTACAACTCATACCGGCTTAGATAAAATACAGGATATTATAAGGAGTTAATGAATTATGAATACATCAATTATCCGCTATATTGTCGGATATATTTTAAAGATTGAGGCAGCCCTTTTACTGATTCCTTCCATTGTAGCTGCTATTTACCGCGAACCGGAGGGCTTATGTTATCTTTCTGTTTCCGCGCTGTGCATCTTTCTTGGTGTACTCCTCTCTTTCCGGAAACCGAAAAATCATGTTTTTTATTTAAAAGAAGGCTGTGTTGCCACATCCTTAAGCTGGATTGTGCTCAGTTTTTTTGGTGCCATTCCGTTTTTACTGACAGGTGAAATCACATCCATACCGGATGCCCTGTTTGAAACGATTTCAGGTTTTACAACAACCGGTGCCAGTGTTTTAAGTAATGTGGAAGCACTTTCCCACTGCTCACTTTTCTGGCGCAGTTTTACCCACTGGGTTGGCGGCATGGGTGTTTTGGTCTTTTTGCTTGCTGTCATTCCACTGAGCGGCGGTTCTCATATCAATCTGATGCGTGCAGAAAGCCCGGGACCATCTGTAGAAAAACTGGTACCAAAAGTCCGTTCAACCGCACGGATTCTTTATATTATTTATTTGACACTTACCATCATTGAGATTGTTTTACTTCTCCTTGGCAACATGCCTTTGTTTGATTCCCTCACCATCAGTTTTGGTACAGCAGGAACCGGTGGTTTTGGAATTAAAAATGACAGTATGGGCAGTTATTCGGCTTATTTACAATGGGTTGTTACTATTTTTATGATTTTGTTTGGTGTGAATTTTAATGCCTTTTATCTGATTTTATACCGCAAATTCAAAAAGGCATTCCGCATGGAAGAAGTCAGGTATTACTTTTTAATCATCTTCGTTTCCATTGCGATTATTACCATGCAGATTCTGCATACCTCTGCCGGTATTTTTGATGCCCTGCGCCACGCTTCTTTCCAGGTGGCATCCATCATTACAACAACCGGTTATTCAACCATTGATTTTAACTTGTGGTCGCAGACGTGTAAAACAATATTAGTTCTCTTGATGTTTGTCGGTGCCTGCGCAGGCAGTACCGGCGGTGGAATCAAGGTGTCACGTTTTGTAATTCTTTGCAAGACTGTGAAAAAAGAATTGAATGCTTATATTCACCCGAAAAGTGTTAAGAAAATCAATTTCGAGCACAAAACGGTAGAACATGAGGTGGTTCGAGCAACGAATGTGTATTTTATCACCTTTATGATTCTGTTCGCGTTTTCTGTGTTTGCGATTTCCTTTGATGGAAATGACTTAATTACGAACTTTACTGCTGTGGCAGCTACAATTAATAATATTGGTCCCGGTCTTGAACTGGTTGGCCCTACCCAGAACTTTGGTCTGTTTAGCGGATTTTCCAAATTTGTACTGATGTTTGATATGCTTGCCGGACGATTGGAATTGTTCCCGCTTCTCCTTCTGTTCCATCCTACTTTGTGGAAAGAAATTGCTTCTGGGAAGATAAGGAAGTTAAAGAAGTAAATTCATATTATGTATTTCCGTAATTTAACAGAATCCGGTTACCTTCTCGTGGGCGCTCCCGCTTGTTGAGATGCGTAGCAGCAGGGGTACTGAAACTACCAGTACCTCCTGCTGACGCACTCAAAACCCACGTTAAGATAACTGGATTCTGTTAAATTACTGGAACGCTAATGATATGAATTTTAGAAATAACTTACAAACTTTTGTCTGTAAATTTGTTAAAGTAAATGAGAGGAACTTGACAAAACAAATTGACAAGTTCCTCTCACTATAATTTATTATCTGCAAATAATATTTCCAGAATTAGAATTTACCAGCTTCTGCTGCTTCCTGAATGGAAACGGCTACGGCTACGGTCATACCAACCATTGGGTTGTTACCTGCACCGATAAGTCCCATCATTTCTACGTGAGCAGGTACGGAAGAAGAACCAGCGAACTGTGCGTCACTGTGCATACGTCCTAATGTATCTGTCATACCATAAGAAGCAGGACCTGCTGCCATGTTATCTGGGTGAAGTG